>JBCDBQ010000642.1:0-4400 GCA_039183375.1 Pseudomonadota bacterium
AGGGTATTCACGGCCGAGAAGATCGACCCAGTGTTCTTCAACTTGGTGAACGAGATAGGAAGCGGTCAATAAGCACGCGAATAGCCCTATATCGATCGACCAAGGCCTGGCGCTATTGTGACGCGCCTTGAATCCAAAAAAGACAACGATTGGCGCGACAAAGGCGCCGACTTTCATCCAGTGGTCAACCATGAACGCATGTTGGCCAAGCGGTGCCCACGTGAGAGCAAAGAATGCGAGCAGACTTAACGAGGCCAGCATTTGATTTATGCCGGAGACTTTGTTGATCTGTGGATGGCTCATGACGTCATTCTGATTCTTCGATTGTTTCCAACAATAGTCGAACAAACTCCGTCACCTTTGCAGCCTTGCTCAAGTCTCGATGAGTAACAATCCATACCGGGGTCGCCCGGTCTTCTGCAAGCGGGTCGAGATCGACCAGTTCCTCAAACTGCTGAGCGACATGCCTCGGTAAAAAGCCAACGCCGACACCCGCCAGAACTGCGGGCAAGACAGCGTCCTGCGCATCGACATGCACGGATACTTTGGCATCGGGCGTATGAAGACCCATCCACTTCGCGAAAGGCTGATGCAGGTTCGCCTTGATGGGGCCGATGAAGGGGAGGTGCCGCCAGTCCTCGACTTGCGTCGTTGACTCGAGTCGATTGAGGGCGTTGCGATGAATATAGGCCCCAAACTCCTCAGGACGAAACTTTCGCACGATGTAGTCTGGGTGCGTTGGCTTTGCACCTGCACGAACAGCAACATGCGCTTCTCCGTACTCCAGTCGGAGTTTTTCGTCGCCGGAAAGCACTCGAATCGTAACGTCCGGAAACTTTGCGTTGAACGCTGCGACAGCTGGCATGACCTGGGGTAGTAATCCGATTAGCGATGTCACAATCAGCTCTCCGGTCTGCCGGCCATGTGCATTCCGCATTTGCCCCTTTAGGTCGTCAAACTTTTGCTGAATTTCCTGAGTCACTTTCAGCATTTCGGTGCCCGTTTCCGTTAGCTCGACACCTCGCGGATGCCGCACGAAGAGGGCGGTTCCCAGGGTGGCTTCGACCACATCAATATGTCGTGAGATCGTGGCGCGATGAACGCCGAGCTTCGATGCGGCAGCGCTAATCGAGCCAAGTTTGGCAACGATCATAGTGGTTTTGAACTCGGACCAATCGTTCACGTGACAGACCCCTCAAAAGACCTGCGCACATAGCGCACATCCCATGCCACTTTCAGTGTCTTGTTAACAATTCTCATGAAGGTACCTTTGACGTAAAGCGGTCTGGGCTTTCCGAAGGATTTTGTGGCGTAAACGAACTTGAGTTCAAGCGAAGAGCGCACTCGGCTTTGAGCGAGTTGCCATACCTAAGTGCTTTGAAACTCAAGATTCAGTCCCGTGTGACTGTGGTTCGACGTCGTGGTTCCGAATCGTGGCGAACAAGTACGGATACGCGATGCTTATGATGGCGGGCCGGTGTCATGCACTGATGCTCGATCGAACAGCAACCCCAAAAGGACAGGGTCATGAACGAAACGTCGGGCAATTCAATCTTCGCTTTCTTGGTATGCGTATTCTGTTGGCCGGCAACCGCGTCTGCGCAAAGCCCGGACGACCCGTTTGCTCCACCCACGCGGGCTTGGCAGCAGGGCGCGATTCACAGGAACACTGTGCCGAAGGAATTTGATACGCACATTCTCGCGGAAACCGAGGCGGAGCTGGAGATCGCGCGGAAAGTTCTGAAGATCTATGAGATTTTCGTTGCGGGGCCGACCAACGAAAATCTCGCGCCGTATATATCGGACGAATACATTCAGCACAGCATCTTCCTGCCGAATGGGCGCGCGCCGCTAGCCGAGCTGTTTGGCGGTTCCGTTGAGGAACGCGCGATTTCAATCGACATCCATCGAATCATCGTTTCCGGGAACTATGCTTTCGCACATGTAAATTTTCGCAACTTAGATCATGACGATCCTCGTGATCTCGGAATTGCGGCTGTCGATATGTATCGATTCAACGAAGAAACCGGGCTCTTGGAGGAGCATTGGGACGTACTCCAGAACGTCCCATCCCATTCCCCGAACCCGAACGGCATGTTCCTGTTGGCCAACTAAGGAGATCGGAGCTCATGCGAGTCAAGACGGTTTTTTCAATTGTCGCAATGATGTCCGCGACCCTAGTGCCTTCACTGTCGCTGGCCCAGGTTGTGGCACAACCGCCCGCTTCAGATCGGTCGATGGCCTACTACGATCGCCACAAGATCGACATTAGCAATCTTCGGGATTTCTACGAAGGTTTGATGACCGCCGATGCCATGATCCATCGCAAGGCGTTCTTTGACAGCAAACTCAAGTGGAAACTCACGCTACGCCAAATGATCCTGTCGCGAAGTGGACATCACACCGCAAGAAGCGCCTACCAATTGTCGCTAATGGATGTGCCGCTCGAGGAAATTCAGGCCATCTTTGATCCCCGCTATGTCGAGAACCTGAAAGACCCTCGCCTCAAAGCGGCATTTACCTATATTGATGTGATGGGGAACTATCCCATTACATCGTCGGGCGACATTCACGCGCTCTTGCGTAGAAACTATACCGACCGCGCCATTGCTGAGTTGATGCAACTCGGCGCGATAAATCATGCGTCGGCGACCCACGACGGCGTTCTACCTATTGTCACCGATCAGGAAACAGTCGATTGGGCAACCGAGAATCTAGCAAGCGTAGGCTGGACGGTTGGTCACAATGCGCCGACGTCGCCCGAGGAGCAACGCGCGAACCCGTTTGTCGGTGATGCACAAACCGGTGTTGTGGCGGAAATAGATGCGACTTGGGTGCGCGATGACTACGGCGCAGTCGATCCGGTGCTTGAGACCGACTGGCTGAATTTGGTCACTGGATACGACGTGCCCATCGTGACATTCGACGGCGATGGTGACGGGATCGAACAGCCCTTTGACGCTTACCCCAGCACATTGCTCCGGTGGGAGGCGGATGATGCACGCGCGGCGAATCTGCCGCCAGAGGGTACACCACCGTTTGACGTCGCCGCCTATGACTACGACTACTACACCGGCCCGGTGGACGTTAACTCGACGGTTCCGTACAGCGATCGCAACATGTTCGATACTTTCTGGGATCGGGGCACCGCCTTCGGCACGCTGGCGATGGACGAGTACGTTCTCCAACGTGAGCGCACAATGGACTATCCGGAGATCTGGTCAATCTTCATGGTCTACCAGCTGGCGTCCGGTTGCGTGCACTGCCAGGCGCACGGTGCGTTTGGCATCTGGGATTACACCGAAGCGGACCAATTCCACGAGCAGATTCCGGAGGACGAAAAGGGCCCGCTCATTGCCTATATTCAGTCGCTGATGGATTTTGAGCGCTCGGAGTTTTTGCAGGACGATCGCGCCTTCAAGGCCGCGCTGCGCCTCGCTCGGGATGCAGGGCGAGTTCCGACGCGGGTTACGGCTGCGCACATTGAGGAGTTGCGGCGGCATTATTCGGACCGCCAAATACAGGAGATCCTTGCAATACCGGTCGTGACGGCATGGCTCTCCGGTTCCATGCAGTCTGTTGCGGTTGTCACCGACCAACTCAGCATGTCCTGGACGCTTCGAAATCTGGGACCTATGGGCTGGAAGCCCGGTGTTCACCTGGGCTTACCGAGCGAGCAACGGCCGAATCACATGAGCGAGTTGTACGACCTGCTCATCTACGAAGCCAACATCGGCAAGGTTCCTGATGCCGCCACCGAATGGAATGGCGCCTATACGCCACCGGCGACCGACGCGGATCGTGATGGTATCGAGGACGCGTTCGACGGTTTCCCCAATGATCCCTCGAGGTGGGCTGACACGGATCGCGACGGCATCGAGGATTCCGGCGACGACGATATTGATGGCGATGGCATATCGAATATCCGGGAACTCAGAGCCGGAACTTTCCCCTATAAAGCGGATTCGGATGGCGATGGATTCGACGATCCCACCGAAATCGAGGCGAACACAGATCCGCTTGATCCTCGCAGCTACTAGCCGTTGATATTCAACATTGGACCGGCGGCTGGCAAAAAGCCCGTTTGGACAGACCACCGCTGCAAAGATGGGTCTCAGGTTGGTCCGTATGCTGCCGCTTTCATTCGTGCACCTACCGCAACGTGCGACAACAACCGACGCAATTGCAGTGGCTACATCGGGGTCCGATCCGGATGCGTGTTGCGCAATCGGCATCAGCGATGTCGAGGTCTCGGACATCTCGGCAACCCTTCGATAGACAATCGAACTCGTGAGCATTTATAGGATTGACTGCGACAAACACCAGGAGTTTTCAGGTGAGTCTTACCTCAAGTCTTGAGAGTGATGGCTTCTTACTCAGCCGCATGGAACATGGCCGCC
>JBCDBQ010000643.1:0-4398 GCA_039183375.1 Pseudomonadota bacterium
GCGTAACTCCAGTTAGTTCGGATATGTCGCTAAACTCTGGAGGGTCCGTGCCGGCGATCATGACTCGCGGGCGCGACGGGCATCCCGAAAGCTCTTGACGAAAAAGATCAGCGCGACAATCGTCGTAATCACCATCGCAAACGACCGGATCAGCGGTCCCGGCAGGCCATTTTGCAGGGCAGAAGACAACGGAATGTAAAGCGCGATCAACAGCACCACGGTCAACAGCACCGCCACATGCGCTATCACCTTGTTTTCAGATTTCACGCTCGGATAGCACAGCAGCAAAGCCACACCGAACCCGACCGGGATCAATGGGGTGAAAGATGCCGCGCCGATGGATAGGTAGGCCCAGACACCGCAAACGATCAAGGTCACCGCATTTATCATACTCGCTGAATGCGCTTTCATTTCGAACTCCCAATCGGCTTGATTTGGTCTGGCCGGACAAATTTTCGGGTGACATCTGTCCTGCTGAATCTCTACAGCCATATCTAACATCGCGAGCCTCGAAAGCCAGCCATCGACACATCTATCGGGGTTCTTCTGATGACACATCCCACACATAAGTTTGAGGCGACGGCAGACCTGCCCGGTGTCAGTTTCGGCGCGATGCGTCCAAGACATAATATGGAAGTGTGTGATCGCCTGGCAAAAAACATGCGACGCTTGCGGCAGATGAAAGGCTGGTCGCAGGAGGAGTTCGCGCATCAGGCGGATGTTCACCGGACTTATATAAGTGACCTTGAACGTAGTGCCCGCAACCCGACAATTACAGTTGTGGATAAACTGGCTGTTGCGCTTGGTGTCTCGCTGGGTGAGTTGTTGGACTAATTCTACGGATTGACGGCCGCCGATCCAGTGCAAGCCCGTACGCCCGCTTTGCACAATCCAAAGTTGTTGTTTTGCTTCAGGTTCGCCCGCTCTGACGGGCCAAATGCTCAATCGCCCGCAAGCGCGCGGCCGCGTGGTGCAACAGAACCTGAAGGGATTGAACAAGCTCTAGTGCTTCTTTTGGGCTAATCTCCGATCGTTGACCTCTGAGAGCTTGCGATGCCGCGTCCTCCAGACTACCCGTTAACTTTGCAAAAACGAAATTGAGCTGTTCCCGGGTTGTGTCGTCCATGCCAGCAGTACCGCTTACCAAGCCATGGAAGTCGAGCAATTTATTTAACTATCTGCGGATGCACGACAAATATGCTTTGGGCAACCCGCATCAATCTATGAGACATGGCACAATTAATTGAGGTCCCAAAATTTGCGGACCCAAAATCCCATGACATGAAGCATCAGTCACTAGTCAAGAAACGGCGACGCCGGAAACGGCGACGCCGGAAACGGCGCTTACCGGAAATTGGCCGGTACCTGCTTTCGCTGCGCCGCGGCCCGCCATAGCCGACTTTCGCTGCAGCTGCGCAATCAAGAATGCGGGGAACCGGAAAGACTCGGACGTAGCGCTTTTGCGCCGCTGCAAGCAATGTCCAAAAAGTTGCTTGAGGCCTTCTTCAGGCCCCACGCTGTTTGTAAAGATCACTCCGGTTTGGTGGAGTAATCCAGGTCGACTGCCTCAGGCCCTGTTGCGGGTCCGATCAACTGGCGCATTTGATCACGGAACCGTTCGACCAAAGGGCGCTTCAGCATCCAACGATGGAAGTCCCCGGGTGACGTGTTGTGCTGCTGAACCGATCCGTAGTCTCCTGGCGCTTCGATATCCATTCGCACAGGGAACTGAAGCCACGTCCCTTGGAACTCTTCGGACAGCATCCAGTTCAGATAGAGTTTAGCTGCCGCTTTGTTTTTGGCTTGTGTTGGTATGCCTGCGGTCTGGAACCAGGTCAGGAAGTAGTCCTCTTCTGGCAGCATGAATTCGGTGTTCAGTCCGGGGAAGTTCTCAAACGCCCAGAAGGTTGTGAAGCTGGCAGCGTACCAGCCATTGTTGACGGCGTGATAGGGCATTGCGGTCCCGCGCGTCCAAATAGGCTCCTGAGCGATCAGCTTTTCCAGGTAATCCCAACCATAGGCTTCTTTCAGGTTCCAAAACTGGTAGAGCACCGCATCGTCATCGTGGGGATAGGTCAGGATGATCTTGCCTTTGAGGCTCGGATCCAGGTAATCCAAAGCATCACGGGGCGGGTTTTCGGGATCGACCAGATCCAAGTTGACGTAGTTGCTGAACGTCACGCCATAAAGGCCGGTCCAGCGACCATGCGGGTCCTTGTGGTCTGGGAACACCTTGTCCCAGTTCGCGGGTTTGTAGGCATCCAACAGCCCACGTTCCATATAGTAATTGAAATCGTGCAGGGTCTGGAACTGGATGACATCCGGGATGTTTTCTTCACCGCCAGCGGAACGGGCGTTGTCGAACCGAGGTGCGTGATTGATGCTGACATCCACACTGTGCGTTACGTTTAGGTTTGGGAACCGTTCTTTGAAGCGATCCAGATAATAATCAATCTGCGTGGGTTCATCGCCGCCAGCACGCAAGACGAATTCCCCACCTTCCGCAAGCGCATCAGCATAAAGCTCATCGAGCCTGTTGGTTTCGATTTCTAAAGCTTGTGCCGTACCCGCAATGAGGCCAAGGCTCAGCACTATTGCTGTTCTGACAAGTGACATAGGCGTCCTCCTTCTTGGTTGCTACCAAGAAGGTGGGTTGCTGGCAGGCACAGAGAATTGCCAAAATCCGCAAGCCGAGTTTGCAAAATGACACAGAGGGCAGCGCGGACTTTAAGGTGCGCCCAATACCTCATCCGTGATGTGCTTTGTGGCAAAATCATAGAACGCGTTCACCCGCGCACTGCGCCGAACATCGGGATGGGCCAAGAGCCATAGGTGCCAATTTGTGCTATCGTCTGGCTGATGCACACGTACGAGAGTTTCATGTTTCTCGCCGAGATAGCAAGGCATGGCAGCCAGCCCGAAACCTGCGTTCACCATGTCAAATACGCTCATCATCGTATTGAGCACGGTTGATTTGGCCCCTTCCTGTTTGCAGCGTAGAGTGACTTTGCTCATCGGGGATTGGTTCAGGTCGTCCCCAGCATGATCCAGTGATAGTTTTCAGGGTCTTCATCCCCCACAGCTTGCCAATAGTCACGGTGCGCGTAGGTAGCAAAAGACAAACTAGATAGGTTCCGACCGATCCAGTGCTCTGGAGGAGCATTTGTTGGCCTAAGTGCGATATCCGCATCTCTCTGCATCAAATCGAGCGCCTGCACGTCTGACAGCAGCCGCAGTTCGACATCCGGGTGTGCCTGCCGGAACTGTGCAAAAATGGGTGCAAGGCAATGGAGGAGAGAGTCTGTCGTAGTGACGGTAAGTATACCTTCTAGTCGTAGATCCTGTCCGCCCAACTCTCGCTCAAGCTCATCCATCCCTTCGCACAGCAAAATGGCCCGTTCATAGAAGCGTTCTCCGGCGGGCGTCATAACGTAGCCGCGGGCAAGACGCTCAAACAGACGAACGCCCAAGCGGGATTCAACCGCCTCAATGCGTCTGAAAACTGTTGAGTGATTTACCCGAAGCATGCGCGCGGCGCCAGCAAGGCTGCCTGCCTCACACACCGACAAAAGATAGGGCATGTCAGCCCATTCCAGGTTTTGGTCCGCACGAGACTTCTGTGCTTTCATGCAAAGCTCGCTTGCATAATTCTGACATTACCTTGCCAGGATACACGCTTACATATGCTTCAAGCAACAGTATGGAGCAAATGATGTGGTCCCAACTCAACCTCTCGCAACGCCAAGGGCCAGCCCCCAAGACACTTGGTCAACTCCCACATTCACAACTCACCCAGCATGGGCCGGATGAGATTGTTGAAGCCCTACATGCCTGGTGCTTTGCGCTTCCAAACATCAATAGTGAGGACAGCGGGATATCAGTTCCTGGATCCCGCGCGTTGATTTTGCAGGATGGCGTTCCCGGCAACCAAGCGGCCTTTATGATCGGACGTGAATTTGCCCACATCCACCCGAAGCCCGACAATGGCAGCATGCATCTCGTTCTTCCGGTAGAAGATGTGGCCGAGATCAAAAAGACGGGCTGGGGTGAAGACCACTACCTCGTGACCCAAGGACGTTGGCCTGTTGGTCTGGTGATGATCTTTTCACCGCGTGACGAAAACGAGTTGTCCGTCGTAAAACAAATCGTTGGGCGTTCCTATGAGTTTGCAACCGACGCACAAATGTCGGTTTGATCGGGCCAACTTACCCCGCCCCCAAGAAGCTTAAAGAAATATGGGCTTGGAGGAAGGCCCATTCCGGATGAGGTGGATGGCTCCTGCTCCACCGGCATCGAACGTGCCAAAGTGCAGTTGTTATCGACTGCTAGGAAAGGAGCCACCCAATGACAGTAAAAACCGTGGGCCTGGATTTGGCCAAGGACGTTTTTCAGGTGCAC
>JBCDBQ010000644.1:0-4384 GCA_039183375.1 Pseudomonadota bacterium
AAAGGCCGTTACGGCATCAATGACTTTGTAAGATTTACATCGACCGACCCAGCTCGGATCTACGGCCTAGCGCCTAAGAAAGGAACCATTGCGATTGGCTCCGATGCCGATATTGCGATCTGGGACCCGGACAAGAAGGTTACACTGAGTGACGATGTCGTTCATGATCTGACAGGTTATACGCCGTTTGCCGGGCGCGAATTACGAGGTTGGCCAACGACAGTATTACGGCGTGGCGACGTGATCGTTTCGGATGGAAATTGCTCGGCGGAACCTGGTTCGGGGCAGTACCTTCCGCGCGAAGGTGGCGAGGCCTGTGAACCAACGGGTCGCTTAGCGCCTGAGTTTGATCTTGCCACCAACTTTGGTGCAAACCTGTACTAACATAGTGTCGAGTTAGACGAGGACGCCAACTGCAATCCGTAGGGGGGACTGCGTGGAACTTTGGATTCCCATTACAATTTTTGCTGCCTTTATGCAGAACATTCGGTCGGTACTGCAGAAGTACTTAAAAGGGCAGCTTTCCACGACAGGCGCAACGTTCTGCAGGTTCGGCTATGCCGTGCCACTGACTGTCCTTTACCTGACCTGCCTCGTCCTGTTCGTTGGCTACGAGGTTCCAAAAACGACGAACGAGTTCTTTCTCTACGGCTCGATAGGTGCAGTCGCACAGATTATGGGGACAGCCACGCTCGTCTCCCTTTTCTCAATGCGCAACTTTGCAGTTGGCACGACATTTTCAAAAACTGAGACGGTCCAGGCGGCGATCTTCGGCATTGTCGTCCTAGGCGAAACGATTAGTGTCGCGGCGACATTTGCGATCCTGCTGAGCCTGGTCGGCGTCATTATGATTTCGTTGACGCAGAGCTCTCTGACGGTGCGGGAGCTTGCAACCAATCTCCTCAACAAGACGGCGCTCATTGGAATCGCCTCCGGCGCATTCTTTGGTGTTTCAGCGGTGACTTATCGCGCTGCTGCGCTCTCTCTGGATGGCGGCGACTTTGTCGTCAAAGGCGCCACGACGCTGGTCTTTGTGACGATCTTTCAAACGATTATCATGGCCGTTTACATGCGCATCCGAGAACCAGGGCAGTTGACCGCGGTCCTCAGCTCGTGGCGAATCTCGGCCTGGGTTGGCCTTGTCGGCATGCTAGGTTCGGTCGGTTGGATCACGGCAATGACAATCGAGAAAGCGGCCTACGTGCGCGCATTGGGGCAGATTGAGTTGGTGTTTACCTTCGCAGCATCTTATCTTTTCTTTCGAGAGCGTAGTAGCGCTATGGAAATCGCAGGTATTCTTATTGTAACGCTCGGCATTCTCGCCTTGCTTCTTTATCGCTAGCTTACGCTGGAGAATCGCCATGCAGTTCGAAGGGCAGACGACGGTCATCACTGGAGCAGCTTCAGGTATTGGTGCTGCGACCGCAAAACTATTCGCCGAGAGAGGCTCAAGAGTTTTGCTCGTCGACCAAAATGGTCTAGGTCTCGACGAGGTCATCAGTGACATCCGAAGCAAGCGCGGCACGGCCCAACGTGCGGTTGCGGATGTTGAGTCATCCCTTGAGGCCGAGACAATCATTCAGGGTGTGCAGTCAGATTGGGGCAAGATCGATCATCTGGTGACATGCGCGGCTGTTTCGACCACTGGCGGCACGCTGCTCACCCTGAGCGACGATGACTGGGACCGCATCTGGCAGGTCAATGTCATGGGCACGGTTCGCTGGGCTCGTGCAGCACTGCCGCACATGATCGCGAACGGTGGTGGCTCGATCGTTACGCTCGCCTCGCAACTTGCCTTCAACAGCGGTGGCAACAACTGTGCCTACATTGCGTCTAAAGGCGCGATTGTATCCTTTACGAAGACAACTGCGGTCGACTATGCCAAGAGCGGGGTTCGGATCAACACGGTTGCCCCTGCCGTTATTGACACACCGATGTCGCGGGCGTCGCGAGACAGCGCCCCAGATCCGATAGCCATGATGGACTGGCGCCTATCCCGTCATCCTATGGGCCGTATTGGTCAAGTCGAAGAGGTCGCCAAGGCGATCGCCTACCTCGCTAGTAGCGAGTCGAGCTTCACGACAGGAACCGTGCAGTTCGTCGATGGCGGCTGGACCGCGGCATAAGCCGAGCTCCGGCTCGTCCAAGACGCACGAAATGGTCGGGTTACGATCCGATCACCACTTCGACGCCACCCAAGCCATCAATCTGGCCCCGCACGGTCTGTCCTTTTTCGATCCAATGCAGGCCGGAAAGCGCGCCGGTTGTCACGAGCTGACCAACCTGCAAACCGCCGCAGTGATTGCCGGCCACTTGCACGAAACTCTCCAAAATCTCGAATGCACTCCCGCCAGGCACTGCTCCAGTGCCTTCCGAGATCACTGTTTCATCAGCAGTGAATCGGTGGCCAGGGTTGGTCACATTGAGTGACTGCCAATCCGCAACAGGCGCACCGAACACGAGACCAGCATTCGCCTGGTTGTCTGCCAACTTCATCATCGGGTGACACGTCTCGAGGAATGCTAACCGCGTATCGACCACTTCAATGACCGGGTAAGCGACCACCGCAGCTTTTAACTTATCGGAGAACTCAAGGTCATCGAGCGCAGGCAGCGCCTGCTCGATCCGAAAGGCAATCTCGAGTTCAATACCGACCTGAACAAGTTCGCTACCCGTGAACGTTGAACCGGTGGGCCGGACGTCATTGGCAGGTATCGGGGCAAAAAACGGAATGCCATCAGGCGTTTTACTAGTCTTGAAGGCACCGACAGCACCTAGCTCCGCCATGACATGAGTATGTACTGCCATAGCCTCGTCCATTGTCGTGGCTTCTTGGTCAATATCTGTGGCTTGCAATTGCGTGCGCGACTTTCGCGCTGAAAGTAACTTGTCGGCGACGACTCTTGCATCGAATGTCATGGCTTATTCCCCTCGTTGTGCTTTGACCAGTACTCGTCGCGTAGCTTTCGCTTGTAGAGTTTCCCATTATCCTGGCGCGGAAGGTCTTCACGGAAATCGATCGAACGCGGACACTTCACATGGCTGAGATGCTCACGGCAGAAATCCAATAGTCTCGTCTCCATCTCGCTATCTGCCAGATCGATTTGCACTGGCTGCACGACCGCTTTGACCTGCTCACCAAACTCTGGATCGGGAATACCGAACACCGCGACGTCGATGACCTCCGGATGAGAACTGAGTAGATTTTCGGCTTCTTGTGGATAGATGTTCACGCCGCCTGACACAATCACAAACGCTTTGCGATCGGTAAGAAACAAGTAGCCGTCTTCGTCAACATAGCCCACGTCACCGAGTGTGCTCCAGCCGTGCTTATTGTGAGCAGTGGCTGTCTTGTCAGGATCGTTGTGATACGCGAACTTGGGCCCGTCCTCAAAGAACACTGTGCCTTCTACGCCGACCGGAACTTCGTCACCCTGCTCGTCACAAACTCTCAGCTTGCCGACTTTGGCGCGACCGACCGATCCCTTTTTCTCGAGCCATTCTGCAGCAGTAATTGCAACGTAACCATTACCCTCTGAACCGCCGTAGTATTCGAAAATGATCGGGCCCCACCAATCCAGCATTTGCTGTTTGATCTCGACCGGACAGGGTGCGGCGGCATGGATCGCAACGCGGTGATGAGTGCCTTTGTATTGCTTTCGGACCTCCGGTGGCAAACGCAATAATCGTACAAAGTGGGTCGGCACCCACTGGGTGTGAGTCACATTGTGCTTATCCATCAATGCGAGCGCGCGTTCGGCATCAAACTTTTGGGTTACAAGGCAGCAACCCCCGAAACGAATGACCCGGAGATGACCGAGCAGAGGCGCTGCATGATAAAGCGGTGCCGGGTGAAAGTAGGTCGTGTTCTCGTCCACACCATAGATGTCGGCAAACGATTGATAGGATGGCGGCGGATGCCCGAACGGCATTTCAGGCAATGGTTTTCTCACAGCCTTCGGACGCCCCGTCGTGCCAGACGAGTAGAGCATTTCAATACCTTCGGACTGATCGGCAACAGGAATACTCGATTGCTTCTCCAGCGCTTCTTCGAGATCGAGAAACCCCGGTTTTGACGGCCCGAGCATGAAGCGACAATTGTCTGATGTTTCCTTCGCCTTCAGATCCGCTGCCCGCGCAGCCATAGCTTCCGAGATAAATAGAACCCGGGCACCGCTATCATTGAGAATGTAGTCTATCTCATCAGATGCCAAATGCGTCGCGATTGCCGTCACGCGCAGGCCGGTGCGCAGTGCTCCCCAGGCCAGCATCAGATATTCCGCGTTGTTCTCCATGTAGATGGCGACACGGTCACCGCGACTAAGCCCAAGGCTGCGAAGGAGATGCGCAACCTGGTTCGATCTTGCCTCATACTGCGCAAACG
>JBCDBQ010000645.1:0-4376 GCA_039183375.1 Pseudomonadota bacterium
AACCATCAAACGTTTGCAGCTCTTGGTTTTGTGCAAACGGGCACGACGGCGCACGCGGGCTATGATCGACCAACCAGCATCACGATGCGAAAGGCGCTATAACGACAGGGGATAATCGCGGCAACCACGGCTCCCGTCTTTCTCGATGGCGCAACCGCTATATTGAAACTAGATCAGTCCGGATAAATCGTCTTCCGGTGAGTATCAAACACGAGATCCTCGACACCGTCTGGGCGAACAAACCGGCTGATCACTCGGTCTGCCTCAAAGACATGCTCGACATAACCAATAACGCGGTCACCGCCGAGATCCTGCTGCATGGGACCAACCACAAAGGACGACGCTGGCGACCACACATGGTCGACACCGTCAATGACCTTGTGACGCTGGATATGAAGATGGCCACTGGCAATCAGCTTAACAGGCTTACCCGCGAGCAACGACAACAGCCGGGCCCGAGGCTCGGGCGCAATCGTCCAGTACCCGCAGGGCCCTTCGTCCATTTTATCGACACAAAATGGCTTGTGAGTGAAGAGTGCGATCGGCTGACTGTCCGATAGCTGTTGCTCAAGCCAAACCAATTGCTCCTCTTCAGCCGGGTGACCGGTACTGCAGAGCATGGTGTTAAGCCCGATCAGCCGCCAACCATTCAAATCACGCACCCAATAGCCCGGGCCGCCGATCGTATCCCGCCATTGCGCCAACCGTTCATCGTCTAACGCTTGATCAGCGCGCAGACTCGGCAGGTCACCGACATCGTGATTGCCAGGAATGGACAACACCTCCGCCGGCAGCGCCGCATTCCAGTCTCGCGCCATCTCAAGATCAGCCGCCACACCCCCGGCGGCATCCATGCTCAGGTCACCAGTGTGGATGATCAGATCCGGCGATTGTTGGCGGACATGCTGCGAAATGATCTCGGCATTGCGCACAAAGTGATCATGTTTAACTGAAAGGTGCGTATCGGAGATTTGAATGATGCGCATGGCTGCAAACTCGCAATAACTCTAAGGTTTTCGTTGGCGTAACAAGCAAGCGTGACGGTATCAGGACAGGCCGCAGATTACAGTACAGTCAACTCGCAGCCGGTGGCTTTTCATTTCCCCCAAACAGCAGCAGCGCGACGAGAAAGATCAACATCGCACCGGCAAACGCCAGCTTACGACCGTTGACCAACAGCCAGGCTTTCCAGGGTTCGTCCTTCTTAAACTGCTCGAACAGTTCAGCCTGCGTTGGTTGACGCTCTTCTTCGTCCTGCATTGCCGATCCTTAAAACGGAGTTCCTAGCGAAGCGCTGGCATCACCTGCTCACCAAAAAGCTTCATGGATTGGGTAATGCGGGCATGGCTCATGAAGCCATAACTCATCTGGCAAAGCACATGGTGCACGTCAATATCTCGCAGTGCCGCCAGTTGTTCTTTGACGCGCTTAGCAGTGCCGTAGAATGCCCCTGTTGATAGCGTGAACTTCAGCGCTTCTTCCTCATCGACACGACCATCGGACCAAGGGTTGAGGAACTGATCTTCAACCTTGAAATCGGGTGGATTGAGCGTTTGCCGGGCGTGCACCATGTGCTGACGCGTATGGCGAAGCGCGTCCACCAGTTCATCTTCCGCCTGTGCTTCACTCTCAGCAACATGGACATAGCGCCAGACGGCAGCATCCTTACGCAAAGACATCTGCTGCTCTTCCGGCAGGCCACTCTCCTTAAGCCCCCTCTCATAGAGTGCCAGACGTTCTCTCAGCACATTCTCACCGAGCCTCACGGTCATAACCGGAACACCCTGTTTCCCGCAGTGTTCAAACGATGTTGGTGAAATCGCGCTATGCCAGATCGGTGGATGCGGTCGCTGATGCGGAGATGGCCTCAGTTCAGGAATATTGACGTTGTAGTATTGGCCCTTGAAATCCATCGGAGCCTGCGTCCACGCCCGCAGCATGATGTCGAGACTTTCAGTAAAACGCTCCCGACTGTCTGAGCTGTCGAGCCCATATCCGACAAACTCGTACTCGTTAAAGATTGTGCCGCGGCCAACACCAACATCAAGCCGGCCCTTGCAAAGATTATCAACCACCGACAGTTGCGTGGCGACGCGCACCGGGTGGCGCAGCGCCATTTGTATGACGGCAAACCCGATACGAATGCGTTTTGTTTTCATCGCCAGCGCACTGGCAAACGGAATGGGGTCACCATAAACGCTTTCGCCGGTAAAGTTGTGCTCGGTCAACCAGACAGAATCGTATCCCAATTCCTCGGCCAGACACGCTTGTTGCAACTGCTCGTCAATCGCCGTTCCATCTTCATCGGCAGATGGCGAGTGATTGAGTGTTAGCCAACCAAACTTCATATGATCATCTCTCTGTCGCCGCGACTCTGTTTATCAGAGCATCTTAACTGACCAAACCAAAGGCTACCAAGATTTATAGCACAACGCTGTTCAACAGATGCCCTCTCTTGCAACCTGCCCAATCCGTGATTTGATTGATATCCGCGATCCTGAGCCTTGTTGCCAGCCCCGTGTTAAGATTGTGCCGAAACATGAGGCTGAAGCGAGTAGAAAATCGCTATGAACGTTGTTGATCATGAGGGACTGCGGTCCGCCCCCGAAGAGACGTTAGAGGCAACGGTATCCACCTGGTTGGAGGCCTTCGAAAAGGCATTGACAGCAGGAGATCAAGCGCAACTCTCCGTGATCTTTCAAGACGAGTGTCATTGGCGCGATATCCTCGCGTTTACCTGGCACATCTCGTCATCCGTCGGCCAACAGGATGTTGTCCCAGCGCTGTTGCAGCAACAGCCAGAAATCAAGGCCTCGAATTTTCGTTTGGCCGAGGGACGCGCGGCACCACGTTGGGTGCGCCGCCAGGGCATCGAAACACTTGAGGCGCTGTTCGACTTTGAAACCGCCCGCGGGCGTGGCACGGGCGTCCTGCGGTTGGTTGGCCAGGTCGACGGCAGCCTCAAGGCATGGGTTCTTCTGACAACCCTGCAGGAGTTGAAAGGCTTCGAAGAAAAAGTCGGATCAAACCGGCCAAGCGGCGAAGCATATTCGCGCAACTTTGGCGGTGAAAATTGGAAAGACCAGCGGATCCGGGCCGAGGCTTATGCCGATCGTGATCCGGCCGTGCTGGTTGTGGGCGGTGGACAGGCAGGGCTGGTGATCGCAGCCCGCCTCGGCCAGCTCGACGTCGATACACTTGTCGTCGACAAGTTCCCGCGCATTGGTGACAACTGGCGAAAGCGCTACCATTCTCTGGCATTGCACAACGAGATACACGCCAATCACCTACCTTATATGCCATTTCCACCGACCTGGCCGAACTTTATACCGAAAGACATGTTGGCAGATTGGTTCGAGGCCTATGCCTTCGCGCTCGAGATCAACTACTGGGCCGAAACAGAGTTTGTCGGCGGTGCTTACGACGAGAGCGCCAAGTGTTGGACGGCAACGGTGCGCAAGGCGGACGGCAGCGAACGGGTTATGCAGCCCCGTCATCTCATCTTCGCCAACGGCGTCAGCGGCATTCCAATCGTTCCCGAACTGCCAGGAATGGCTGACTTCCAAGGCGAAGTCGTCCACTCACACCGCTACACGGACGGATCCGCGTGGAAGGGTAAGAAGGCCCTTGTTCTTGGAACCGGCAACAGTGGTCATGATGTGGCCCAGGATCTTCACAGTCACGGTGTCGACACGACGATCATTCAACGCGGATCGACCACCGTCGTCAGCATCGCCAGCGCGACTCTCAACTACGCACTCTACAAGGAAGGCCCATCGCTCGAAGACTGCGATCTCCTCGCCGCCGCATCAACCTATCCGCTGATCAAGCGCGGATATCAGATGGCCGTCCAGGTGATGCTGGAGCGCGACAAGGACATTGTCGCAGGGCTTAATGCTATCGGTTTCGAACAGGATATCGGGCCCGACGGCACAGGCCACCAGATGAAATATCAGACACGCGGCGGCGGCTATTATCTTGATGCCGGCTGCTCCGGCCTCATTATCGATGGTGAAATTGGGTTCCTGAAATACGACAACATAGAAACGTTCTGCGCCGAAGGAGCACGTCTCAAAGACGGAACGGTTGTTCCAGCTGACTTGATTGTCTTGGCCACCGGCTACTACCAGCAAATCGAGCTCGTCCGCCGACTACTTGGTGAAGCCGTTGCGAACAAGGTCGGTGCCATCTGGGGATGGGGCGAAGATGGAGAGATGAACAACATGTGGAAGCGCACGCCACAGGAAGGATTGTGGTTCATTGCCGGCAGCCTCGCGCAGTGCCGCAACTATTCAAAGTTCCTCGCGCTTCAGATCAAGGCTCAGGAAGAAGGCATGATTGGTGCTCTGCAAGCCTGACATCGCGCGGCTGCCGCT
>JBCDBQ010000646.1:0-4375 GCA_039183375.1 Pseudomonadota bacterium
GCGGACAAACCGATCAAAAGGAGAATGCTGCAATACGCGGCGTTCTCCTTTTTTGTATTTGGTGAATGTGCTCTGAAGGAGGGAGCTGCGCCTGACTGGACAACGGCACCCAATCTTTTCAATGTTGGCCCTGAGGTTCATGCCGCGGGAGAGTTGGTGGCAAGTGTAACGTCACGTAACTGAGTGACATTGAGAGGTGTTAGATGAACACGCCCAACCAGGAGCTAGTCGGCGAGGACCTAGAGGTCAATCATCCCGAGTGGGGTCGCATCTATGTCCGAAACAAGCGACCTGCCAAAGCCACGAGCTTTGCGTCCGACCGTATTGTCATATTCCAACATGGCGCGACCTACGGCTCAGCTGCCTTCGATCTGCCATTTAACGATCTGTCCTGGATGGACTATGCGGCACAGCGTGGTTTCGATGCCTACTGCCTTGACCTACCCGGTTACGGCCACTCGGAGCGCCCTTCTCAAATGAGTGAGCCGGCCGAAAACAATCCGCCCTTTATGCGCACCCGGGACGCTGCCGACTGCCTCGGCGCCGTTGTCGACTTTGTCTGCGCGCGTCGGGGCGTCAGTTCCGTGTGTCTGGTCGGTTGGTCGTGGGGAACCGCCATCTCGGGCACTTTCACCTCAGCAAATAATGACAAAGTGGAACGCCTGGCGCTCTATGCACCGGTATGGGACCGCACACAGTCGGGACCATCTCCCATTCATGTCGAAGGGCAAATCGGTGCCTATCGCACCGTTAACCGTGAGGCAACGCGCAAGCGTCGCCAAGCCGGTTTACCTGAGGCGATCAAGGAAAAAATTATGCCCGCTGAGTGGTTTGAGGCGTGGTGGGAGGCAACGGCAGCATCTGATCCCGAGAGTGATGGCACGACCATTCGCGCGCCAAATGGAGTTGTCCAAGACGGCGCTGAATACTGGAATGTCGGCAAGCCGCTCTACGATCCAGCGGACATAACCGTGCCCGTACTAGTGTCAGTTGGGGAATGGGACAACGACACGCCGCCTTATATGGCGCAGACGCTCTACCCGCTTCTTGTCAATGCGCCCTGGAAACGTTTGGCCATTGTCAGCGGTGGGACGCACTCCATCATGATGGAACGCAATCGCATGCTGCTCTTCCGCTCGGTTCAGCAGTTCCTCGAGGAGCAGGCGCCCGGCGCCGACGTGCTCGATTAGTTCGGGCGAACTTACCAGGTCTCACCGAATGGCCGAAGTTCGACCAGAAATGACCAAGCCGACTTCGGCTGATGCGCTACGTTGTAGATCTGATCGGCGAGATCTTCGGGCTTGGCGAAAGCATCCTCGGGGAGATGATCCCATCTTCGCCTTGCAAACGGCATATCGATGATCGCATCGATAATGACGTAAGCAACATGGATGCCTTGCGGACCAAGATCTCTTGCAAGGCCTTCAGCCAAAATTCTTTGAGCAGCTTTCGTTGGTGCCCAGCCAACATAACTCGGCTTGCCCCGCGTGGCGGCCGTATTGCCGGTGACAACAATTGCACCATTTCCGCGCTCTGCCATGGCCGGTCCATACACCTGGGCCATAATCAAAAGACCGGCGGTGTTGACACGGAAGTTACGCTCGAATTTCTCCAACGGAATGTCGACATATGTGCCGAATGTTGCCTGCGTCGCATTAAAGATAATGACATCGGGCAAGCCTTGTTCGGCCTTGATCCACTCGAGTGTCGTACGAAAGCGATCTGCGTCGGCAATATCAGAGGCGTAGGGGATTGAATTCGGGATTTCCTGTGCGAATTTTGCCAGGCGTTCTTCACTGCGGGCGATCATAGAGACCTTATAGCCGGAGGCGGCGAAACGTCTGGCACAGGCAGCACCGGTTCCAGCGCCGATGCCAATCAACAAACAATGCCGTTGTTCATCGCTCATGCTATTCACCTCGCAATCATCTGTTGGCCAGCTCGTTGGGCGACCAGTCCCGTCAGCCTCACGTCCACTGGACCCGTGCACAGGCAAAGGTCGAACAATAAAAAATGTCGCGTGCACCACCGGGCGTCAGGAACATGCCGTTGGCAAGGCGCGAGCCGGTGCTGACCCGGTCAATGAGCTCACCCGTCCCAATATCAACAACAATCAGCTTGTCATCTTCGCCATCAAAGTCATTGATGACCAGCTCACCGGTTTCCGGGAAGACAACTGGTTGCATCGATGGTCGTGCATCGCATGTCCAGGCGACTTCGAGTTGGTTGTTGGCTGTGGAGACACCGGCAAGACCGCCATTGATACTGTCCCAAGCGATGCAGATTTTCAATTCAGGGACGTGCACAGGTGGGGCGATGATACCGCCACCCGCAGCGCCAAACGGCGCGATGTCTTGGACGGAACCATCGTTTAGTCCGATCCGCAACAGTCGCTGGGGACCGCTCCAGGGCGCCGGTCTACGCCAGCTGAGCTTGTCGCTCGGTTCATGAAAACGCCCATTCGGATGTTCGCCGTATATCGCCCGAAGCGAGTCAATGTCGCCGCAGTCCATCAACCAAAGTGCGTCATTGGAAATGCAGCCGTCCCAGGAGAGGCCTTGCTGTCCACCCTCGGTTCGGTAATGCGGTGACCAACTCTGGTCCACTGACATGGATTGGGTATCAACCCGAATGCGCCAGACATGCTCGATACCAGGAATATAGATGAACTCTCCATCATCTGTCAGGTCGCTGGCGATGCGGCCCATCGAACCTTCTGGTAACGCCAGCGGTTCGCCAACAACCTCGAGACCGTCGGGACTCAGCCGTGTGATGGTCGATGGTCCCTGGCCGGCGAGACGAAGATCCTTCGTAACGATCGTACCATCAGACAGGATCAACAGGCCGTTGTGAGCCTGATCGACCGGCAGCTTGCGTTCAGCGACAACCTGGCAGTCCGCGCTCAGGCGATGCATATAGCTGCCGTTGACTTTGATGATGTCACCATTTTCGTGCGCTGCGATTGCACCACACCAAACGTGGTCGCCACAAGGCAGCTCCGGCGATTGGGCGACAACGTCGAGCGATTCAGGATCAATTCGCTGCAACCATCCGAACGGCGGCGGACCAGTAAAGGACGGCATCGTGCCGCCCATGTACAACTCGTCATCGCCACGGCGGATCATCATCACGTTCCAACGGCCGTTGACCGAGGTCGTCACGTTTGCGGTGGCGCCGCGTGCATGCAGTCCGCCAGTGGCAGCCTTCTGCCGGCGGTTACCACCGCACTCCACCGGCCAAGGTGATTGAAAGTATCCTGGCAAAGGTGCAGTGCGATCCAATTGCGTTGTCATGAATTTCGATCTTTAACAAGGTGCGGTGTGAAGACGGGAGCTGAACCATGCCGTCTCGTACGAGCGGACTAACTGACCTGCCGGTCCTGGCCTTCCCAATATGGTGCGCGGAGTTCGAATTTTTGGATTTTGCCGGCCCCTGATTTCGGCAATGCTTCCGGGCGAATGTCAACGCTGCGCGGGCACTTGTATCCGGCGATGAGTTCGCGGCAGTGGGCCATGATAGCGGCTGGATCCGGGCTTTCGCCCTCGCGCGGCACCACAATGGCATGTACCGCCTCGCCCCACTTGTCATTGGGGATGCCGATAACGGCGCACTCAGCGAGCCCGGGATACTGCATAATCGCATTCTCCACTTCGGCAGAGAAGACGTTCTCGCCACCCGTGATCACCATGTCCTTCACACGGTCCACGATGTAGACAAAGCCGTCCTGATCCATATAGCCGCCATCCCCGGTGTAGACCCAGCCATCGCGCAGCGTTGCCGCCGTCTGCTCCGGCTTGCGCCAATACCCGTGCATGGTGTTGGCACCGCGTACGCGCACTTCACCGACGGTGCCACGCGGAACTTCATTGTCACTTTCATCGACAACTTCCAGCTCGACCGAGACGACCGGTTGGCCGACCGAGCGGATCTTCTCTGACTTTGGTCCTTCCAAGACGTGGTACTCAGAGCCAAGCAGGGTCACAAGTGGAGCAAGTTCTGTCTGGCCATAGGCATGAATGAAGCGCGTCTCCGGCATCTTAGCCATCGCTTCCTTTAGAATGGCCTGGGTGATCGGAGAGGCTCCGTAGATGAGCCGCGTCAGGCTCCTTGTGTCGGTTTGTTCAAGATCTGGATGTTGCAACAACATGCCGATCATAGTGGGGACCAGCAGAGTGATCGTCGGCTTATGGGCGCGCGTGGCCTTGAGGAAAGCCGAGGGTTCGAACCCAGGAATGAACACGTGGGAGCCGCCAAAAGTCGTCAACGAGAACAGCATTGCACTGCCTGCGATGTGAAACATCGGTGCTGCATGCAGTGTTCTGTCATCGGCCGTCACCGATCCCCCAGAGCCAAAACAGACCGCGCTGGTCCACAA
>JBCDBQ010000647.1:0-4361 GCA_039183375.1 Pseudomonadota bacterium
CAAAGCTTGATCCGCGGTGCGGACACCTTGGAGACACCCTACCTCAACGGAGAGATCGCGCTTTTGGCCCGGCTGCACGGTGTTCCCGCCCCGTTGAACGCGGCGCTGACGCGGCTTTCATCAAAACTGTTGCGTGACGGGGTCGGGACCGGCAGCCTGACGCTGGCACAGCTAAAGGACTGGCTGGCAGCGCAGAAAGCGCTTTAGAAACGCCTGGTCCTCTTCGGCGCCGGTTCGGTCGAAACCGGACAAGTGGATCACGCCGACGCAATCCGTATCCGGCAGACACCGGCGCGCGACAGGTCCGTTCGCAGTGCGCTGATGATGACCATTCGCAAAGGTCGATGTTTGTGGCACCCTATGGTTGTGCGCCAAACAGGAGTCCGATGATGCGACGTTTGACTTGTCTTTGCGCTATTCTGGCCATTCCCGGTGCGGCATTTGCACAGGGTGCCTCGGAACTGGCCCAGCAGCTTTCCAATCCGGTGGCCGATCTGGTCAGCGTTCCGTTTCAACTGAACTTTGACCAGAACTTTGGCGAAGATGATGAGGGAGACCGGACGCTTTTGAACGTCCAGCCTGTCATACCGTTTCGACTGAATGACGACTGGAACCTTATTTCACGCACGATCCTTCCTTTGGTCGTGACTGACGACATTCCTTTGGGCACATCGAACGAGGGGATCGGCGACATCGTGCAAAGCGCGTTCTTTTCACCGGTTGCGTCGAGTGGCGGCACCACCTGGGGTATCGGCCCCGTCTTCCTTCTGCCCACCGCGACCGAAGATGCGCTGGGCGCCGGGAAATGGGGTGTCGGACCGACAGCCGTTGTGCTGCAGCAGACCGGACCGTGGACCTATGGCGGGCTGGCCAATCACATCTGGTCATTCGCAGGCGATGACGACCGCGGGGACGTCAATGCAACCTTCCTACAGCCGTTTCTGGCCTACACCACGCCCACGGCCGTGACCTATACGGTCAACTCGGAATCCACCTATGACTGGGAGGCCAGCGAATGGTCCATCCCGATCAATGCGGTCATCTCCAAAGTCTTTACGGTGGGAACCCAGACGCTTAGCCTGGCGGGCGGAGTCCGGTATTGGGCCGAAAGCCCGCCGGGCGGCCCGGAAGGTTTTGGCGCGCGCGTGGTCCTTACGTTGATCTACCCCAAATAGCGCAGCGGCCCGCCCGGTTGGGGCTATGGGACTGATCTGATCTTAGAGAACCGGCGTTTCGAAATTCCTCTGACAGACCTGCGGGAAATCCACGATGGCAATGACCTGCTTGTGCGCTCGATTGAGGCGCTGATGACAACGGTGATGACGATCAGCGCCCGGACGGCCCAACAGACCGCGTGCAGCTATTGGGTTGCAACAAGCTGTCAGACCCGAAACGGAAACGGGGCAATCTAAAATACTCGATCGCGCCAGAACTGGCATTGCTGCTCAAGGATTCCACGGTCTTTGCAAAGCTGGAACTGGAAGTCCCGCGCTCGTACATTTCGAAGTATGCCCTGGCCCTATATGAAGCCATGGCGCGACCGGTTCGGTTCAAGCATGTGTTCACTGAACGGTTCGCCTTGGATGACTTCCGGGAACTCTTAGGCGTGGAAGTGGCCAAGCTTTCGGCCTACAGTAATCTGAGCCAATACGCGATCAAGCTTGCCCTGATGGAAGTGAACGCCCTGTCTGACTTCACTGTGACGCTGGTGCAGGAGAAAACAGGGTGGCGCGTCACTGGCGTTCTGATCGGCTGGGGGGCGAAGGACATTGAAGGCCGGAAAGCCGCCTATGCCGAGCTGCAACGTTCCCGCGTAGGCCGAAAGGCGCGGATCACCGGGACAGTTGAGGATATGTTGCCGCCGCAGGTGATTGAGTAGCTGGGATATTCAAATAATATCAGGACTTTATGAGAAGCGCGCCCTTACCACCGAAGTCTGTATCATTAAGAAACTTGGTAGAAATTTCCACGATTTCATCCGGAAGATCGGCTTCATTGATTACACCAAGTTCGTCTTTCAGATCAGCGATGCTCTCAACTGTATCGTTACGCTGGAAATAACAGCGGGAACAAAAGGCCTCTCCCCCGCCGTCGTGATGACGAATAACTAATCCTGAGAAGTTGATCGCCGAACTTGGGTTCAGAAATTTGCAAACCAAAACAAGAGGTCGGTCATGCGCATCTTCCTTACCAATAAGATAAAGATAAGCGCCGACCACAAAGCAGGACCCATGTGCGACAAGCGGAGGCTGAATGTTGTCGACTTTGAACGGCTTATAGTGCAGTTCAAAGCGTGGATACTTCTGACTTTTTTGTGGCGGATAGATTTGTAGAGCAGCACGAACCGCATTGCTGGTGAACTTCACACTCCCATCCGCACTAGTCTCTTGCGTTGGCGGATCTGTTGGGATCACACGAGCGGCGTAACGATAGATATCGAAGACCTTTGTCCAGTGCTCATTGAACGCATCCCGGGTCTTATCTGATGTTCCTGCGGAGCATTCATCGAATACCGTTCCAACATCTCCGTTTAACAAACGGCTGAGATCAGGATCATCATCAAACGCCTGGGCACAGACACGCCTTACATATGATGGTGCGGCTTCAATAGCGCCATTCTCAATATAGATATTGAACAGACCCTCAGAGATTTTCTGAGCAACGATGTCATCATTGCCGGTCGCTCCCTGCCTCAGGAAATTGTTAAACTGTGCTGGCGTGATATCAAACTCAGCAGCAAGTTTGGCCTCCGAGGTTCCTTGCTTTGAGGTGCCCAGTTTCCGGGTGCTTTCGTACTTGTAGTGATGAAGCAGTGCGGCCAAAGCTGCGATTTTGTCATCAGTCATTATCTAATTATCCTCTCCCCAGGCACGCACTGTATTGAAAACTATTCAAAACATGCAAACAATATTGGATGGTATTTTGGGTGTGAGGCAATCCCTTAGCTCAAGGAAATTTGTAAACGTTTGATTTTAAAAATAATATTTCACCTCAGGTCACAGTTGTTTCCCTCCGATGCACAATCTTTAATCAATACGAAATATTGTTTCGCGGCGGATTTGCATACGAGATGGCCGTAACGAAGCCGCCTTGGAGATATACCAGCAGCAAGTACCCCCCTCCGGCCCACCATTTCGCACGTTATAAGTGCTGCGGATGCAACCCAAAGCCGAAGGAGGCAATCATGAAGACATCCTATGTAGCCGCGCTGATGGATCAACGGATCGTGAAAGGTACAGTTACCTTCGATCAAGACCGCACCACAGGAGTCCATGCCCAAGAACTGGTACGCGAAGACTGTAAGCGTCGTCACGGCGTTGAGGTTTTCGCCGTCGTGATTGATATTGTTTGAGGAGAATGGACATGCGTATTGGCCTGCACGTAAGCAATCCAAGAAGCTTTGACCGGGACTACATCTACGTAGATGCTATTTTGCCGGTAGGCGTATCGCGAGATGTACAAATCCGTCATCTGCAAAAAGTATGGGAAGCCCGGCATCCGGGCTTTTCTGATATGTGTGTGGAGGATTTTTACGTACCGAAACGCTAAACAAAATATGGGCGGTGTCTGATTAGGCCCAGAGCACCGCCCGTTCCCCGAAGTCCTAAGAATGCAACCCAAGCCAACGAGGTACCCAATTATGCTACGCATAATCGTTTCTGTCCATGTAGGGATAGCGCTAACAGTCTTAGTATTTTACTTGATTCTCGGATTTGTGCCGATTCTCAAGTCTTTAGAGATCACGCTTTACGCTGCCTTAGCGATTGGTCACGCTGCCCTAACATGGGAATCAGTACGTAGTGGCAACCGTATTGAGGCTACAGTCCTTGCTCAGATCGCAGTCGTCTATTTTGCGCTGGGTATGTGTAAAGGCATACCGTACATGTTGTACTCGCCAATTAGCGATCCGAGTATCGTTTTGGTTGGGGCTGTATAGCCCCAACTACTTTCCATTTTGTAACGTCGATCCTAGTGCCTAACCTCTGGCTAAGTCACGATATCGAGAAATCTAGGACGGTTTAAGCCACGAGCCGTCCAATGCACCCACATTTAATGAGGATGTTTCGAACGGTGGTCGCGTGCCACCTACCACCCCGTGCCGTTTTGATGCCCCGTGCATTCAATTCCGCAGCTATCTCGCGAAGAGATGCGCCCCTTGCCCTGATCTGCTCAACCACCGGCAGCACGTTCTCAGCATGGGCCAGCGCCCGCGCCTTGTTCACCGCCGCGCCCTTGCGTACCGCCTGACGCTGTTCAGAAGCCCTCTCAGGGATAGACCAGCCCAGTTTGACCCCGCGTGCCTTCGCCGCTGCCAACGCCGCCTTGGTGCGCTCTGAAATTGCGCGGCCCTCTTGGTCCGC
>JBCDBQ010000648.1:0-4361 GCA_039183375.1 Pseudomonadota bacterium
GCTGCGAGAGTAGCGATCGAGTCAGTTGGTTGAACTGTGAAGATCGGTTTGCCCTTCGCTTCGAGAATTGCTCGTATAGTCAATTTACCACTCCCATCATTTTTGTTTTTTTTACCGATCGGAGACGTCGCAGCCGTATAAGCTTACAGGTACCGCCCAGTCGGCGCAGGCGATGGGTAAGCTGACAACAAGTCGACATCGACTGGCGCCTCACTCGAAAGCATACCTATTTCAGTGAAGCTTGGCGACCTAAATGCCGCAGCGGGGCTTGCAACTGCCGAGTCGGTGTCTGTCAGATAAATTGCGCCTTTGAGACTTAGGTCTTCGGCGGATAGTATGAAAACTCGATCATCAAGCAGCCTTCCTTGCTAAAGAATGGCCCATGCGGGACTTCGGCAGGGCGCACGGCATAACTACCTTCGGTCAGAACCTCGATCTCATTGTCAGGAGTGCCGACGGATAGAGTTCCTGAAATTAGATAGACTTCCTCACACCATGCGTGAGAAAGAGTCCGATCAACGGCTGCGCCGGCCTCCCATCTCGATAGTCGCGTCACAGCACCGGTCCGAGCGTCATGGTTGAATGAGCCGGAAAGAATTTTTTCCGTCACGCCATAATAACCTACGATGTCCTGCCAACCAACTGGTCCAAGGCTGTCAAAGAACTCACGGTGAGTTTTGGCAAAGACACCAAAACCTGGATGATCACGCATTGCGGCACCGAACCCTCACAAACCTTCACTCAATGTTTTCAGTGTGGGGCAGTGCGTGCCGGTGTGCAACCGGTTCTGAGTTGCCGGATGCGAACGTTGAGGCCAAGCGCAATTGGATTCTAATCCGTTCAATGTCACCAGTCGTAACGTGGCAGATAAGGAGTGACATTAATGAAGATTGTTTTGGCGCTAGTACTGCTTGTTGCTTTGACCACCGGGGTGTTCTCTGATGAGACTTGCCCGATTGGCGAGGTCTACAACGAGGAACAAGAAGTCTGTGTCTCGAAGAGGCAGAGCTAATGCGCTTCCTGTCATTTTCAATTCTGGCTTGGTTACTGTCTTCGACTGTGGCGCTGTCCTGCATCTGCGACCTGGAGTGCCCGGAGGGTGAAGTCTACTCGGATGAAGCCGAAATGTGCGTTGTGAACAATGCACCAACATCGTGAAAACTGAGCGCCCTTATGAGGCATCAGTACGCTTCCTGGGTCGGACCAGGGCGAGGCCAACCATCATACAGGCGGTGGCTGCAATCACCCATTTCGAATGACTCTCACCAAAAATCAACATACCCCAGCCAACACCAGACAGCGTCACAACGTAGGCGGTTTGACTGGCGAAGACCGGGCCCGCTGTGTTGACGAGGTGAACAAAGGTTCCGTAAGCGAAGGCATTGATCAGGGCCATTCCGACAATCGACCATTCAACGGCGCCTAGCGGCCACTGTGGCCACCAGAAGACATCAAATGCTATCACGATCGGACCCATGATCAACGCGGCCACGGCCAACATTCCGCAGAGAATTGTCAGCGCCTCCCCTGCTGGCATGCGGAAGTCAATATAGACATTCTCGATGGCATAACAGAGCGCGCAGAACACTGCTAAGATCACAAACGGCGCCGCTGAAGCGTCGGGCAGACTTGTGTCGGGCACAAGTATGAAAAGAATGCCAACACCGCCGAGCAGTATCCCAACTAGGCGAGCAACAGATAAGCGTTCACTGCCGAGAGCCCGCGATACAACGAGCGTCAGCATAGGTACGGTTGCAATCGTAATCGCCAATATACCAGCCGGCAGCTCGCGGGCCGCGACGAAGTAGAGAACACCCGGGATGATCGTGCCCAGGACGCCTGCGATCAAATAGAACTCGATGTGCTCCTTTGATAACGGGAAGCGGCGACGTCGGATTGCAGTGTATAATAACAGGGCGCCCAGTCCGAAGACGGCCTGCCAAAAGTTCAGCGCCAGGGGATGAATGTCACTTTGCGTGGCAATCTTGGCAAGCGAATACGTGGCACCCCAGGTGAATCCGGCAGCGATCAACAAGAGCCAGTTAGAAGCGCCCCCGGCATTGGCCATCTTATGGGGCACCTGTGATCGCTCTAGCGTCTCATTGTCAGCCACGTACAAGACCTCAGTTCAGATGCCTCAAAAAACCAAATAAGATTACTCCCGGCTCTTTGCCGTCGAATGAAAGACGCTCGACGGGAGTAACGCATGCGCGTCAGCGAAGTCGCAATGTCATGTTGGCGAAGCCGATGTCAACGGAGACGAAAGCCCGCAGCATGTTCGGTTTCTCTTATCCTTGCCAATACTCGCCAGACTCATGATTTTCTCGTTCAACAGCGGCGATGCGTTCTTGGGCCTTCTTGCCGCTTCGGCTCACCACCATGCTCAGCAGCGCCTCAAGCAGAACGATCAATGGTACTGAAGATGCAAAGAAATGTCGGCTGTCGGTCGGGGTCACAAAGACATGGGCTGCATCAGCAGCAATCGGAGACGCATAACTATCGGTGACCGCGATAAGGGGGACACCAGCCTGCTGAACCCGTCGCGCAGCAGCTACCGTTCTGCTTGAATAGGGCTTATAAGCGAGAGCGATCATGGCGTCCCGAAGGCCGAGCTCACGCAATTCCATGCTCGCCGTTTCATGATTGCGCAGCACCGCTCGCCAGTTTGGAAACGCCATATGCGCCATGTAGGCGACATAATCAATGAGTGCTGCTGAACTGAGCGATCCGATCAAAACAACGTTTCGAGCTGCAGCCAACGTGTCCGCCGCCCCCGCAAGTGCCGTCGTATCCGTCGCTTCAACCAGGCTTTCGATATTACCGATACTGGCCAGAGCGTGGGACGGTAGAAGCGCCCCTGCCGCATCACCTTGGCTTCGCTGCAGTGAAGCGGCCTTGTCCGCAAACGAACTGCTGTTTTGTTGTATTTCGTAGCGGCAAAGCTGACGCAGTTCTTCGTAGTTCTGGAAGCCCAGAGACTGCGCGAGGCGAGTAAAGGTCGGAGGATTAAGATCTGATTCTTCCGCGACCCTGCGAAGTGAGTGCATAGCGACCAATTCGGGGTGCTTCAGGACATAGTCTGCGGCCAGGCGCAAGGTTGGACTGAGATCGCGAATGCGTGGTGCGACCCTTTCCTTCAGCCCTACATTGGCGTTGCTGCCACCGCTCATGGGATGTCACCATGTATGGAACAAAAATTTCTATGATTGACAATAATGAAACATATGTATCATGATTTCGCAAGTTGAAACTGCTGCCAGTCTTGCGAGCGCGGAGAGTGTCGCGTTTCGAAGCGAATGTGTGAGTGCACCGATGAGTCAACAAGCCCTTCCTTCTCATGCTTCAGTTGTTGTGATCGGTGGCGGTGTCATGGGCTGCTCGACGCTCTATCACCTCGCCAAGCACGGCCTTTCAGATGCTGTTCTAATCGAGCGCAACAAGCTGACATCGGGCACTACGTGGCACTCGGCTGCTCAGGTCAGGGCGTTGCGGTCAACTCGCAACTTGACGGATCTCATACGTTACTCGGTCTCACTCTATTCCGAACTTGAAGAGGAAACCGGTCAGGCGACCGGCTGGATCAACAAAGGCTCTCTTTCCATTGCGACCAATCAGGATCGGTTGGTCCATATCCGTCGACAGGAGGCGTTGGCTCGACTGTTCGGAGTGCGCGCAAAAGCGATCCCGCCTGGCGAGGCCAAAGAACGCTGGCCACTTATGAACGCTGACGACGTGATTGGTGCTGTCTGGTCGCCAGACGATGGCAGGGTCAGCCCGAGCGACCTTTGTGCTGCGCTGGTCAAAGGGGCTCGCGCAAGAGGAGCGCGCGTGTTCGAGGACACCGGCGTCACGGCCATTCTGACAGAAGGGGGTAAGATTACTGGTCTGGAGACATCGGCGGGACACATCAAATGCGACGCGATTGCCCTCTGCACAGGTCTTTGGAGCCGAGAGACTGCAGCGATGGCCGGTGCGGAAGTGCCAGTCTGGCCCTGTGAGCACTTCTACCTTCTGACCAAGCCAGTTGAAGGTATAACAGGAAACGTTCCGACGCTGTCTGACCATGACAGCCATCTCTACATACGTGATGATTCAGGCGGCCTGCTCGTCGGATGCTTCGAGCCGATGGGCAAACCCATTGCGCCCGAGACGATTGGACATGACTTTGCATTCCAGCTTCTGCCCGAGGACTGGGAACACTTCGAGCCCATGATGATGAATGCGCTGCATCGTCTGCCGGTTCTGGAATCAGCCGAGGTCAAGATGCTGCTCAATGGGCCGGAGAGCTTTACGCCCGACGGTTCGTTCCTGCTTGGCGAGACAGCCGAGACCCGAGGCTTGTTCCTGGGTTGTGGCATGAA
>JBCDBQ010000649.1:0-4352 GCA_039183375.1 Pseudomonadota bacterium
AGCATATGACACCGTCGCCCACTATCTGCAGCTGGATCCATCGCAGATCTGCATGGTTGCCTGCCATAACTTTGACCTCGATGCCGCGAAGGGCCGAGGCTACAAGACGGCTTTCGTGAAGCGCCCAAGCGAGTGGGGCAACGACAGCCCACCCGACCCCGAGCCAAATCCAATCCACGACATCATAGTCGATGATTTCCCGTCGCTGGCAAGCGCGCTCGGTGTCAACACCTGATCATGATGCAAACCTGAAACAATAAGGAGTTGGATGTGTCAGCAACGGCCTCCGAGATCATTCTGCACAACTATCCGCAGTCGCCAGTTGCCGAGAAGGTGCGCGTGGCACTCGGCATCAAGGGTGCGAGTTGGCGTGACGTAGAAATTCCCCGTCTGCCACCGAAGCCTCTGCTGACACCGCTGACCGGCGGTTACCGTCGCACGCCTGTCATGCAGATCGGTGCTGATGTCTATTGCGACAGCCAGTGCATTATTCGAGAGCTTGAGAAGCGCCATCCGAACCCGACTTATATGCCGACAGCGGAAGCGGGCCTGATGTGGTGCATCAGCCGTTGGACGGATGGTGCGTTCTTCGATCTGGCTGTCAAACTCGTCCTTGGCTCAGCGGGCGAAAACCTGCCACAGGATTTTGCAGAAGACCGCGGCCGCCTCTACCTGGGCGCCGATTGGGCGGAAGGTCTCAAGCAGGCCAATGCACAGCTTCCGCATCTAGTGTCGCAAATGCGTGCGCCATTGTCCTGGCTGGACGCGCAGCTGAAGGATGGTCGCGCCTACCTGCTTGGGGCAAACCCGGCGGCTATCGATGCGCAAATCTACTATGTTGTCTGGTTCATCCGCGGTCGCTGGGATGGGGGCCCCTCCATGCTGTCTGAGTTCCCCGATCTGGTGCGTTGGGAAGAGAACGTCAAAAACCTCGGCCACGGACCTTCGGCAAGTATGAGTCCGGAGGACGCACTTGCACGGGCTAAGAGTTTGGAGCCCGTCACGCCGTCCGGCGTCGCTGCCAACGATCCGCAAGGCTTGACCGTCGGAATGGCTGTGACCGTTCATCCTGACGTCGATGGTGGCGAACAACCTGTCGTCGGCACAGTCCGCTATGCCGACGCCGAGACCATTGCGGTTGAACGGAGCAGCGAAGAGGTCGGAACAGTTTGCGTGCACTTCCCTCGCGCCGGCTACCGGATTGATATCGGCTGATCGAACTCGACGGCTGCAGTTCACAAACCAATCGTTTCAGTTGAGAGTGCCCAGCGCATCCAACTGAAACGTGGTTGGTCTCTCGTTATTCGGTCTCTCGTTACTTGTTCAGAGCACGAGCCGCGTTAAAGAAGTGAAAAGTACTCGCGCTGCTCCCAATCAGAAATTGTTGAGATGTAGCGCTGCCATTCCGCGCGCTTGAGATGGGCGTAGTAGTCCACGAATGTTTCACCAATGGCGTCACGATAAAGACTGCCGCTTTCAAAGGCAGTGATCGCAGAACTGAGATCTGACGGCAGCAGCGTCGCCTCGTCGTCATATGGTGCCTCAACGGGCTCTGGTGCCACCAGTTTTCTTTTGAGGCCGCTCATCCCGCTCAATATCTGACTGGCGAAGGCGTAGTACGGATTAGCCGCCGGCTCGGCGACACGGTTTTCGATGCGACTGGCATCGTCGCCGCTGCGCACCAAGGCACGTATCATGGCGCCCCGGTTATCGTGCGCCCATTGAATGCGGTTGGGAGCAAGCTGGTGCGGCTGGTAGCGGCGATAACCGTTCACTGTCGGCGTTGTCAGCAGACAGGATTCGGCTGCATGTTCGAGAAGTCCGGCGATCCAATTGCCGGCCAGATCGGGCAGGGCATTGGCGGTCCGAGGCACAAAAATGTTCTGACCGGTTGCTGTCTCAACGATGGACTGGTGGAGATGCCAACCGCTTGCCGCGCAGGCATTTAGTTTGGGCTGGCACATAAACGTCGCGTGCAAGCCCTGCCGCGCGCAGACCTGCTTCACCATCGACCGGAACAAGACCATTGCATCGGCTCGTTCAAGCGGGCCTGCTGGATCGAACACGAACTCCACCTGGCTTGGGCCAAACTCGGCTTCGACCGCTCTGACTGGTAGGTCCAGGGCAACACAATGGGCGCGCAACTGATCGATGATCTGCTCAAGCGCATCGTAGCGCGCCTCACCCAGCAGCTCGTTGTTGCGCGTGAGATAAGCCACGTCGGGGGCCTCAGCAGGCATACCACCGCTTGCGGGTGTCTTGCGAGGATCGGCCAACTCGAAGATGTGAAATTCCACTTCAAGGCCGGCTACCATATGATAGCCCGCGCTTGCCAACTGTTGCACGGCTTGCTTCAGAACGGTGCGCGGCGCGAACGGCAACGGAGTTCCATCGACATTAGCCACGTCGCAGAGCACCCAGCCGGACTTTGGCGACCATGGTAGTATCCGAAAGGTCGAAAGATCCGGGACGAGCAGGATGTCGCCCGATCCCGTCAGCGTCCCGTGACCAAAACCTGCGTCGGCACCCCAGACCGGAAATGCGGTTCGCTGCGATGTGTCCTTGAGCAAAACTGTTGACGGTGCAGTTATGCCAGTCTCAATCGCGGAGCGCAGCGCGCGCAACATGAGTGTCTTCCCACGCAGAATACCGTGCTGATCGGGAAAGACAAAGCGGACCGTATCAAGCCCTTCGGCCTCGACGCGTGCGAGCCAGCGATCGCGTTCTTCTTGGGAGGTGGTCGCGAGCACACTTACGCCTGCCGTCGCTTGTGTTGGATTGAACATTCGAAGAAACTGCTTCCAAGAGGCAAACCGCATCAATCAATGCGTTGGGGACAGGCTAGCACGCCATTGGCTGGCATTTCGACGCGTATTATCGCTGTTGCGCCAGACATCTTCCCAGCCCTGGTTAACACCGGCAATGGCGTCGATGGAGATTGGTCCGCGCACCTCATCAATGATCTCAGGCTTGTGCATGGGTAGTGACGTTTCATCTCCGTCGCGGAGTTTTCTGATTGCATCCCTCAGGAGGCGACGATAGCGGATGATGCCAACATCGGTTTTACCGAGATGCTCCTGCGTCCGGTCCTGAATTCGGCCCATCGACTCAACCGCCCACTGATCGTGCACATTGATGTCGAGTCCCATGCCGGTATACGTCGTGGTGCGCTGCTCTACCGGATTAAACCCGTATTGATTTTCAGCATTCTTGAGTGGTGCGTAGTCCGGCAGGCTGTGCTCTTTCAAGCGCTGTTCGCGCATCACCTCCTTGTTCACCGGATTGCCGAAACTCGTGAACATGGAATACCAGTAGCAGGTCTCATCATCGACTGGCACGTGCCATTGCGTGATGGTCATTTCATTCGACAACGGAATACAGATCGCCTGCGGAAAGATCTGGTTTGTGACACGTACGTGCGTGCGGCCATCATTGAGCTCGCGCAGGGCGATCAGCTGCAGACCGTAGTCCGTTTCCTCGACCCTAATTTCCGGTCGCGGATACTCGCGCAGTAACTGCGTCATCGGAATCTCGGTGTTTGCCGCCTTGTCACGAAACTGCTTGCCGTAACCATCCGCGGGATCCTCATCCTCCAAAAAGCGATGCAGGAATGATGCGTGCGCCGGATCAATACCAACCTCCAACGCCTGCAGCCAATTGCACTCCCAACGTCCCTTGAACGCGAAGACGTGACTGTCTGGGGCTGCGAAGCAATCAAGCTTCGGCATCGCCGGAGGATCTCCCGGGCCCATATAGGCAAACACGATGCCATTGCGCTCGATGACCGGGTAAGCCGTGGTGCGAATGTTTTGATGCATTTGGCTGCCTTCGGGCTCACCAGGTTGCTCGACACATTGGCCGGACGTGTCGAAGTGCCAACCGTGAAACGGACAGCGCAGGCCGTTATCTTCAAGCCGGCCGTAGCAAAGGTCAGCGCCTCGATGAGGGCAGTGGCGACTAACCAGACCAAGCTCACCGCTCGTATCGCGGAATAGCACCAGACGCTCGCCGAGCAGGGTGACAGGCACAACCGGGCGCGGGCCTTCCAGCTCAACGCCGAGCGCTGCCGGCTGCCAGTACTGACGAAGAACGGCACCGGCACCCGTTCCGGGACCGACGCGCGTGAGCTCGTCATTCTCCTGCTGGCTCAACATGCTTGGTTCTCCTTCGGCAGCGATCCAACCACGATCTATTGCGATCTCAACGCCGGCCCTTCCATCAAATAATCCACTTGCGCGATAATCGCACAAATGAGAATTTATCGCGCATGATGGTGGCGGTGGGGTTCAGTCTTGTCAATCGCAAGGGACCGGCCCCAGTGGACCGGCTGCGTTGGACCGGCCCCAGTGGAC
>JBCDBQ010000650.1:0-4346 GCA_039183375.1 Pseudomonadota bacterium
ACAATTCCGAGGGTTTCCGACAGTTATGCGTGCTCTGCGAAGTTAATCGCAGTCACTTGTCGCTCGCTCGCTTGGTGGGGAGGGGGAGTTCGCCGCCGTTTGCGTGCCGTGCAAACACGCCGGCCAAGTCAGTCCAAGACCGAAATTGTGGGCGGCAGGCGTTGACCACCGATGATCAGCGCCTGCCGCAAGCTTATGAGACTAGGCGCCGCCGACAGACTTCGAGAACGGCAGTGCGCGGACACGCTTACCGGTTGCTGCAGCGTACGCATTGGCAATCGCTGGCCCGATCGACGGTACACCAGGTTCGCCGACACCCGTTGGCCGCTCCGTCGACGATACGATGTGCACGTCGATGTCCGGCATCGCATCGATGCGCAGCGGCGTGTAGCCATCGTAGTTGACCTGCTCCACGCGTCCTTGATCAAGCGTGATCTCTTCGCCGAGGATCGAGCCAATACCGAACCCGGTGCCCCCTTCGATTTGCGCGTGCACGACATCCGGATTGACGACCACGCCGCAATCGACAGCAACGGTCACCTTGTGCACCTTCGCCTCACCATCTTCGATTGAGATCTCGGCAACGTGCGCAACGTACGAGCTGAAGCTCTCGTGGACGGCAATGCCGTGGAACCGGCCCTTCGGTAATGGCTTGCCCCAACCCGCTTTCTCAGCTGCGAGCTTCAAGACGCCGGCATGACGCGGATGTTTGCCGAGCATCGCCATACGGAACTCGTAAGGGTCTCTGCCGGCAGCCGCGGCGACTTCGTCCATGAAACTCTCGACTGCGTAGGCGGTGTGGGTTGAGCCCACGGCACGCCACCACAGCACCGGAACTTTGACATCAGTGGTAGTCAAACCGACGCTCACGTTCGGGATCGCGTAGGGAACGTTATCCGAGCCCTCGATGGAGGTTTTGTCGATGCCCTTTTGCACCAAGGCCTGCTCGAATGGCGTACCGGCAACGATCGACTGTCCGACGACGTGGTTCTCCCAGGCAACGATATTGCCTTGATCATCCAATCCGGCACGCAGCTTATGTACATAAGCCGGGCGGTAACGCCCGCCGGTCATGTCGTCTTCACGCGTCCATTGCACTTTCACAGGCGCCTTATAGCCAATCGCTTTGGCAATCATGACAGCCTCGGCGACGACGTCACCATCAGCCACGGCACGGCGGCCAAAGCTGCCACCCGTGGTCATCACGTTCATCTTGATCTTATCCGGCTTCAGTCCGGTGATCTTGGAAGCGATGAACTGGTAGACGTCCGGGATCTGGTGACCACCCCAAATTTCAACCATGCCACTTTCGTTCTTATGAACCACCGCGTTCAGTGGCTCCATGGCGGCATGGGCGAGATAGGGAAACTCATAGGTCGCCTCGACCACTTTGGCAGCTGACGCCATAGCCTTTGCGGCATCACCATCACTGCGTGCCACAGCCTTCGGTGCTTCCGCAGCTGCTTTCTTATAAGCGTTCATGATGTCAGTAGAGCTACGTTTTTCAGAGCCTGACTCATCCCACTCAACTTTGAGCGCTTCCCGGCCTTTGATCGCAGCCCACATGTGGTCTGCAACAACCGCCACGCCACTGGCGATCTGCACGACATCGCGAACACCGCGCACTTTCTTGGCATCGGCCGCATCAAATGATTTGACCTTGGCACCGAACGTTGGGCCGTGTGCCACCACCGCTGTCAGCATGCCAGGCAGTTTCACATCGATCGTGAAGGTGTGCGTACCGTTGGTCTTCGGGGCCGTATCAAAGCGGCGACGTTTTGGATCACCAATCTCCGTCCACTCTTCTGGCTTCTTCAAGGCAACCTTTTGCGGCACAGGCAGTTTGGCTGCATCGGCTGCCAGCTCACCGAATGCGGCTGACTTGCCGGATGCGTGGCTGATCTTGCCATTTTCAACTTTGATATCTTTGGCCGGCACACTCCAAGACTTGGCCGCGGCCTGTACCAGCATTTCCCGTGCCGTCGCACCAGCCACGCGATAGCGATCAAAGCTGCCGGCGATCGAGGTTGAGCCGCCGGTACCCTGGGCAACGCCACCCCAGACCGGATTGCCGAAAAGCGCTGTGTTGCCGGAGGCGCCAACGACATGGATCTGGCTCCAGTCAGCGCCAAGCTCCTCAATAACGAGAGTGGCAAGGCCGTGGTAGGCCCCTTGTCCCTTATCCATCTGGGACGAAAACACGGTGACTTTGTTGTCGGCACCAATCTGGACGTAGGCACTGAACGGGTTTGGTGTTGCTGCCTTTTTAGCGGCAGTTGCAATCGTTGATGGCATGCCAAAGCCGATCAGAAGTCCGCCAGCCGAAGCAGCCGCACCGACCAGAAACTGACGGCGGTCTGCTTCAATTCCGCCGGCCTTGAGAGGATTGCTTTCTGAAAACAACATGGCTTAAGCCTCCAGCTGACGGGCGGCTTCATGAATGCCGGCACGAATGCGATGATAGGTGGCGCAGCGACAGAGGTTTCCGGACAGCGCATCGTCGATATCGCTATCGGATGGCTTCTTGTTCTCCGTCAGCAACGCGACGGCTGCCATCACCTGGCCGGACTGGCAGTAGCCGCACTGCGGCACATCCAAGTCGGTCCAGACTTTCTGCACTGTGCTGGCGACCTTGCCGGACAGCCCCTCGATGGTCGTGATCTCAACGCCGTCCGCGTCCTCGACAAGGAACTGGCAGGACCGTGTTGGCGATCCGTCAACGTAAATTGTGCAGGCGCCGCACTGCGCGACTCCGCAGCCGAACTTGGTGCCTGTCATACCGACGTTGTCGCGGATCGCCCACAGGAGTGGCATGTCTCCATCGACATCGAGCGTTTTGCTCTCACCATTGATTTTGAGAGTGTAGGCCATGGACGTCTCCATCATTCAGGTGGACTGTTGATGATACGGTGAGATCGCGTGAGGCGATCACTGTGTTTCAGTCGTCGGAAGAATTTTTGGGCAGGGCCCGCCCGCGTCAACCCATCTCGCTACGTGGGCAAGAAAGTCTTCGTATGCAAGGGGTGGTTTCGATCGATTTTGACCGGGTTTCCATGCCCACTGGACAAGATGATCATGCTCAAAATAACCTTTGAGATCATCAAGTCCGCGATCGCCGTTCATGCTGCGGTCTTTGAGATTGTCGCAGATCTCAGCTGCCGACAAACCATCCCAGCTCATTGAGTAAGGCGCCTGCTGCCACCCAACGGCACCCGGAATCCGCGAGCGCTTATTATTGCTCGCACGATGGCAGATCACACAGCGTAGTCCGCCAATACCGCTGCCATCTTTGCCGGGCTCTACACGCGGTACGTGGTGGCGTGCTGTATCACGCACGCGCGGCACATCGGACCGATGACAATTCATACAACGTGGGCTCTGCAGCACCGTGACCATCTTTGCAAATGATGCCAGGGCGCGCTCCTCTTTCGCAGCTTTCTTACTGTTGGGTGCGGCAGCCACAACGGAGTACACGCCGATGGCGACCAATAGCGACAAAGCGGTCAAACCCAACCAATCGCGCAGCTCTACGTGAAAAGACATCCGGCCAATATAGGCATCCTCCACGAGCTTGACGAGATGTTGGCAGCGGAACAGTTCGATCGAAGTGGACACGCCCGGCCTGCGCGTCCAAGCTATACTTGATTATCCGTGGGCAGCAGAGCAGAACATGTCGAATTCACCAGGCGATCCGGTCGAAACAATTACCGAAGCTGAAGCTACAGGCGAGATTGCAGATCTTTACACCGAAATCCGTGCCGGACTGGGCGTCCCTGTCGTCAATTTAATCTGGCGCCACCTCGCTGTTATCCCGGGCGGCCTGCCCTGGGCCTGGCAAAGCGTGAAACCGCTCTACGCCACAGGGGCGATTGCGTCAGAGGCTGCAAATCTACGACGCGGCATCACGATCAGCGCTGGTCATGGGTTAAACTCTGATGCCATTGACGTCATCGGCCTTTCATCCGAGGACACCGCGCGCATCATCATGGTTCTCGATAGTTATGAGCGCAGCAATGCAATGAACCTTCTGTCACTGAGTGCGCTTTACGCCAGGCTAGATGGCCGGCAAAAGGCTGCTGCAACTCTGACACCCCAATCCGATCAAGGTGAGCCAGTGCAGGGCCAAATGCCCAAACTGCTGTCCTTGGATGATATGCCACCTGAAACGCGTCAGATCGTTCTGGCTCTGAATGAGTTCGGCGCGAGAACGGCCGTCATGCCGAGCATGTATCGCCACCTTGCGCACTGGCCGGGCTTCCTGGCACTGCTGCATGTCTACCTCGCGACCCTCCACGCCGACGGACGTCTCGAAGCCATGATGCAGCAGATCCTCAGCACCAGCGCCG
>JBCDBQ010000651.1:0-4345 GCA_039183375.1 Pseudomonadota bacterium
GACTCTGAAAACCGCTTTGGCGTCGGATAAAGAACCTTCGTATCTTTGAGATTGACGGACTTCGACCAATTGAAATAGGGCGGTATGCCACCATCATCGCCCGGTTGCCGCCAATAGGTTTTCCAACCCGGCTCCATCTTGATTTCAAGGCCAGCGTAGTAGACTGGCTGTCCTTGATCACCCGGCATCGATCCAACGATCAAGCGCGTTTGAGATTTATGCCCAACTGACCACTTGGTAGCGGTCTGCGTTGCCGAACCTAGGTTTGGCCAAATACAGACCAGAATGAGAATCAGCCATGGTAATCTCTGCCGCACATTGAACTCCTGTATTCTCAGCCCTGATACTGCCTGGCCCGATGCGAGCTTGCTCCGGACAGCACCGGTTAAAGTCGAATGGGGTAGTGAATCACCACCCGAGCCTTATGTGGTTGCCACGCCCCCAGACTCAACGGCGAGAGCCATAACATATCATCAAATCAATACTGAAAATCCGTATTCGCGCTTCACATTTGCTTCACGGTGCAGTTACTCTGTTGAGATGGAAGTGTCATCAAACACCACAATATCACGGCTGGAGGATAGCCTCGAAGGCAAGCTCCTGATTTCCATGCCGACAATTGCCGAGGGCTGCTTTGCGCGTTCGGTGGTTTACATTTGCGCGCACTCGGAAGATGGCGCTATGGGCCTAATCGTCAATCAGGCCGCTAAAAGCATCGCATTTGACGAACTTCTCGAACAGCTCGACATCGAAGACAATGAGGGATGTCTGGCAGACACTGACAAACTGCAGGCGCGCACCGTCCACTTTGGTGGTCCTGTTGATACTTCGCGCGGGTTCGTGCTGCATTCACCAGACTACTTCCAAGCCTCCTCAACTGTGCAAATGGCTGACGGCTTTTCGCTGACGTCAACGCCTGATGTTCTCAAGGCACTGCTCACGGGCGCCGGTCCCGAACACAGCATTGTTGCGTTGGGTTATGCCGGATGGTCCCCCGGTCAGCTGGAAAACGAGATTAAGCACAATGGCTGGTTGCATTGTGAGGCAGATCCCAGTGTTGTTTTTGGTAGCGAGTTAGAAGCCAAGTATGACAATGCGCTGAGTAAACTTGGAATATCTAGTTCGCAGCTCATTGCCGAAGCTGGCCACGCCTGATAACGACCTTCACAACGCGCCGCGTCATGCAGAACGCTCCGTTCCTGTCGATCGTCACTTTTCCTCAACGCCTGCGAGTTTTGCCAAACTGGCAGCTATGCCAGGGGGCAGATTTGAGAGATCCGGCATTGGCTTGGTGTTAGCTGGCCTTGGAGGCTCTCGGCTCGACAGTGGCGGTGGTCCGCCGTTAGGTCCATTGTGATGCTCGCCGCCATTTTGCCTATGCGGTCGCGTCGTCGGTTCGCCCGGAGCGGATCTAGCATTCGCTGGATGGCTGGATGGCGCTGTCCGACCAACCTGTTGATTCTGATGCGGTAGCGGAGGCGGCCCCCCGGCGCGCCCATTGCCTTGCCCCTGCCTACTCTGCTGCTGATGAGGCAGACTTCCGTTAGCTGCAGCCTGCTGCTGAGGTGATTTTGCCGGCTCCTGGCCCGCGCGCTCAAGTTGCTCTCGCAATGATGCTGGAGGCTGGCCACGCTGTGCGCCATTGCCTTTGGATGCTGGTGGCGCGTTCTGAGATGGAGACGATGAGCGCCTCGGATCTGGGGCTTGTGTCCGTTGGCCTGCAGGTGGCCGTGTCTGTGCCTGCTGACCCGGCCGCTGCGGATTAGTAGCCGGCCCTCGGCTGGGGGCAATTGGCTCTTGTGGCTGATCACCCCGCCGCCGCGTTCTCATTCCAGCCGACTTGAACTGAGGTGAGCCTCTTCCTGGCGGCGCTTGGCCGTTACTTACTGCTGCCCCGTTCGCCGATCCTGATTGCCCAGCTGCACGGGCAGCGTCGGCCAGACCTTGGGGCTCAACCACCGGACGTTGTCCACCGTCAGTCTTTTCAGTTTGCTTCGGCGGCAAAGCAGGAGCTTTCTTCTCCTTTGCAGGCTGCGGCGCTCCTGGCGGAGGCCATTGCGTACTTGCCGATTGATCCGAGCTGACCTGCTCTTTCTTTTTCGTTCGGAAAAAGCCTCTGCGCTGCAGGCGCCTTTCCGATTTGCGTACAATGCGCAGCAAGTCTGTAACTTCACGCTCACCCATCGGCTCCCCGTAATAGAAGCCCTGGGCAAACTCGCAACCAATCGAGCGCAGGAAGCCGACATCCTCTGGTCCCTCGACCCCTTCCGCGACGACCTTTTTGCCGAGTTCGTGAGATAGCGCAACGATCGATCGAACGATCGTTGAACCATGACCATCATCCTCACTGGACTGGATGAGGTCGCTATCAATCTTGATTGTATCGAAAGGAAATCTCTGCAGGTAAGTCAGCGACGAATACCCTGATCCAAAGTCATCCAATGCGAGACGCGCGCCGGCCGACTTGAGCAAATCAAGCATCTCGGTTGCCTGCTCTGGATTCTCCATCACAAGCGACTCGGTGATCTCCAAACGCAAGACGCCATCTGGCACAATTGCCCGACCTGCGATGTGACGAATCTCCTGGATGAGGTCCTGGCGGAACAATTGCTTGCTCGAGACATTGACGCTGACAAACAGCGGATTGTCACTGCGCGGTAGCTCCTTCTGCCACTTAGCAGCCTGTTCCACAGAACGCATCAGGACGTAACTGCCAAGCTTGACGATGAGATCGCTTTCTTCAGCAACTGGAATAAACTCGCTGGGATTGAGCAGGCCCAGCCGTGGATGCTCCCAGCGCACCAGGGCTTCAAAGCCCGCGAGCTCTTCGCGCGGCAGGTAAATGATCGGCTGGAACAAAACTTTCAGCTGCTTGCGCTCGATCGCCTGGCGCAACTCACTCTCGATCGCGATCCGGTCATCTCTCTCATTGCGCATTTCAGCGCGGAAGATTTCAACCTGATCCGCACCCTTGCGCTTGGCGCGATACATCGCGATCTCGGCCTCTTTCAGAAGCTCATTGTCTTCCTTGTCATCGGATGCTTGACCATCCCAAACTGCAAGACCAACAGCTCCGGTCAAAACCACATCGTGACCGGCAATACGGATGGCACCCTTGATCGACTGTCTGAGGTCATCGGCCAACTGGACCAGAACTTCAGGCTGATAGTCCACGGTTGTTAGGACAGCAAACTGGTCACCTCCGACGCGAGCCAGCGTATCCTGCGGTGTCAAATATCTCTGAAACCGTTTTGCAATCGTCAGAAGCAGACTATCTCCGACGATGATGCCGTAGCTCGAGTTCGCGCTTTTGAACTTGTCGATATCGATAAAGATAACCTTCGGCACCACGTTGTGCTCGGACCGCGCACGCCTAATCGCCATGCTCAGGCGATCAAGGAACAGTTCACGATTGGGTAGATTGGTCAGGCTATCGTGGACGGCATCATGCATCAGACGCAACTGCGCCCGCTTAGCATCAGTCACATCGCGAATGAGGCCGACACAACGCAGCGAACGTCGATCGGCAGTCGCAACGCTCGCCGCATCAAGTTCGAACCAACGATAGGAACTATCGGCATGGCGCAGCCGGAAATCCGTCTGGATCACGCCTTCGCCGCGCTCTTGTACCGACCATAGTAACAAGCGAAATCGCTCTTGATCGGCCGGATGCATATGCCGTTGGAAATCGTCGACCTTTGTTGAAAGCTCACCGGAATTCAAACCGAGAATTGCTTCCACGACCGGGCTGAGTTTGACTTCATCCCGGCGCCCGTGCCATTCCCAAACCCCAGCACCAGATCCGTCGACGGCGAGTGCTCTCAGGTTTTGCTCGTTGGCGCTCGTTCCATACTTCGCATCGACCGCACCAAAGGCGAACTGCGTCACGGTAAAGCCAAGCAGGACAACAATCAGTGTCAGGCCTGCAACAAGACTGGAGACGACGAACTCTCCGTTGAGCTGCCCAGTCAGCGTTGCGGACGCGCCGAACAGCCATACCAGAAACAGCAGCCATGTCGGGATCAGCGACAACGCCCGATCCTGTCCGCGCAGTGCCAGGAACAGCGTCAGAACTGCACCGACAGCTCCAATGCCGGCGAATGACAGGCGCGCAAAGGTCGAGGCTAATCTCGGATCTAAGACTGCAACGAATACCAGAGACAGAGCAGCGACAATCCAGACAAGGGCCAGCATGCGAATAAACCCATGCCATGCACCAAGACGCAGGAACGTGAAAACGAATATCGCAAGACTGGCGGCCATCGCCGCCTCGGTCGCCGCTCGATAAACGGCGTTATCCTCCGCCTGCAGCTGCAACAACTTGTGCCAGAACCCGAAGTCCACA
>JBCDBQ010000652.1:0-4332 GCA_039183375.1 Pseudomonadota bacterium
CGCGGCTACACCAGCCGCCAAGTCCGCCGCCTGGTCGAGTGGTACATGCGGGTGAACAAAGCGGGGTAAGGACGACCGATAACAACCAGGTCCGAGTCAAAAGGCCGTCGCAAGTGTGCTTGCGGCGGCCTTTTTTGTCCCAATATTGGCTAATGTTACTCTTCCCTCATTTGATCGACAACGGCTTTTGGAATGAGCACGACAACGTTCACCCTGCCCTCATAAGAGAAAACCCTCGTCGTTTCGGTATCGATCCCCGAGTAAAGCGTCGCTGCCCCGTAACCAGTCGAGTATGAGGAAGCGTTGATCCCGGTTTCAACGGACTTATAGGTTTTACCGACGAGTTCAGGATCGGCTGTGACCAACAGATAGCGTTCGCCTTCTCGTGGTCGCAGCTGGACCGTGTAGCCGGAATTTCGGTACAGAAAGCTTTCGCGCTCAAATTGACGCATCACGGTGCCAAACTCATCGACCGTTGCGACACTTGGTGCGAAGATCCGTAGGGGCCCATGGCGCCGCCAACCATCACACTCCCTCGGCTGGGAACACCGTCAAGATCAAAGACCAGATACGGTGTATGCGCTCCATCGGCAGTCATCAAACAAGGTGTATCGGCAGCCACCGCCTCATTGAGCATGAAGCGCACTTGTGGCCGTGGTCGCTCCAAACTTGTGGCCGTTTCGAAGTCGACCAGCGTCACGCAAGGACCCTCCGGTGCTTCAAGAACAGCCAAGGGATGGTTCGGGGGTGTCACGCAGCCCGCCAGAACGACAGCCGCGACCAGAGAAGATGGCGAGAGGTATCTCATGGGACTTACCTCATGAGCGCGGCGATCGCGTCAGCGACTTCCACAGTCATCGCTTCAAGGCCCTCAACTATCTTCTGGGGATTGGCCTCCATATCGTTGATGTCACGGAAGTTGTAGGCAGGGTTCGGAGTAATATTGACCAACCCCTTTTCGCCGCGAGCGGATTGTAGCTGAGCTTATTCTCCATCAACACCTCACCATCGTCGACGGACACAAGGCGCACATCGACATTGACCGTGGGTCGCCAAGGCTTCCCAACACCGGAAGACAGGTAACCAAACGCCGTCGTTACGAGGTCGAGATAGGCCTCCACAGGTTCCGAAGTGGTCAGACCATCGTAACTCTCAAGAAGCTCGCGCTTCTCACGCTCTTCCTCAGGCAGTTCAATCAGCGAGACATTGTAGCCGAGAGCTCCCAGTTTCTCTGTGATGGCCTTTTCGAGCATCGCCTCAGCATCGACAGGGTTTTCCTCGACGAGCTTATTGATACGACTTTGCCGGTTGGCCTGCACTCCGGCGTCTACAAGCGCGCCGATAAGACCAAAACTCGAACCCGCTGACGCAGCCTGACCCACCCGTGGCTGATCCGGCATCGAGTCATCAAGAAGACCGACATCGTCAACCCCCGCCCTGTCCCTTTCATACGGCGTCGCCACATACGACGTTGCACAAGCTGCCATCCCCAGTGAGGCTGCAACCAAAAACACTTTGTTGAACAAAGACTTTCCCGAACTTGCCCGTGTAAAACCTGCGCAACTGGGATCTGAATTGTCAAGCAATGATATTCGGTATCATTGTCTGGGGCGCGATATGGTGCCCAGAAGTGGACGAAAGTGAGAACTGGGCCCTGGTCGTTGAGCTGGTCCGTTGAGGCGCAGAAGCGGGCAATCCTGAACGACTGAAATTGGCCCCAAGCCAACGTTGATGCTGTTTAGCCGAACGTCCCGAAGCTCCTGCAAGCCGCCCATATTCGGCGACCTGTGGCCTCGACGTTCCAATATCCGGCCCATCATCTAAACATATCGGGATGAGCCAGATTACGTCGCTTTATGTTTACAAGGTCGTTGGCCAGGCGAGCCCGGGTGTCGAAACGCGCGATCTCGTTGAAGGTCTTGGTCTGTTAGCCGACGGACCGATTGATCCGGCGCGTCTGATATCGTCTGCCGATTACTACGATTTCTTCGCGGCGCTTGCCGACCGTGATCCGGAAGGCTTGGTGTTGCCACTTCGCATAGGTGCTGCCATGCGAAGCGACGAATACGGCGCCTTTGGTCTTGCGTGGAAGTCAGCGCCAAACTTACGTGGCTCTTATGTCCGATCGGAGCGTTACGGCCGTGTTCTAGGCAGTGCTGAGACTTACTCGCTGCAAGAGGCGAGTCATGGTTATTTCTTTGACCTCCAGAAAGCTGGAGATGGTCGCCCGGGCATGCTGCTCTCGAACGAAGCCAGCATGTCGGCGGTCAACACGATCAGCAAGGAAGTCAGTACGACACCTTTTTCACCTCTGGCAGTCTATTTTAAGCACGCCCCGCGAGGCGATGTTTCTGTCTACGAATCCCACTTTGGCTGTCCGGTCCACTTCGATTCCGGACGTGACGCCTTATTGGTCAGTAAAGAAAGCATCGATACGCCGAACAAGCTGGGCGACGAAACGATTGCTCAATTCTTCGACCGCCATTTGGAGCAAGAACTGGCCGCCGCCGTCGATGATGGGGGCTTGGAACAGCAGGTGCGGCGTGCAATCGCCAATGTCTTGAGCGAAGGCGTGCCCACACTATCCCTGATTGCGACAGAATTGGGTATCGGTGCACGAACGTTGCAGAGGCGATTATCCGATCAGGGATATTCATTCCAAAATGTGGTGGATATGGCGCGCAAAGACTTAGCCCAACGTTTGCTGCGTGAGACCGAATACACTCTTGCTGAGGTCGCCTTCCTCACCGGCTTTGCCGAACAAAGCGGCTTCACGAGGGCGTTCAAGCGCTGGGCTGGACAAACACCTCGTTCTTACAGGCTTGGAGCGGCCTCAACCTAACGCTGGTTCTTTGACGCGATCGGCCAAAACTCTGGCGCGAGGTGACAAGAGCCAAGAGCGGCCTTCTTCTAATTCTTGACTTGCCGAAACCGAAAGGGAGCAAGTCAATGAGTTTACCGCGCGAACGAGAAGATCTCACGCTCGTCCTGGGCGGCACGGGAAAGACCGGACGCCGTGTTGCCGAGCGTCTGAAAGCCAAGGGCCGCGAGGTTCGCATCGGATCTCGATCCGCTCTGCCGTCCTTTGATTGGGACAACGAGAAAGGTTGGGAGGCCTGCCTGAAAGGCGTCACGTCAGTCTATATCACCTACGCACCGGACCTTGCCATGCCAGGCGCCACGGATGCCATCCAGGCATTTGTCGATCTTGCCAAACGGCGCAGCGTGAAGCGGTTGGTCCTTTTATCGGGCCGCGGTGAGGAAGAAGCACAAGCCTGCGAGCGCATCGTCCAACATTCTGGCCTTGAATGGACCATCGTCCGGGCAAGCTGGTTCAACCAGAACTTTTCCGAAGGCGCTTTTGTCGACATGGTGCTCAGCGGCGCCATCACTCTGCCGGCAGGAGACCAGGTCGAGCCCTTTGTGGATGTCAATGATATCGCTGACGTGGCTGTTGCTGCGTTGACTGAAGATCACCACCATGGACAGATCTATGAGGTGACTGGTCCGCGCCTTATGACCATTGCCGATCTGGCTCGCGACCTCACTCAAGTCACAGGCCGTCAGATCCAGTACATCAATGTTCCGCATGAGGGTTTCATTGCGGAAATCGAGAAATCCGGCGCTCCCAAGGACGTTGTTTGGATGCTGGACTATCTTTTTTCCACTGTTCTCGATGGCAGGAACGCGTATCTGACCGATGGTGTCCAACGCGCCCTTGGTCGTCCGCCTAAAGACTTTGCAGACTATGCGCGAGAGATCGCCGCAACAGGTGTGTGGGACACAACGCGATGAACGCCATCCTGACGAGAACGACGCTCATGGGGTCGGGCGCGATGCTGGGCCTTATTGGCAGCAACCTGTTGTTTCACCCAATGCGTGTCCTGGAAATGAGCGATGTGATCGTGAGTGACGACCCAGGGTTGATGTCTGAACTGACTGGCCCAAGTGGCGTGCTCATTGTGACCGCTGCGCTCATGTTACTGGGCGCCATGAAGCTGCGCTTTGCCAACGTCAGCTTAACATCAGGCGCCTTCGTTTATGGCAGCTATGGCATCGCCCGCGTGATCGGAATGGTGCTGCATGGCGTACCCTCCACAGCGTTGATTACCGCAACCGTCGTTGAACTGATCATGGGAGCCACGCTCAGCATCATCCGTTTACGGCGGCGCTCTCTTCCGACTTGGAAGGGAGCACCCTCTGATCTGAAAGAGACAGTCGTCCGATGAAAAGCACTCTTGCAGAACTTGTTCATCGGATCGATGCCTTTTGGGTCAGCCAAGGCCTCAATCCCGATGATCTGGAGTTGGTTGGCTGGCGCGTCTACGCATA
>JBCDBQ010000653.1:0-4321 GCA_039183375.1 Pseudomonadota bacterium
CACATCAGAACGCCAGGCACAACACCGGCAAGAAACAACTGGGAGATTGAAACCGCGCCGCCCGTCGCCAGCGCAAAAATAATCATGTTGTGACTGGGCGGTATGATGATGCCGGCAATTGAAGATGTGACAGTGACGTTGACGGCGTAGTCGGCGTCATAACCCTTGTCCTTCATCACGGGAACAAGGATTGATCCGAGGGCCGAGATATCAGCGATCGCCGAGCCCGAGATCCCTCCGAACAGCATCGATGAGAAGACATTGACGACGCCAAGTCCACCGCGCACTGCTCCAACCGCAGACTGGGCAAACCGGACAAGCCGCATTGCGATGCCGCCGTGGAACATCAATTCGCCGGCAAAAATAAAGAATGGGATTGCCATCAGCGAAAAGACATTGATGCCGGAGACAATTCTCTGAAACCCGACAAAAAGTGGCAGGCCCTCGTAAAAGAATGCCGATAGGGCAGCTATGCCGAGCGCATACGCCACCGGCGTTCCGATGATGACGCAGATCGCAAAGATGCCAAGAAGGAGCAGAAGTCCCATCGATGATCCTTACTCGATGCTGTCAGGCCGGTTGTCCCGTCCGAGCAGCAGGCGAATCAAGTGGCCGACCGAAAACAGAAAGAGCAACGCGCCACTGATCGTGAGTGGGAGTGAGCGCAAGCCTTCCGACCATTGGATCAATGGTATCAGCGTGTTCCATTTGAACTTCGTCAGCTCGATGCCGTACCAGAACATCATGCCCCCAAAGACAGCCATGAGGACATCGGACACAAAGACGAAACCAGTCCGCACCCAGGAGGGAACGAGGTTGCGGAACAAGACAACGGAAAGATGCGTGTGTTGGTGCACGCCGACCGCCGATCCAAGAAACGCGATGACCATAACGAGCAGAAGTGAAACCTGCTCGACCCAGGTCGGCGTGTCGTTCAGTACATAACGGCCGAATACCAGCCAGGCGAAAATCGCTGTCATCACAACCAGGGCTGTGCCGGCCAGGAAGAGACAGACCCGAGAAATCAACTCGAACGTTCTGTCCATTATCCGCACAAACGCGGGTGGCGGATCTGGTGCAGCCATTGGAACGCCTCCGTCAAAAGAACGCCCGACATCCGTTTTAGGAGCCGGGCGCCTTAGTGTTCGAACGACTGGGAGGTTACTTGGTCGAACGAGCCAGATCCACTAGCTTCTGCATGTCTGGATTAGTTTTCAGGTATGTCGCGTAGACTGGATCCATCGCTTTCTGGAATGGCGTTTTGTCAGCGATCGCGTTGACTTTGATACCAGCTTTTTCGACATCCTTGCGCGCTTGCGCAGACTGAACTTTCCAGAGTTCGCGCTGATAGAGCGCTGCTTTTTGTGCTGCGTCTGTAATTGCAGCTTGCAGCTCTGGCGATAGCGCATCGAACTTCTTTGTGTTCACGCAAATGCATTCCGGAATGATCAGGTGCTCACTCAGCGAGTAGTTTTTAGTCACTTCGTAGTGCCCGACATTCTTGAAGGACGGGAAGTTGTTCTCGGCTCCATCAACAACACCGGTCTTTAGAGCCTGTTGAACTTCCGAGAACGCCATCGGCGATGGGTTGCCGCCCATTGCCGAGATCATGGCTGTGTAAAGGTCATTGTTCATGACCCGTATTTTCAGTCCTTTGACGTCTGCTGGCGTATTGATCGGCTTTTGCGCGTAGAAAGAACGTGCACCCGCATCAATCCATCCCAGTGGCTTAATGCCTGCCTTGGCCATCGCAGCCGCAATGACTTTACCGGCGTCGCCCTCAAGCACACGGAACATGTGTGGGACGCTCTTAAAGATGAACGGGAGCGAAACCAAGTTGGCTTCCTTCACCATCGGTCCGATTGGGCCGAGGTTGAAGTTTCCAATTTCGATTGCGCCGATGCGGACCTGCTCAATTGCATCCGGCTGCGAACCAAGAACGCCACCATGGAAGACCTGGAGATTGATCTTGCCGTTTGTATTTTTCTTCACAAGCTCTGCAAATCGGTCCATCGCGGCTGTATTAGGATGGCCTTTGTGGTGGATATTCCACGCGCGCCATTCAGCGGCCGCTGCGACGCTGCACATGAGCGACAGAGCCGTTGCGGTTCCCAGTAGTTTTGTGGGTATATTTTTGTACATGGTTTCCTCCTTTGGATGATGTTTATTGGTTTGATTGCGACAATGGTTTTCCTGATCAGGAAAAGAGCAGTCCTCCGTTGATGTCGACGTTGGCGCCAGTGATGAAAGCCGCTTCATCTGAGGCTAAATACGCAACCAGGTTGCCAACGTCCTGAGATGTGCCCTCGCGTTTGAGCGGAGTGATGCTGGCGACGTGGCTGCGTACCTCAGACTTTGTGAAAGTGTTGTGGAAGTCGGTATCGATCATCCCTGGGCAAACCGAATTGACCCGGATGCCAGGCCCCAACTCCTTCGCCAGGCCGCGGGTTGCCGTCATCATGGCTCCTTTGGAGGAGGCATAAGCGACTGCGCCCGCGCCACCGCCATCACGGCCTGCTTGACTGGCAATGCCAACTATGGAGCCACCAGTCGCAGACATCTTCGGCAGAACTTCTTTGATGAAGCGAATGTATGACGTCATGTTGAGATCCATCACACGGTTCCAGTGATCGATCTCCATTTCCTGGATTGTTTTTCGGGCAAGCAAGCCACCGGTAACGTGGACCGCAACATGGATCTTATCTCCGAAGGTCTCGCAGGTTCGGTCGACAAGTGCGGCGACATCCGTGTCGGATGTCATATCTCCTTTCATAGCGAAGGCGCGGCCACCGGAAGCCTCGATCTTCTCAACAGCACTCGCGGCTCCTGAATCTGAATTGAAGTAATTGATGGCCACCTGAGCGCCATCCTTGGCCAGCCGTTCTGCAACGGCGCGGCCGATATCCCGGCCTCCGCCTGTGACAATGGCCACGCGTCCGGCCAAAGGCTTTGTCGATTCGCCCATACGCTTAACTTGTCCTCCCCTCGACGCAGCCGCGTTGCTGAAGCTGCCTGCCGTTTCAATCGGCTTAATTCGTCAATCTAGACTTTATTGGAAGACTAGCATACTAGTATTGTCAAGTTGAAACTTATTGTGCGTCGAAAGGCTTGTCCGCTTTGCTGCCAACCCATGTATTGTTTGGGAGCACAACTCTGAGTGGATTTGCACGGCGATATGCAGGATATACTAGCAATTATTGAGCGACGGACAGCGACGGATCAGGTGTTTGATCAGCTTTACGAAGAGATCGTTTCCCTGAAGCTTCATCCCGGAACAAAACTTTCCGAAGTTGAGGTTGCGCGCAGATTTGGTGTTTCACGGCAGCCGGTTCGAGACGCGTTCAATCGGCTAAGCGGCATGGATCTTCTTATCGTTCGCCCGCAAAAGGCCACAGAGGTTCGCGGATTTTCGCTGAACCGAATCGAAGATGCGCGTTTCATCCGCTTGGCAGTCGAGCTTGAAGTGTTAAGACGTGCCTGCGGAGTTTGGGACAAGACGCGTGCTACGACGCTCCAGAAGAACCTGGATGCACAGGCGCAATGTGTTGATGCCATTGATCCGGATGGCATGCGAGAACTGGACTACGAGTTTCATGGACTGATTTGCAAGCTCGCTGGTTGCCCCGATGCATTCGAAACGATCAAACAGCAGAAGCAGAAAGTCGATCGTCTCTGTGTTCTCGAGTACGACCGCAAAGTCAGCGAGCTTTCCTCTGTGCTGGAAGATCACCGCAAGATTGCTACGGCACTAAAGTCAAAATCGGTCGACAAGGTAACAACGGCCGCGCGTAAACATTTCGCTCATCTTGATGAGACGATCGATTACATCCACACGACACATTCGGAATATTTTGAATCTGAATGATCGGCGATGCCGGAATTGTAGCGAACTGCTTTGCTTCGAGAGCGCCTTTGGCTTCATTGTTGAAAGCGGTTGCGACATGCTCATCAAGGGATTGCGTGGGTTGGGCAGAAGCGGCCCTTTAATTAGCAAAGATGCTATTCACTGAGGATTTTAGCCAATGCGCTGATCTTCGGAGAGGAAGTTCCCTTTCGCCAAATCAACATCGTGCGGATTAGATTCTCACCTTCAGGCAGGTTATTGATCCTGATACGCTTTTTCTCGGGAAATGTCGAAATGACACTGCGAGGCACTAGCGCTGCACCCATGCCGGCCAACACGCTTCCCAACATCGCATGATAAGATCCAAGCTCGATTGTTCGTGCCGGCAACTCATCGCGCGCGGTGTACCACTGCTCAAGACGTCTTCGATGAGGACAGCCATGTTCGAAGACGATCATCGTCTCGGGCACTTTGACA
>JBCDBQ010000654.1:0-4294 GCA_039183375.1 Pseudomonadota bacterium
AATCAAAGACAAATTTTCTAATGTGTTTGTTTTCTGATAGCCCTTCGGCGCTAACTTCGTCCATATAGCCGTCAATCTCTGATCGAAAATTGTGAAAATCGGCACACGCGTCTTGCCATCTACGCTTATGAAATTCGGAGCCGTCTCTTACTTTGAAGGTTGAGTGAATGCGTTCGTGAAGCTCATTCAACTTGTCCCGATGGCGGGCAATCTGAGATTTGCCATCTGCCATAGCGGCAACGTAGCTGATGTTGCCATCGAAGCAAAAGCAGACATGCCAGCCTCTTCAGTCAAAGGCAGCAATGTCCCGCAGAGCCGACAACTGTAGCCTTAATTCGATAGTTGGCTCAAACTGCGCTCCCCGCGACCACTAGAGGCGGGTGTGCCAGAAAGCTGCGGATGTCGAACCACTTGAACCTGGTGCCGTCCGCGTTCCGCTTGTCGCCGTACCTCAGGGGGCAATCGCGTAAGAGAGGCACTCGAAGCTCACGGCATCCAGTTCCTTGAGAACGGCCAGGTGTCAGCAGGGCCAGGGGTTGCGATCCGGCGGCCGGAGGCGGGGGATAAATGAGGGTTCGTTCCACCAATTGTCGCCAGACTGTACCATTGATCCGGGTGCCGGAATGGCTGGAGGCCGGGGCTCTTAGGTCAGTTTGAAAAACCTGCAAGTTTCAGGCCTTCCAACAGAAACTCTCGGACCCGTTCATTGGGAAGTGCGAAGTCGTGCAATATAAGGGGAATGCCAAACTCTGGATCGGCTTCCAGACCGCGACGGATTGCTTGGCGTGCTTCGTCGGTTCGCCTGAGATGGCCCAGAGCGCAGGCCTCACCGACATAGGCAAGGTAGTTGGCCTTCGGGTCCAACTGTGCCTGCCGCGCCTCGGCGATTGCGTCTTCGAAGCGTTCGAGCAACGCGAGTGCAATCGCTCTGCTGCCGCGAATTATCCAACGGTAGGAATCTTGCGGGCTGTTGGCGAGCGCGCGGTCGAATGCGGAGAGCGCATCTTGCGCGCGGTCGAGTTGCCAAAGGCCAATACCCATAACAGCTTCTGCCCGCGCCAAATGTGGATTCAGGCTGAGTGCTTTCTGTGCCGTCACCACGGCGTCTTCCAGTTCGCCAAGCGCTAGATGAGTGCGCGCAAGGGCGGTCCACCCCATGGGGAGCGTCGGATCCAGCGCCACACCCCGCTGCGCAGCCTTTTTTTGCTCGCTGGCGCTCGCCGGTGTGCCGGTCAACGGAGTAGCCGGCAACGTAGGCCTCTGGATTATGGTTTTGCACGACGATTGCGTAAGCCAGCACAGGGTAAGGCTCCGCGAATTCCGGCTCCAGTTCGATGGCCCGTTCAAGCAGTCGGATCGCTTCGGGTTGTTTCGACACATCGAAGGTGTCGACAAGAGCATTCCCGCGCACAAAGCACTCATATGCGTCAAGATCTTCGAAAGGCGTCCGGAACGCGCGCCGCAACTCGTTGTCTCGCTGCCGGCTGACAACCGAGTTGGAAATCGCCGTGACGACGGCGTCCAATTCCTCAGAAATCTTCTCTTTGGCGACCTCGAATTGATCGGCCCATACATGATCTTCTGAGGAAGCATGCACAAACTGTGCGTTTATGCGAATGGCCTGGCCAACATCCCGTATTGAACCGACGAGGATATAGTCGGCGCCGAGGCTGAGGCCCATGTCGCGCGGCGCAAGACCGGTATCGGCAACCACCGTCGCTGATACAGTGGGCAAGACGCGCCCGCTGCGGAAGCGCGTTAGTTGAATGATGATGTCCTCCGCCATCCCCTCGGCGATAAGAGCTAGGTCGGGGTCGGACGTGAGATTCTTAAACGGAAGCACAGCAACTGTACGTGGATAAAGTCTGACCGTAGCGTTGTCGGGAAGAACGTGCGATGGCGTTGCTGGCCTCGAGGACTGCACGTCCAGAAACTCTAACCCTCGCCCATAGTGGGTTCGGATCAGATCAGCGTCTTCTCCCCTGCCGTTGATCGCGCGCCGGATATCCCGAACAGCGGTTGTAATTGCGGAGTCCGAAACCGCGCGTCCGCCCCAGACCTCTGAGATCATCTCATCCTTGGAAATGACCCGTCCGCGATGGGCAACGAGTAAGGACAAAAGCGCAAGAGGACGCGGTTTCAGTGCCACCGGTGCCCCGGCTCGCAATAGAACGCCCGCCGCTGTGTCCAGTTCAAATTCGCCGAAACGGTGCACCACGCGCGAGAATTCCCGGGTCAAAGACGCTCAGAACTGCCCAGAATTCTGACCATCTGTCCCCAAATTGTCCAGCCTTGCTCAGACTGGCGGCCGGGGTCTCGGAGGCCTGCATATCAAAACCAAAACTGGCGAAGGCGGTGGCGTCACGGGTCTTGCCGCGGCAAGATAATCAGTACGCGCGAGAATAATCAGTACAACTGGGTGCTTTGTTCCGCAGGCATCAAGCCTGACTTTCTGGGCCAAGACCGCCGGGACACGGGTCAGGCGGGGCGCCTGAAGATCGCCGCCCATAAGCCAGGCCCGATCAGTGCACGAGAATACACATCACGGACGCGGCCACCCGGGCGACGTCTAGCTTTGCAGTGCGCGTGCGGTCATCCGACGTCTTCGCACGACGATCGCGAGCGCCCCAAGCGAACCGACCAAAAGGGGCAGCGTTGCCGGTACCGGAACCACAGGAGACAGCGGACCGGCAGAGACAGCCACGGCTGCCAGTTCCTTTTGCCCTGCTCCGGTGATCGCGATGTCGAGCCGGTAGTTTGCACCTGAACCCGTAACCGCGTTTTCGACTTTGAATGTCTCCGGCGTACCGGAAGTGAAACTGCCAGCGAAGAGCGACACTTCGGAAGTCGTCACGTCAAAAAGCTCGAAATCAAACTGGCCAAAAACGGTTGTTGAGTTGGTGTAGCTAGCTTCAAGCGTGATGATTTCAGTCGCGGCCGGCGACGTAGCAAAAAGGAAGCTGGTCTCGAGCAAGTCGGGGCTATCGTCGTCAAAAACAATTAGTCCTAGTGGGAGATTAGCGCCAAACGTTTCGTTTGAGACACCGTCTGCGAAAACGGAGACGGCCTTTGCCTCTGAATTCAAGACGAAGAGCGTCAGACTGGCGATTAGCAGATTTCTAAGCAGCACGGTTGGGCCCTCAGTTCTTTCTTGAAGTTTGCCCTTTCGGGTGGGTGATGGTTTCAGAAATGCGGCGGATCACTTCGGCTCAGGAAGACCGTACGCGCTGGTGCAGTCTTCGCACACCTGCAAACGCGCCCAGAGAAACCAAAAAAAGTGCCAAGCCTGAAGGAAGCGGAACGGGTGCCAGCTGAGTGCCGGCTCGCAGATCGTCTAGAAACTCAAGGTTCTTCCTAGGGCCGCTGAATTCCAGTCGATGGATTGGAACATCGCTGAACAAACCGAAGAAAGTCCCCTGGGTCGAATAGTCGCTCACATCGAATTCAGTTTCTATTAAGCGGTTGTTTGATGCGTCGAACGCAACGAGTCCAATTGGCGAGAGTCCGAAATCGGCGTGATAAATATCGGCGCCAAAAGCGGTCGTATTGGTCGGGAGGATAAGGCGGGAAGATTCGAAGGGAAAGTCGGGGCCTACCATTGAGACAGGTGCGCCAAAACTGCCGGGTTTCCGTTGGCGAAAAGAATTGCCCGTCGTCTGGTAGGTGAAGGCTCCGTATATGCCCTCAGACGCTTGCACGATTTCACCGATGACGGGCGTGCCATCGGTGAGGAAACCATCCACGTCAAAGTCCCATGAGTTAGTGATGTTTGTGCTGGCCTCAAAGGCCGCTTCGTCAAATGTAATGACGGTCGCCGCGTTCGCCATCGAGGAAGCCATGCTCGCGCCGAAAGCAACCGTCAATACCTTCAAGCCTGTAAGAATTTGTCTATTCGTCATATCAACGTTCCTTTTTTTGAAGGCTCATGGTCAGTGGTTCATCAGGCCGCATGAGGCTTGCACGCGGCAAAGCCTAGAGTGCCAGTCCGCAGGACGACAGCCACGCGGCGGATCACTTCGGTTCCGGAAGACCGAGCACGCCCGCGCAGTCGTTGCGCGCCGGCAAGCCCAGCCAGCGAAACCAAAAGAAGTGGCAAGCCAGAGGGAAGCGGAACAGCCGAAACCGGAACTGCGGTCAGTTGGTATGACGCGCGTGTATCGGCGGCCGATTGATAAGTGTAGAAGTAGCTTGCGGCGCCGCTGTTGATCCGAATGTTGCCAGTGCCGGAGTTGTTACAATTCGAGCTCCCCGAGCATCCGAACGTGTCCCCGCCAAATAACCCTTGGAATATATC
>JBCDBQ010000655.1:0-4292 GCA_039183375.1 Pseudomonadota bacterium
CCTCGAAGAAAAGCAGGGGTTGCCCTATGCGCTATACATTCGCGCCGGCCATGATGGTACTGGAACGCGCCGCAGTGTCGAGACAATCATCACCGGACTGCGGTGGAAAGAAGTGCAGCCGCCGCTAATCTTCAAGGGCGCATACTCGACCGACTTCGTTCCACAGTGTGAGGAACTCGGCCTTGCTATGGCGGCCGGTCTCGAAGCCGGGGTATTTTAGAATAAAGTTGTTTTGACTTCAGGTGAGAGTTGGCCCGGCTTGCTGGACCACTTCAAGCATATCGCGCTTGAACAAGCCGGGCCTGGGTGGAGCCTTGATTAGGCCTTTGTGATCACCGCATCAACGTAAGCACCGGGGACGACCATCGTGCCGTCGGTTGCGACGTTGAACTGATCAATGAGTGCGCGGATGTCAGCATCCAAACCTGCCTGACCGTCTTCATCCAGCGCGAGGAACGCCTTGTGTGTCGGACCATAGTAGGTTCGGAAGATGTGCATGAAGTGATCGGGCGATTGGTAGCGGAAGTTGAAGCTGCGGTTATGCAGTTGGATCTGTGATGCGTCAGCTGCGAAGAATTCCTCAAGCCGGGCTTGTGTGCCCCAAAGTGCGGGTGAACTGACACCAGGTGCCGGTGGGATGTATTTGCCGATGGTCTTGAAGAGCTGGCCGATGAAGCTTTCCGGTGTCCAATTGGCCATTGCGATTGTGCCACCCGGCCGGATGACGCGCATCAGTTCCGATGCAGCTTTTGCCTGGTTTGGAGTGAACATCACGCCAAATGTGGACATGACGACATCGAACGAGTCGTCGGCAAACGGCAGGTTCTCCGCATCAGCAGTTTGAAAGTTGACGGTGAGGCCATCGGCTTCCGCGCGTGAAGCGCCCTTTTCGAGAAGGGTATCAACATAGTCGGTTGAGGTAACATCACAGAAGCGGCGGGCGGCGGCGAGCGTGGCGTTGCCATTGCCGGCAGCGACGTCGAGCACCTTGCTGCCGGAGCGCAGGTCGATGGTCTCGCAGAGTTGTTCGCCGACGATTTGTAAAGTGGTCCCAACAATCGCGTAGTTGCCGGAGGCCCAGGCACCTTGTTGCTTGGTCTTGACCGCTTCAAGGGTTGGCGTAGCAGATGCGGTTGGGGTGGTGGTTGAAGACGTCGTCGTTTCAGATGTGGCAGGTTTTGACTTGAGGAGGTTCATCAGCATGGTCGTTCCTGTTTGGTTATGTGTTCTTGTTTGAAGTGTGATCTAGTTAACAGCGTCGTCCGTATGGTGGTGTTCCGCCGGGAACAACGCGTGATCGCATCTGTTGACGTTGCCGTGAGGGATTTGTGAGCTCAGGTTCACACTTGGGCGCTGGCATCAATATCACCCTCATGTTCTTGCCCGGCCTGTCAGGCTAAGTCGGCCTATGGCAAAATAAGCCGAGATTGATTTGGGCCATTGATATGGTCCAGCGATAGCGGTGCTGCTGTGCAGAAGGTTACGGCGGCCGTCGCCATGACAAACGGGTGCAACATGACGCAAGCGATATCCATCGATCCCGAAACCGGGCTCAAGGTGTTCAATACGCGTGCGGCCAAAGCGAGTGACCGCATCGCGGGGCAGGGCTATGCCATCTTGGACGACGTCGCCATGAAGACGTTGCCCGAACCGCCTCCCGGCGCGGTGTTCAATGCAGATGAGCAGGCGACGTACCGCGAATTCAAAGAGACACGGCGCGGTGCAGCCGACTACATGACGATGGAAGGGGATTTCGCGAAGTACCTCGAGGACGTCTACTCCGAGCCGCCCGTTGAACGCCCGGCGTTAGATGATGAGTGCGAGATCCTGGTTGTCGGGGCGGGCTTCGGAGGATTGCTGATCTGGCACAAGTTGCGCGCTGCCGGCTTCACAGATGTGCGCTTCTGCGAAAAGGGCGGCGATGTTGGTGGCACCTGGTACTGGAACAGGTATCCCGGCATTGCGTGCGATGTGGAGTCGTACAGTTACCTGCCGCTACTTGAAGAGATGGACTATTATCCGACGATGAAGTTTTCGTCGGGTTTTGAGATCCTCGAGTACTGTCAGTCGATGGCGGAGAAATTCGACTTTTACGAGCACTGCCTGTTTCACACGACGGTGGAGAAGACCGAGTGGAATGAAGAGGCCGGGCGATGGACCGTCTATACGGATCGCGGTGATGCCATGAAGGCGAAGTTCGTGGTGCTGGCCAACGGCATCCTGACGACGCCGCGACTCGCTCGCATCGATGGCATGGAAACGTTTAAAGGCGAGACCTTTCACACCTCGCGGTGGAACTATGATGTCGATCTGGCTGGTAAGCGTGTTGGCATCATCGGAACAGGCGCCACGGCGGTACAGGTGATACCGGAGCTGGCCAAGGTGGTTGGCGAACTCTATGTGTTCCAGCGCACTCCGTCGTCGATTGACGTGCGTGATCAGCGCGCGACAACGGATGAGGAAATTGAAGAGTGGTCGCAAACACCGGGCTGGGCGCGTGCCCGGCGGGAACGGCTTGCAACCATCTCATCGGGGCGGACGGCCCTGAAAGGCAACGATGACTTCTTGTCGGGGAAGGTTGAGGACTTCAAGGAACGTAAGCAGCATGAGCGCGAGCTGGCGCCGGAAGAATTAATCCAAGCCCAGCTCAACACCAACTTCCGGATCATGGAGCAGATCCGGGCGCGGGTTGATGCCGTGGTCAAAGATCCGAAGGCGGCGGCGGCGTTGAAACCCTTTTATCCTTATGGCTGTAAGCGGCCGACCTTCCACGATGAGTTTCTGCCGGTCTTTAATCTACCGCATGTAACGCTTGTCGATACGGCGCCATTGGGCGTGCAGAAGATCAACACGCGCGGTGTGGTACATGATGACACGGAGTATCCGCTTGATGTCCTGATCTATGCAACCGGCTTCCAATGGATGGCAACCTCGACATTCAATATGATTGTTGGGCGTGGCGGCCGGTCGCTCTATGACAAGTGGAGCACCGAGGGTACCAAGACCTTTCTCGGGCTACATAGCCAAGGCTTTCCAAACTTGTTGATCATGTCGGGACCGCAGGGTGGCGGTGGCCAGTTCAACTTCACGCGCGTAATTGATGCCCATGCCGAATACATCGTCTGGCTTCTCGATGAAATGCGCACACGCGGTGCCGACCGCGTGGATGTTCGCCAAGAGCCCGAGGATGAGTATGCGGCGCATTGCCGTGAGGCTGATGTTCGGACACAACCGTTTCGCGACTGCATTTCATATTACAACGGGGAAGGGCGCGCGGAGCCTGGCAGCCTCGCGTATTATGGTGGTGCTCAGACGTGGCATGAGCGCCGTCGCGCAGCGCAAGCCTCAATGGAGGCTTACGTTTTTGAGTAGTCCGTTGCAGTGCTTACGGGCTGCCTGTGGGCTTGGGTGGCCTTAATGACCGAGCCAGTTACTCGCGACCGAATATGAGGCCCAGATTGCCGAAGATGCCGCCGTCATGGGTGGTCGAGTTCTGTGTGCCGGCACCTTCATCGCTCTGCCAGAAATCCACGGTCTTGACGCGTAGCGTTTCTGCGCAGGATTTGGAGCAATAGACCCATGACCCTCCAGGCAGTCGGACTTGGCGTCCCAGCCGGGTGTGGCGCACAGGTCCGGCGACGCGACCATTTCCGTAATCGCTCTCAGCCACCACGTAGTTGCCTTCGTTGTAGCCGCGCTTGAAGCGTCCGGCCTCAGACACTGTTGTCGTGAATGCAAAAGCTGTTGCGGTCGCCAGCGCTAGTCCTGCGGTTTTGTCAAACATCGCACCCATCTCTGTTATGCCCTCAAAAGGCAATCCCGTCAGTTGGCTGCAGTGTAGCATGAGTTCGTCCGAATTGCGGCAGGTTTGACGGAAATGTGTGGTGGGGTGGTGCGGTTGCATCAGATGCCAAAATTGCTCAAAACCGGATATGTGGACGTGAGAACGCTGTCGTGCAGTAGGAATTGTGATGAGAGCATGTAAAATACTGCGCTAAGAGCCAATAAAGACCGATCAGGAGGATGAGATGACAGACAAGGTAGCATTTGTAACCGGAGCAGGCAGTGGAATTGGTCGCGCAGCGGCTGTTGCTCTCCAAAAGGCTGGTTTTAACGTCGCGCTGGCTGGTCGGCGTGTGGAGCAACTGGAAGAAACAGCTGCAATGGCGGTCGATGGCGGTGGCAAGATGCTCGCCACGCCGACGGATGTGGGAGATGTCGAATCTGTACGGGCGGCCTTTGCCAAAACCAAAGAGACGTTCGGTCGGCTCGATGTTTTGTTCAACAATGCC
>JBCDBQ010000656.1:0-4292 GCA_039183375.1 Pseudomonadota bacterium
ACCAGTCGTGGTCAGCTCGAAATTTCAATCTTTCGGTCTGCTTCTCATTGCGGAAGTGGCAGCCATGGCGCTGTGGTTTGTTTCGGCCGCCGTTCTCCCTGAAATGTTGCGCGAAGTCGATCTGCCGGATTTCCAACAAGCCGCTTTAACGAGTGCCGTGCAGGCGGGTTTCGTGACGGGCGCGCTGATCTCCGCCCTGACCGGCATTTCGGATCGATTTGACCCGCGGCGCGTCTTTGCCATCTCGGCTTTATTGGCAGCCCTGTTCAGTTATGCGCTGTTAGTTGTCGGGCCGGATGGTGTGACGGCCATCGTGTTCCGATTTCTGACAGGCGCCATGCTGGCCGGCGTCTATCCTGTCGGCATGAAGATCGCCTCAGGTTGGGGGCTCAAGGATCGAGGGCTTCTGATTGGCGCGGTAGTTGGAGCGCTTACTCTTGGGTCGGCTGCACCGCATTTGATCGCGCTGAATGGTGGGGCTGACTGGCGACTGACAGTTGCGATCGTTTCGATCGCAGCAGGCCTTGGCGGCTTGCTTGTTCTGTTCATCTCACTCGGGCCCCATCACGCAACAGCAAGCAAGTTTGACGCCCGCGTACTGGCAACGGCTTGGACCAATCGTCGGGTAAGGTTGGCCTATGCAGGTTACCTCGGTCATATGTGGGAACTGTATGTCATGTGGGCTTGGATAGGAGTTGCAGCAGCAGCCTCTTATTCGCTCAGCATGTCCGAACAAGCGGCCAATGATTTTGCAAAACTAACCGCATTTTTTGCAATTGCAGCGGGTGGTATCGCATGTATCGTTGCGGGTTATGCTGCCGATCGCATTGGCAAGGCGAACATCACGATCATTTCGATGGTCGTCAGTGGCGCGAGCGCTCTACTCACCGCACTCACGTTCGGTGGACCACCCTGGCTGACATTTTTCATCGTTTTGGTTTGGGGAATGTCTGTCATTCCCGACTCGGCGCAATTTTCTGCGTTGGTTGCCGACGCGTCACCGCCCGATCAAGCTGGAAGCTTACTCACCCTGCAAACGTCGCTTGGCTTCACGTTGACGTTCTTTACGGTTCAGTTGACGCCAACGGTCGTTGGATGGGTTGGTTGGCCCACACTGATCGCCATTCTTGCTCTCGGGCCAGCGTTCGGGGTCGTGGCGATGCTTCGCCATCGCCAGATCGACAGAGATGGTACTGACTAGAGCGGTTGGGTAATTCATCTGCATTGTTCCAATACCGATCGATCACGCGTGGCGCTAGGCCGTCGCGAGCGTGCCACCGACAGCGTCTCGCATCCACTTCTGGAGCACGAGGATTGAATGCTCCGAGTTCACACCGCCGCGTTCATCGACAACGAGCGGGCCCGGACGATAGCCTCGGTTTTTCAATCCGCGCTGTACCGACTCGACCAAGTGGATATCTTCTTCGACTGTGGTTGCTCTGTCCTGCATCGCCAGCCGTCTGATTTCCTCCGAGTCAACACCATCGACCGTGTACCAGCCACGCCAGACCACGACCTGATCGGCACTGACGGGCCGCCAGTGGTAAGTATTCAGGACGTTACCGGGATAGACTTGAAACGAGAATGTCGGCCAGAGAAACCAGGACGAGTAGTCTGCTGCATGAGGGTTATCTGTTGGGTCAATCAGATATGTCATCTGATCCAGGTTTTGACATTCTGTGGTGTGACGCAGACAGCGGCCCTGGGGTTGTATGTCGTAAGTCTCAGGTCGGACAACACCCGTCGTGAATGTCGCGTGGTTGATTGTGCAATGATAGCACTCGGAGTAATTCTCAACCGAGACCTTCCAGTTGCAATTCTCCTCAATCTCCACCCACTCGAGCGGACGTAGCCGATCAATTAACGGTACAAATGCCCCGAGCTCCTCGCGCGCACCCGGATACCAATCGTCCATTGACTGCGCATCAGGGTCCAGGTTCACAAAAATAAAGCCATGGAACAGATCCAGCTTCACCTCGGTGAGGCACACCTTGCTCCTATCGAATCCAGTGACAGCCTTCAGGTTTGGGCCGCTACGCAATTCGCCCGTGAGTTCGTATGTCCAGGAATGGTAGGGACACACGATCAGTTTGGCATTCCCGGTATCACGTAGGAGCTCGTGGGCGCGATGCTGGCAGACATTGTAGTAGGCGTGGATTTCGTCGGATCGATCGCGGATGCAGAACAGGCTCTGACCAGCTATTTCGAAGGTGAAATAGTCACCTGGCTTTTCAAGCTGTGACACGTGGCCGGCAAACTGCCATGTCTTCGCGAACACTTCGGCTTGCTCAATCCGGTAGACTTCCGGAGATGTATAATAATGTGCCTCAAGAGAGTGGACAGGCCCGGCAGCCACATTCATTCCAAGATCTCCTTAGCTACGAAGTTCTCAATTGGAAAAGCGGCTGCACGCTTCAGATTCGCCAGTCCATGCTCCAGATATTACTAGCGATGCTGTAAGTGTCTGTTCGGGCAGCGGCGTCCTATTTTCTTGCGGCGACATTTTCTGTCGACCGAACAGCCTGTTACGGCTTGTTCTCGACGCCCCATGCGCACACGGATATGTCGGGCTACAATCGATAAACGTCGCAACGGCGCTTGACCTTGCTTCGCCAAACGGCGACTTTGGATGCGCCGGTCAACGAGGCTTGACCCACCGCTCAACAATTCAGACAGCAGTTCAAAGATCGCGTTATCGACGACACGAAGGAGTGCCAGAAATGGATGCGCACATCTCACAGGAAGACTGGGTTAGCCGTGCTCAGAAAGTGCTGCCGGCTGGCGGCTTCGGCAATTTTGATCCGAACTATGTCATCCGAGAAGGCCAGGGCATTTATGTCTGGGACGAGAACGGTAAGAAGTACATCGATTATCTGATCGGCTCCGGCCCCATGGTTTTGGGCCACGGCCATCCTGAAGTTCTGGAGGTTGTCCAGGAGCAGGTTGCCAAAGGCATGACGTTCTTCGCCAACAACGCACGCGGCATTGAACTCGCTGAAGAGATTTGCACCGCTGTCGCCTGTTCCGAGCAAGTCCGGTTCGTCAGCACTGGCGGCGAGGCAGACATGTACGCCATTCGTCTGGCACGCGCGCATACGGGACGCGACAAAATCCTGAAGTTCGAAGGTGGTTATCATGGCATGTCAGCCGAGTCGCTGATGAGCCTCGCGCCAGACGTGCTGGCAAACTTCCCCATGGCGGTTCCAGATTCAGCTGGTATTCCGGAATCTATTCGCGACAACATGCTGATTGCACCGTTCAATGATGCAGATTTCATGCGCCAGTTGATCGCGGAATACGCCGATCAGATCGCAGCCGTTATCGTGGAGCCGCTCCAACGTCTCATTCCCCCGGCACCGGGTTTTCTTGAAGCCCTTCGGGAAGAGACCGAGAAGCACGGCATTGTTCTCATTTTCGACGAAGTTGTCACCGGGTTCCGCTTTGCCTACGGCGGTGCCCAGGAACAATACGGCGTGGTGCCGGACCTCTGCACGCTCGGTAAGATTATCGGCGGTGGATTTCCGCTCGCCGCGATTGCCGGCAGCGAGGCGATCATGGCGCACTTCGACAAGGCCAAAGTCGGCAAAGAGGGCTTTACCTTCCAGGTTGGCACACTCAGCGGCAACCCCGTCGCGGCGGCAGCAGGGCTCAAGACTCTGGAAATTCTGCGTCGCCCGGGTCAATACGAGACGTTCAAAGCCAATGGTCAGTACATCATTGATTCACTGAACCGCCACTTGTCTGGTGCCGGTATTGACCATCAGGTGGTCGGCGACCCAACACTGTTCGACGTTGTGTTCTCACCGCAGGCGGTGACTGACTATCGCGGCGTTATGCGCGGCAATGCCGACATCGCCAAGTCGTTCAATCAGAAACTACGCGACGAAGGCGTCTTCAAGTCAGATGGCAAATGGTATCCGTCGGTCGCGCTCAGCCAGGAAGATCTTGAGGCGACAGATGCTGCAATCGCGACGGCCGCAGCACACGTGGCGGCTTGATCCTCCTTTTGGAACCTAGCATCAGCCCGGTTCCATTTTCGGTGATCTCGCTCTAGGGTCATGGCTCAGCTAACGACCTCAGCCGGGAACCATGCGTAAACCAGTTCGTGTCGCCGTTGACATCGGCGGCACATTCACAGATTTGCAGATCCATGATGCGCGCTCTGGTGCGGTTCATGCCTTTAAGACACCATCCACTCCTCTTGACCCTTCGATTGGACTTATCGATGGCTTAGCCGGTGCCGCCCAGCGCTACGGCTTTGAGCTTTCCGATGTCGGTCTCATCCTGCATGG
>JBCDBQ010000657.1:0-4287 GCA_039183375.1 Pseudomonadota bacterium
CCAGCCGTTGCGGACCATCAGCATTCCGGAATTGAACGAATCGGCTCTCGGCGCTCTGCTCATGCACATGATGCTTGAGGCTGTCTTAGTCGCGGACCTGATGGGACGGAAAATTCGTCAAGCCGCGGCCACAGAGCGTCTTGATACTGAGACATTAGCAGCGTTGCAGGCTGTGAAAGATACGCATGGCTGTTGATGCAACTTGAGCCGACTCGTTTTAGGGTGATGGGCTAACTGAACCGTCCAGATAACGGATTTGAACGATGGCCATTCGGCAACTCCGGCCAGAGACGATCAATCGCATCGCAGCTGGCGAGGTGATCGAACGCCCCGCAAGCGTCGTCAAGGAACTTGTCGAAAACGCAATCGACGCCGGTGCGCGCAATATCGAGGTTGTCACGGCTGGCGGCGGCCTCTCTCTGATCCGCGTGAGTGACGACGGGCATGGCATGTCACCAGACGATCTCAGTCTGTCCGTTGAACGCCACGCCACCTCCAAGCTGCGCGACGAAGACCTGTTAGACATTAAAACGATGGGCTTTCGCGGCGAAGCCCTGCCCTCCATCGGGTCAATTGCGTTGCTTTCGATCACATCAGGACTGTCCAGCAGCGGCGAGGCACACGAGATCGTTGTGCGCCGTGGCGAGAAGCAGGCGCTGAAGCCAGCCGCACACAATTCCGGAACGCGGATTGAGGTCCGCGATCTGTTCTCTGCGACGCCGGCACGATTGAAGTTCTTGAAGTCTGAGCGTGCCGAGAACATGGCCATTGGAGATGTTGTGAAGCGTCTCGCCATGGCGCATCCGCATATTGGTTTTTCTCTGACAACAGGAGAGCGCCGCAGCCTGAGCCTTGAGTCGGGATCTCTGGACGACAACGATCTTCTGCATCGCCTTGGGCGCATCATGGGCCGCGACTTCGTGGAAGACGCGCTGTTGTTGGCAGGCGAGCGAAATGGAATTCAATTGCGTGGCTTTTGCGGTCTGCCAACCCTCAACCGCGCTGACACGACGATGCAGTTTCTCTTCGTCAACGGTCGGCCTGTCCGTGATAAACTCTTGGTCGGTGCCGTGCGCGGCGCTTATGGTGACTTGCTACCGAAGGGCCGCCATCCCTACTTGGCTCTGTTTATTGATCTCGATCCCCACGAAGTGGACGTCAATGTCCATCCGGCCAAATCAGAGGTGCGGTTCCGAGAGCCGGGCGCTGTCAGGCAGTTAATTGTTTCCGGCATACGCCATGTCCTGGAAGGGGCGGGACATCGCGCATCTGCCGCCGGAGGTGCAGCAGCATTCGAGGCTATGGTATCGGGGGCATCGACGGGTGCCGCTGGAGGAGCTGGATGGCAGGCGTCCGCATCTGTGAGACCGCAGAGACCGCAGCGCGCGACGAATTATTCGGCGGGCCTGGCTGAGGCCATGCAGGCCCCTTTTGACGTCATGGAGTCACCGTCGGCCCAAACGGTCAGCGACGACGCTCAAGCAGTTCCGCTTGAAGAGCTGAGCCAACATCCGCTTGGTGCAGCGCGCGCCCAGGTCCACGAGAACTATATCATCGCGCAGACCGAGAACTCTGTCGTCATCGTAGATCAGCACGCCGCGCACGAACGTCTAGTCTACCAGAAACTCAAGGCGACTTTGGCGGCTGACGGCATTGCAACTCAGGGCCTGCTGATTCCGGAAATTGTAAATTTGGATAGCGACGACGTTGAACTGCTCGAAGCGGCTGCGGAGCAATTGGCGGAACTCGGCCTGGTTATCGATCGCTTTGGCATCGATGCCATCGCCGTTCGCGAAATACCTGCATTACTCGGCAAGGCCGATATCAAAGGATTGGTGAACGATATTGCCTCTGAGTTGCGCAATGAGGGCACCGGCCAGATCCTGCAGGATCGGCTTGACGCGGTCTGCTCGACCATGGCCTGTCACGGCAGCGTTCGCTCCGGCAGAAGGCTGACAGCGCAGGAGATGAATACGCTGTTGCGAGACATGGAGGCGACGCCGGGCTCAGGCCAGTGCAATCATGGTCGCCCGACGTACATCGAACTTCAGCTGAGTGACATCGAGAAGCTCTTCGCGCGCCGCTGAGGAACAGATGCAATGGCCTCATCGCGGGAGACGAGTCATGGTCATATCCCATCGGCTTAAGTCAGCCAGCGTTACTGCCGTAGCGCGCAATTACAATTTGTGTCGTGCCGTACGTGCGATGATCTAACTGCTCGAAGCCGTCGGGCAGCTCGACTTCGGCCTGGATCTCTTCTTCAATGACTGCGATTGCACGGTCCTCCACCCAGTCACCGTCCAGGGCGCTCTTGAGCGCGCACTCGGCTAAGCCTTGGCCATAGGGTGGGTCCAACAACAGTAGAGAAAACCTGAGCTGCTTTAGCGATGGGCCGAGCTTCGTGGCATCTCTACGAAAAACTCGTGTCACACCCCCCAGTCCAAAGGTTGTCAGATTGTCCTGGATGACAGCACGTGACGTCGGGCTCTGCTCGACAAAAACGCAGGAAGCCGCTCCACGAGACATGGCCTCAATTCCAAGCGCGCCAGTGCCTGCAAACAAGTCCAAGACATGAGCCCCGGCAATCTCGAAGTCATCGATGCTATGCTCAAGGATATTGAATAGGGCCTGGCGAACTTTATCGGAGGTCGGTCGCAAGTCGCCGCCACGAGGGCTCACAAGTGCTCGCCCTTTCAGTTCTCCTCCGACAACCCGCATCAGCGTTCGCCACGTCTCGGGCCAGTCCTTGCGCCCCGTCCCGCCGGATATCCTGCCGCTTGTCCTCCTCCGCGTGCTACCCCGCTACGTCCTGACCCATGATCTGACCTACGAGCGCGCTGCTTCCGCGCAGGCGATGGAGTGTCGGGTTGGGTCACTTGCAGATTGAGCTTTTCGGCGAAGTCCTTACTCAAATGGCTGGCAATAGCTTTACCCGGTACTTCTTCGAGCTGGCCTGTCGGCAGATCAAGCAATTCAAAGGGACCAAACGAAGTTCGTATGAGACGGTTCACCTTCAGCCCAAGGCTGCCTAGAACCTTTCTGACCTCTCTGTTCTTACCCTCGCGCAAACCGATTGATAGCCAGCAGTTACCGGATTGGAAGGAATCCAACGTCGCTTCAATCGGTCCGTAACGCACACCGTCAAGAACGATGCCTTCTTTCAATTCATCCAGCTCCGCCTGCGTAACGCGACCATAGCCACGCACTCTGTACTTGCGCTGCCACCCGGTCGCAGGCAGCTCGATATGGCGGGCGAGCTCTCCTGAAGTGGTCAGCAGGAGTAAACCTTCTGTATTGTAGTCGAGGCGCCCAATCGAGATGACCCGCGGCATGTCCGGCGGCAGCTGATCGAACACGGTTTCACGACCTTGCGGATCACTGTGGGTCGTAATCAGGCCGCGTGGCTTGTGAAAGCGCCAAAGCCGCACATCTTGGGCCATTGGCAGGGCCTTGCCATCCACAATCACTTTGTCGGCGCCAGAAACATTCAATGCAGGTGAGTCGATCGTCCGGCCATTGACAGTTACGCGACCATCGGCAATCCAGCGCTCGGCATCGCGTCGCGAGCAAAGCCCGGCGGTCGCCATAGCCTTGGCAATGCGCATGCTTTCGCTCATGCTTGGGCTCGAAGCGGTCTTTGTCCTAGGTTTCGCTTTCCGGGGCGCCTCGCCATTGCGAGTGTTGGTGTTGGCAACCTTTGAACCGTCCCCTGAGCGCTTGACAGGGTGGGTACGCGAGTTCGTCCGGGCAGATCCCTTTGCCCGCTTCGAATCTGAATTCCGGCCTTGACCTTTGCCGCCGTTCTGCATGTGATGCCCTTCCAGTAAGCACCGCATATATGGCACTTTCCGTCACCATGAGTCACATGGAAACAGCATTGATCGAAGCACGTCTCGCCGCAGAGCGCGGAGAGGTCCCGGTCGGGGCTGTCCTGGTGCTGCAAGGTGGGGAGCCCACCATTGCGAGTGGCAATCGCATGCGCGAGCTGGCTGACCCAACGGCACACGCGGAATTGTTGGTGATCCGTCAGGCCTGCAAGGAGCGCGGTAGCGACAGGCTGCCGGATTGCGATCTCTACGTCACGTTGGAGCCTTGTACCATGTGCGCTGCTGCAATTTCCTTTGCGCGCATTCGCAGGCTCTATTTTGGCGCAACCGATCCGAAGATGGGTGCAGTTGAGAGCGGGGTCAGGTTTTTTTCTCAGGCTAGCTGCCATCATCGTCCCGAAGTTTATGGCGGGATTGCTGCAAAGGAAGCCGCATCGCTCATGCAAAGCTTTTTCGCAAC
>JBCDBQ010000658.1:0-4263 GCA_039183375.1 Pseudomonadota bacterium
GTCTTCTGACCAGGTGTAGGGATCGGCTTCGCCAAACTCCTCAGGCGAGCGTTGCGCGCCCATTGGCTGCGCTTCATGTCGGCGGGCATCATATCCATCGACCCGTTCGCGAATGCCATCTTCGCCGAATGAGTTAACATGGACAGTTGCGGACAAAGGCAGGCGGAGGCTGATGGGCTTGTTACCGTCAGGCCAACCGCACCCAAGACCTGCAACAGCGAAAACATGATCAGGCAGCCCGAGTATTTCACTCACCTTCGCTGAGTCATTTCGAATGGCGCTGATGGGACAGCAACTCAACCCGACAGATTCGGCAGCCGTGATGAACGCCTGCATTGCAATGCCAGCATCAACAGACGCGTTGAAAAACGCATCAAGATGATCGTTTTCAAATGGCCGTCCCCGCCAATCATGTATCTGCCGTTGCCGGCGGTTGTTACCGCAGAAAACAAGAAGCTCCGGTGCGTTGGGGATCCATACTTGTCCGGGTATGCAGGCTTGGAGTTTTGCCCGCTGCTCCGGATCTTTGACGATAATGATATCGCGCTGCTGCATGTCGCTTTTGGTCGGAGACGTCAGCGCAACTGCTGCCAGCAACCGTAACAACTCAAGACTGACGGCCTTATCAATATAGCGCCGATCAGATTTCCGCTTGACCATCCGCAATAGCCCCGACGTATCTGCGAGCTGCTCGGGTGGCGTGGCAACGTCTTCACCAAATCGATGCTTCAGGCTCGCCTTGATCTCGTCCATCACGTTTGCAACTCCCAAGCTTGATTATTGACCAGCTTCATCCAGCGCACCGCGGACCGCGAGCAAATCGCGCCAAGCCATACGCTTCGCAGCCGGTGTACGCAGCAGATACGCGGGATGCAATGTTGGCATCACTCTTATCTCTTGGCCATCACCGGCATCGAACCCACCCCACTTGCCGCGTGTCCGCATGATGCCTTGTTCGGTGCTGAGGATCGCCTTTGCGGCCGGACCGCCGACAGTCACGATAATCCGAGGCTTCACGAGTTGTATCTGACGTTCAAGAAACGGCCGGCAAACGAGGACCTCATGCGGCGTGGGTGTGCGGTTGCCTGGTGGCCGCCAATAGACGACGTTGGTAATATGAGCGGACGCCTCGTCTAACGAGATAGCCGCCAGCATTTTGTCCAACAATTGCCCGGCCCGCCCGACAAACGGCATACCGGAGCGATCTTCGTCGCGACCCGGCGCTTCACCGATCACCATGACGCTCGCTTGCTCCGCACCACGGAAGAAGCAAGTGTTCTTTGCTGTCGCCTTAAGGGCACAGCCGTCAAATCCCTCAAGGGCTGCACGCAAAGCCGCAAGGTCCGTCGCAACGCCTGCAACTTCCCTGGCATCCGCCATTGCATCATCGGGCAATGACGCAGCGGGCGGCCGCGCAGCCGCTGGTTGTCCAAGTTGTGGAGGTTTGCGGGACGGACTGCCCCGATCGGCAGCTGGCATGGCTCCTGACGAAGGCGGCGGGTTTGCAGGCACGACGCGACCGCTCTCAAGCGCACGTCGGGGCACCCCGAGCGGTGCCACTTCGCCGCGCGTCAGCCAGTCGACCGGCGTTTCGCTAATGGCATCCACCACACCCATGGCGCGATACCAGTTCAGCATTGCCAGGACGTGCTCTTGTCTTCCGGAGCTTTCGTTTTGATCCTGCATGCGGGCAGTTTATCGCATGCAGCCGCTAAGTTCACGGTTTCTCTTTGTCATATCCAGGATCAAACGTGTATCTTGGCCGCTCTCCCCTTGACGCCCGCAAATGTGCGCGGGTTAATCCGGCCAAAGTCAATCTGAAGGAAAGCATACGATGTCCGAAAACGGGGCCGATTTGCCAGAACGTGAGGCAATGGAGTTCGATGTCGTCATTGTCGGGGGAGGCCCGTCCGGGCTTTCGGCCGCCATCCGCCTGATGCAGCTCGCCAACGAAGCAGAAAAAGAGCTTTCTGTTGTCGTTCTGGAAAAAGGATCAGAGATTGGCGCCCACATCTTATCGGGCGCGGTAATCGATCCCATTGGCCTCGACAGTCTGATCCCGGATTGGAAGGATAAAGATGCGCCGATCTCGACGCCCGTGACAGAGGACAAATTTCTCTTCCTCGGCCCGGCGGGCGACATGACCTTGCCCAACTTCCTGATGCCGCCACTTATGAACAACCACGGCAACTACATTGTCAGCCTCGGTGACGTAGTGCGCTGGCTCGGCGAGCAAGCGGAAGCTCTTGGCGTTGAGGTGTATCCTGGGTTTGCTGCCAGCGAAGTGCTGTACGACGAAGATGGTGCTGTTTACGGCGTTGCAACCGGCGACATGGGCGTCAGCAAAGAGGGCGAACAAAAAGACAGCTACACCCGCGGCATGGAACTCCACGGCAAGTATGTGATGTTCGGTGAAGGCGCCCGCGGATCACTTTCCAAAGAGCTGATTAAGAAGTTTGAACTCGACAAGAATAGCGAACCACAAAAGTTCGGCATCGGCCTGAAGGAGCTTTGGCAGGTCGCACCGGAAAAACACCGCCCAGGCCTCGTCCAACACAGCTTCGGATGGCCACTTAGCAATTCCACCGGTGGCGGTTCGTTCCTTTATCACTATGGCGACAACCTAGTCGCCGTGGGTTTTGTTGTTCACCTGAACTACCAAAACCCATACCTGTCACCGTACGAAGAGTTTCAACGTTATAAGACCCACCCCGCAATCTGCGAGACATTCGAAGGTGGCAAACGGATCGCCTACGGTGCCCGTGCGATTACCGAGGGCGGCTGGCAATCGTTGCCGAAGCTTACGTTCCCGGGTGGCGTGCTGCTCGGCTGCGCCGCCGGCATGGTCAACGTGCCTCGGATCAAGGGCAGTCATAACGCGATCCTATCCGGTATGCACGCTGCCGAAGCTGCATTTGAAGCCATCGGCGAAGAGCGGCGGCAGGATGAACTTGAGGCTTACAGCGAAGCGGTTCGCAATGGACCGATTGCAAAGGACCTCAAGAAGGTCCGCAATGCCAAACCACTCTGGTCCAGGTTTGGGACCGCTATCGGCATTGGTCTCGGTGGCATCGACATGTGGCTGAATACCATCATTCCAGGAATCGGCCTGGGCTACACGGTCAAGCACGGCAAGGCAGACCACGCAACGCTGAAGCGGGCCGCGCAGTCCAAGAAAATTGAGTATCCACGCGCCGATGGAGTCTTGACATTCGACCGCCTGACAAACGTTTCCTTCTCAGCAACAAACCATGAAGAAGACCAGCCGGTTCACTTGACCCTCAAAGATCCGGGCATTCCGATCAAGACGAATTTGCCGGAATGGGCCGAGCCAGCCCAACGCTATTGTCCCGCAGGCGTCTATGAAATTCTCGAAGACGACGATGGCAAGCCGAAGTTCCAGATCAACGCCCAGAATTGCGTCCATTGCAAAACTTGCGACATCAAGGATCCTAGCCAGAACATCAACTGGGTTTGTCCGGAAGGATCAGGCGGCCCGAACTATTCCGGCATGTAGCGCCGGCCTGTCTCGAGCTTGAAAGGATGGGTTGGCCGTGAACGAGTTTGACGAACGTGTCATTCGTGCCATCGGCCAGCCGCTCCACCGAAAAGAAGACCTCCGACTGATCACGGGGCGTGGCCAGTTCAGTGACGACATCCGAATGGATGGCCAGGCTACGATGGCCGTCATCCGCTCCAATGTGCCACACGGCCAAATCTTGGCGCTCGATACCGGCGATGCTCGTGCTCACCCCGGAGTACTCGCTGTTCTCACAGGCCGCGAACTCGCAGCGGACGGCCTGCTCCCGATCCCACACAATCCGCTACCCAAGACAAAGCACGATCTCAAACTAACCGGGCCGGGCGGCACGCCGGTTTTCATCGGGCCGCATTATCCGCTCGCCGTCGATAAGGTCCGGTTCGTCGGAGAGCCAATTGGGATTGTCGTAGCTGACACGAAACAGCAAGCGCATGATGCGGCCGAGCTCGTTGTTCCCGAAATCCAAGAACTGCCGTCAATCTCCAATGCAAGTGCCGCATCGCAGCCCGATGCGCCCACCATCTGGAGCGAAATTGCGGACAATGTTTTGGTCGAAACTGAGTTCGGCGACAGAATCGCAGCCGATAAGGCGTTTGCATCGGCTGCCCATGTTGTGAGCGCCAGCTTCCACATTGACCGCGTTACCGGCGTCCCGCTGGAGCCGCGCGCAGCGCTTGGCTACTTTGACGCTGAACGGCATCGCTACTCACTATTCGCAGGCA
>JBCDBQ010000659.1:0-4258 GCA_039183375.1 Pseudomonadota bacterium
GACATCGCCGCACGAACCCTCTCCTGGACCGTTCAGAGAGCAAGCGAGAGATCTTTTTCAGTTCACGCCGCATGCTCTTCAGCGTCGGATTGGCATCAACATCTGCCACCGTCTTTGCAAGAGATCGAAACTCGCGTTGGAATTCATCGAGTATTTCGCCGATGAGCTCAGCACCATCCGCGTCGCTTCGCGGACAGTCTTCGTGTAGCCGGTAGACAACTTGGCCCAGGCTTCGAGACAAGTCATCGTCAATGCCAACTGTTTGGGCGACGACGCTTAACTCGTTCTCGGCCGGAAAGCGTGCCATCCGAAGAACCCACTCAATCGGTGCACCCGCGCCGTTTACAACCAATTGGCCGTTAGCCTATTTCGTGATTGGAACGACGTCTTTGTAGATTGTTGGTGCCGTTCTATTGTTCAACTCGAGTTCACGCAACAGAACGGCATGCCGGTCCGCGAGCTCCCGAAAATCGAGATAATCGTACTTGACCGCTCGCTTTACCTTCCAGGCTTCGGACTTAAGAAGATAGATTCGGGCTGCGTGGGTTTCGATCACACCGCCCTCAGCGTGATCAAGAAGGAATGTGTGAACTTCGTCCTTCATACACGTCGTCATCGGTCGGCCCCACCATCATCTGGTCAAGACTGACGCGCTCCGTGACGCCGTAAATTGCGAATAATCAAGATTGGTCGTCTTAAGCCTGCGAAAATGAGCTGGCAGAACCAAACGGAGTGCGCCTTGTGTCATTTTCAGGATTTCTCGACCCCAATGCGATTGCGGTTTATGGGGCATCGGAACGCCAGGATTCACCTGCTACCCATATCTTGCGAAACCTGAAAGCACAGGGTTTTCTAGGTGAGATCTTCGCGATCAATCCTAAGTATGAGGACATCGCCGGGCTGCCCTGTTTTCCCTCACAAGTCGCCGGATCTGTAGCCGCGGATCTTGCGGTTATTGCCATCCCCCCACGTTTTGTCCCGACAGCGCTTCAGGACTGTGAAGCTGTTGGCACACGCTCCGCAATCGTGATCTCAGCGGGATTTGAGGAAGGTCACGGGCAAGCAAGCTACACAAGATTGGCGGCAACAGCCAGAACCGCAGGTATTCGTTTTCTGGGGCCAAACTGTCTGGGATTGATCCGCCCATCCAAACGGTTGAACGCGACGTTCCAACCAGCGCTTCCACCAACCGGCGGATTGGCCTTGATCTCTCAGTCGGGAGCGATTTGTTCAGGGCTTGCCGATATGGCTGAGACCGAAGGGATCGGCTTCAGCCTGATGATGTCTCTTGGAAACTCGTTGAATTTTGGTATGGCGGATGCTTTAGAGATGGCGGTCGCAGACACCGAAACCAAAATCATTCTTGTCTATGTCGAGGGGGTTCGCGACGGCACACGGTTTCGGGCAGCGCTCGCAAATGCATGCCAGAAAAAGCCGGTGATTGTCCTGAAAGCCGGACGTCATGCTGATGGGGCTGCAGCAGCGACGACACATACCGGGGCCCTCATCGGTTCTGACCGGGTATTCACCTCGGTGCTTGCCGACTGTGGTGCAGTCCAAGTTTCCACACTGGGTGAAATGATCGAAACGGCGAGGTTGCTGAACTCAGCTCCGCGCATGCCCGGCGACCGCCTTGCCATTGTAACGAATGGCGGTGGAGTCGGCGTGCTCAGTGCCGACCGGCTCGCGGATCGAGGCCTGGCTCTCGCTGAATTGCCGAAAACCGTCATAGACGCGCTGAATCCGGTTCTCAGCACAAATTGGTCGCAGCGAAACCCGATTGACATCGTCGGAGACGCGGGTGCTCAAGACTATCAAGTGGCGATTGACGCATGCCTGGAAAGCATCGCTTTTGACGCCGTTCTCGTCTTGCTGAGCCCGCAGTCCATGACCGCGCCGGAATTGGTTGCGGACACCATATTGGCGGCAAAGCAAAGGTCATCCAAACCGATTTTGACCTGTTTTGTCGGCGGCCCATCCGTTGGATCCGCACGGGCGAAATTACGCAGACAGGGCGTCGCTGATTTCACTCTGCCGGAGCATGCGGTGCAAGCCTTTGCGCGAACGATCCAAGCGATGCGCGCGGGTCAATTTGCGCATGGATCAACGCTCATCGAGGACAGGAACCCTTCCCGGGCCCGAATGGCTATTGAGGCAATGCTCCCTTTGCCCTCCGGGATGCTGAGCGACACGCAATCGCGACACCTCCTTTCGGCAGCCGGGGTCCCCTGCCCCATACCAAGTCTCGCGGAAACAGCTGACGAAGCGGTTCGACTGTTTCAGGACCTGGACTCTGCTGTTGTGATGAAGATCGCCTCCCCGGATATCTCCCACAAGTCTGAGGTCGACGGCGTGCGTCTAAATCTCAAATCCAAGGAAGATGCGGTCACGGCTTTTGACGAAATTTTGCAACGTGCAGGAGAATTGCGGCCAGACGCCAAACTGTTCGGGGTTACAGTCGAGCCCATGGTCACTCTGCCGGATGCGCGCGAGCTTTTGGTCGGAGTGAGCCAGGACCCTGCCTTTGGCCCAGTCTTGTCTGTCGGGGCTGGCGGAACCCTAGTCGAGTATCTCGACGACGTCGCAACGGCGACGTTGCCGATCAGCTTTGAACAAGCACAACGCTTGGTGGCAAAAACCAAGGTCGCAACCCTTTTGGGGTCTTTCCGGAACTGGAAACCTGTCGATGTCGATGCACTGGCCAGAATGCTTTTGACAGTATCAGATTTCGCGATGGCACTCCCAAACCTTGAAGAGATGGACATTAACCCGCTGATCGCGTCACCACAGGGGTTTTGTGCCGTAGACGCACGTATCAGGCTGTCTCAACCAAACTTACCTCTCTTGCCTGCCGACCCGAGCTAGCTTCACCAGCTCGGGTACAATAATCAAAGGCAGCGCAAACGCGACAATCCAGAGCCAGTGTGATGCGCCCAGTGGCACCGTGTGCAAAATCGTCTGGAAGAATGGCAGGTATACCGCAGCACCCTGCAAGCCTAGTGTCAGCGTCAACGCCAGCAGTAACAAGGGGTTGCTTGTCCAGCCGATGCGGCTGACCGGGGACTTCAGCGATCTGAACGCAAAAACAGACACTTTTTCAAACACAACCATTGCCGTGAACGCCATCGTATTCGCCAGCGCTGGATCGACGGGTAGAAAAGTGTAGAAAATGACCAAACTTGCGGTGCCAGTATAAAGGCCGAATGTGACTATGAGCGCCAAACCAGACAAACCGAGAATTGGCGTCGCTGGTTTGCGCGGAAGCGCTTTCATCTGGTCAGGCTCTGCTTTTTCCAGTCCGAGTGCGACTGCGGTGACGCCGTCTGTCACAAGGTTCATCCACAGAATCTGGGTGGCCAAAAAAATCAATGGTCCCCCGATCAGAAGATTTACGACCAGTGCGACAACCTCTCCAGCGTTTGAACTGAGAAGATAACGGACGAACTTCTTGATGTTCGCGAACTGTCGCCTCCCTTCGTCGATCGCGCCGACAATGGTTGCAAAGTTGTCATCCAAAAGGATCACATCCGCTGCTTCTTGAGCCACATCCGTGCCGCGCTGCCCCATGGCAATCCCGATATCCGACCGTTTCAACGCCGGCGCGTCATTCACCCCATCCCCAGTCATAGCTACGACTTCGCCCCGCTCCTGAAGGGCTCTCACAATCCGGAGTTTGTCCGCGGGACGTGTGCGAGCGAACAGCACATCGCCTGCCAGCAACGAGACCAAATCGTCATCGGAGAGATCTTTCAAATCCAGCCCGGTGAGAACAGTGTCGCAAGCAATGGCAAGATCGCGGGCAATTGCCCCAGCGGTCACAGGACTATCGCCCGTGATCATGATGACCCGTATCCCCGCCGCTTTAGCCAAGGCAATGGCATCCGCGACCTCCTTGCGAGGCGGGTCAATCAAGCCAACAAACCCAAGGATGGTCAGGCCCTCTTCTTCGGTATCAGAGTCGGAGCTTGCATTGCGGTCTGCCAGAGCGATGACACGCAATCCTTTGCTGCCCATAGACTGCAGCGCGGCTTCTAGTTTCCCACGCTCAACGCTGTCCAGGATGCGATCCTCATCGGCATAGGCAACATGCGTTGCCCGCTCCAACACCACTTCAGGGGCGCCCTTCACCAAAAGCCGCAACCCATCATCCGTGCGAAGCAATACCGACATACGCTTACGCTCACTGGAAAACGGTACTTCCAGCAGAACTTCGCCAGCGCCAATGTCTGGGGTGACCTGCGCAAATTTCAGAAGCGCA
>JBCDBQ010000660.1:0-4238 GCA_039183375.1 Pseudomonadota bacterium
ATAGCACGGCCAGATCCGATAAGATTGATAACTGTCGCGATGATGCGGGCAGATATAAAACTCAAGAGTTATCGGTTCCTTGCTGAGGCGCTGTCTGGGCTCCAACAGGAGAATTGGACACTCGATATTGTTGGCGATGGCGCAGCCCGCAGTGACGTTGAAGCGGCGTTCGCCGAATTTCCGGAAGATCGCATACGTTGGCATGGCAAAGTCGCACCAGAAAATGTGCCAAAACTGCTGGCGGGTGCGGATGTTTTCGCCTGGCCCGGATTTAACGAGGCCTATGGGTTGGCCTACTTGGAAGCGCAGGCTTGCGGTCTGCCTGTCGTCGCGCAAAAAACCGCCGGTGTGCCCGAGGTTGTCCGTTCCGGCGAAACGGGTCTCCTGACCCAGGAAGATGACGTTAAGGCCTTCCGAGAGGCTCTGCGCAATTTGATGGAAAATCGCCCAGAAAGGCGACGGCTAGGAAGCCAAGCCAAGTCATTTGTCCATCAAGAACGTTCCTTGGAACAAGCTCAAAGCATAATCGCAAAAGCGCTTAAGTTTGTTCTGGAGCACCATTCTAAGCGCCAAAACTGAACCGCTGCCGCACAAAGAACTGAGAGTCTCGATCCGGCTGCTCACAGATCGCAATGCCGTCGAAAGTCACCGGCCGATCAATATGTGCATACAAGTCTCGCAGGGCCGAGAGTGCATCTTGCTGGATTGCTTCCGGCAGGCGGCCAGTTAGCGTCATGTGGAATCGGAACTCATCAAAGACATACGGATATCCCCACGCATCGAGGTTCTCGATTTGCTTGTCGGTAAGTGGGGATCTAAGGCGGCGCTCTCGATCAGCAGAAGAAAGCGGCGCCCGGAACGGCTCGAACGTACGAAGACAGTCCGCTGCGAGGTTATTGAGCTCTTGTGATGTCTCTCCCGGAACCAGGGCCAGGAAGCTTCCAATCGCAGCAACTCTAAGCTGCCGCACCTGGAATGTTGGGCGCTCTTTGGTGAAGGTCGTTGCTGCCATCTCCAGGCCCTCAACAGTTGAACCATCAGCGAGTGCAAAAGGCGGCTTGAGGGTGGCATGAAACCCGTAGCGGCGCGGATCGGCGGTCCAATCACGCACGCTTTCTTGAGCGTAAAAGGCATGCTCATGAAAGGTCTCTCTGGCGCGCGCATGGCTATCATAGCCGACGGCTTTGCACCCAAACCGCCAAAGTGGGGTCTCTGCGTGTGGTACGAAGTAGATCGCATATCTCGTCATGTCCGTTGCCTCTATCAATCAAGGCTGCGGGCTTGCCGGAACACCTTCGATGCTCTCACTGCCCCGCATATAGAGATAACTCCCGTTACCTGACACGCAGATGACATCATTGGCATCGCGAACTTCACCTCGGCACGTCGCCACACCATTCTCAACCGCGCGCACCCACGCTTCCGCACGCACGATTGGCGTGCGGGCAACGGCAACAAAATTGCTGGTGAGCGATAGCGTCACACATCGCCTGACGTTGCCTTTGATACTGCACCACGTTGAAGCATGCCCCATGGCTGCATCGAGTATCGTCATGTAGACGCCACCGTGCAGAAAGCCGCTGGAATTCGTGTGGCGTTCCGTTATTTCCACTTCGAAGATGGCATGGCCTTCCTCCCAGACAGGTGTCCGGTAGCCGACAAGTGCCTTGAAACCGGATGGTTTGCCAAGATCAATTTGGTCGCTCTTGTCGTTCATGGCCGCCCTGATAAACTCCGCCCCATTCCCGTGGAGAGATAACACAAGGATGACCCGCGATGTCAGAGCCATTGCGCGCAGCCCAGCCGGTGCCAGGCACTGTTCTTGATGAACTCAAGGCCATTGTCGGGCCTGCCGGTTACTTGGATGACGCCAACGATGTCGATCCATATTGCAAGAGCTGGCGCGATGATTTCTCTGGCGCAGTCCCATTGGTGTTGCGGCCGCAGACCACAGACGAGGTGGCAGCACTTGTGAAGTGCTGTGCGCGTCACGGCACAGCGATCGTCCCGCAGGGCGGCAATACGGGTCTGACAGGTGGCGGCCAGCCCCATTCCGACATGAGCGAGGTTATTATTTCGACCGCTCGCATGAACAAAGTCCGTGAAATTGATCTCGACAACGATACGCTGACGGTTGAGTCAGGCGTGGTTCTGCAACAAATCCAGAGTATTGCTGACGACAACCAGCGCCTCTTTCCACTGAGTCTTGGTGCTGAAGGCTCCTGTCAGATCGGCGGCAACCTGTCGACCAATGCCGGCGGCACGCAGGTTTTGCGCTACGGCAATACGCGGGCTCTGGTTCTTGGTCTTGAAGTCGTGCTGCCCGACGGAGAGATCTGGCATGGTCTGAGGGGCCTTAGAAAGGACAATACCGGTTATGACCTGAAGCACTTGTTTATCGGTGCCGAGGGAACGCTCGGGATTGTGACAGCGGCCGTCGTAAGGTTGTTTCCCAAGCCGACAGCCAGCGAAACAGCCTGGATGGGCCTCAAGTCGCCGCAGGATGCTGTCAAACTGCTCAGCCACATGAGGTCAAAACTAGGCGACCAGGTCTCGGGCTTCGAGCTGATGCAGCGCACGATTATAGACTTCGTCCTCGAAGGTGTGCCTGGCCACGAGGACCCGATGTCGACGCAGCACGCCTGGTATGTCCTGTCGGAAGTCACCGGTCAGGGTGAGCCCGGCTCGCTGGCAGAACCATTTACGGATGCTCTGGGTGAAGCCATGGAACTTGGCCTGGTTGATGATGCAGTGATCGCCGCGTCAGGTGCGCAGGCTGCTCGCTTCTGGAAAATGCGCGAGGACATGGCAGAAGCGCAAAAGGCCATCGGTGTCGGCATCAAGCATGACGTCTCCGTACCCGTGTCCAAGATCTCCGCGTTCATCGAGCGCGCCAATGCGCAGCTCTTGGAGGCATATCCCGGGCTCAGAACATGTGCCTTTGGTCACGTTGGCGATGGCAACATGCACTTTAATCCGATGTCGCCTGCGGGCTGGAATAAGACCGATACGTTCCGAACCGAACGCGAGCCTATCAACCGAATTGTCCACGACCTTGTTGTAGAGCTCGGTGGTTCGATCAGCGCGGAGCACGGTATCGGGCGCCTGCGCCTGGATGAGAACATGCACTACAAGAGCGACGTAGAAGCCGCCATGATGCGGTCAGTCAAGCAGGCATTGGATCCGCAAAACATTATGAACCCGGGCAAGGTGATCCGGTTGTGAGTGGCGCCAGGCTCATAGCAGCCGACTGGGGAACCACGTCCTTGCGCGTCTACGTGGTCGACGATGACGGGGCCATTCTGCAAACAAGTGAGTCCTCGAACGGAGTCTTGAGTATTCCAAACGATCAGTTCGGAGCTATTCTGCAGCAGTCATTGGCTGCCCTTGCAACGGATGCCGCTGGGCTACCTATCATTCTTTCAGGTATGATTGGTAGCCGTCAGGGTTGGGTTGAGGCACCCTACGCAAAGTGTCCGGTTTCTATTGACGATCTCGCCACAGGGGTCATCAAGGTGGATGTGGCGGAAGAATATGACGTCCATATCATCCCGGGTATAGAAACGCGGTCCGGCACTGGCGTCCCCGATGTCATCCGGGGAGAAGAGACGCAAATCTTCGGCGCACTAGCCAGGCTTGATATCGCCAACGGCACATTCCTGTTGCCGGGAACACATTCCAAGTGGGTGACGGTTGATAACAGGCAAATCTTGGGCTTCCAGACCTATATGACAGGTGAAGTCTTCTCCGCTCTTCGCGATCACACCATACTCGGCCGCATGATGGCCGAGCCAGCCAGCGATGCATCGTTCGAGCGGGGCGTTGAGGCAAGCGCCTCGGACGGCGGGCCAGGTCATTTGCTGCACCAGTTGTTTTCAACACGCACACTCGGCCTGTTCGGTGAGTTGTCTGATAACGAGGCATCGGGTTACTTGTCAGGATTATTGGTTGGAGCGGAAATGCGGGCGGGCTCGAAACACCAACAAGGCGCAATCCATGTGATGGCTGGCTCGACACTGAGCGACCTCTATGTCAGAGCTGCAAATGCGCTGGACTTGGAAGTCATCGCGATTGATCCAGCGAGCATTGTATACGGCCATCGTGCAATTGCCGAAGCAGCTGGAATGTAAGCGGGGAAGATAATGGATTTTGCCGAGGCGCTCGATGCCTGCCCGTTGGTCGCGATCTTGCGCGGCATCAAGCCGGAGGAAATTGATGACATATCCGACGCGCTGTTC
>JBCDBQ010000661.1:0-4230 GCA_039183375.1 Pseudomonadota bacterium
ACCTGAGCCAGCGACCGGCATACATGAAGCACGGTCGCAATGGCTTGCCCTGATCTGTGTCGTTCGCTGAGCCCGACTACATGATCGTTGTGCCGCCGTCGGCGACGATTACCTGCCCGGTGATAAACGAGGCAGCCGAAGAAGCTAAAAAGGCCGCGATGCCTCCGATCTCGCGTGGCTCACCGATGCGGCGCAACGGTGTGCGCTTTTCTCTGTCGGCGCGCAGATCGGGGTTCTCCCACAACGCTCTAGCGAAATCCGTCACAACCAAGCCTGGTGCTATGGCATTGACCCGGATGTTCTTCGGTCCCCACTCAACGGCCAGGGCGCGGGCGACACCAAAGTCGGCTGATTTGGAAATGCCGTACATGCCAAGCGTGTTCGATCCCTTAAGACCGCCGATCGATGAAATTATGGTAAAGCTGCCGCCACCCTGTTGAGCGATGTGCGGCATTGCCAGATTGGCGAACCAGATCGCACTTTGCACGTTCGAGACCATAACCTTGTCGAAGGCTTCGTCGGGTAGATCTTCGAGCGGACCATAGACAGGATTGACCGCAGCGTTTGCCACAAAGCTGTCGAGCCGTCCCCACTTCTCAATTGTCTTTGCAACAAGCGCTTCGCACTCTTCTTTGCGCGAAATATTGCACGGGATGGCAATGGCCTCACCGCCTGTCGCATTGATCGCTGCGGCCTTTTCCTCGCACACATCTCCCTTGCGTGACGAGATCACGACTTTCGCCCCCATCTGCGCCATATGTTCGGCAATCGATAGCCCGATGCCTTTGGTCGAGCCCGTGATGATGGCAACTTGATCTTTGAGGGAGAATGGATTGTCCATGGTTCGGTCCGCTGTTGGTGCTCACTGTCTGTTGCCTCAACCGATCGTCTCCTATCGGTGCAAGCGAAAGGGCAGGATAGGTTCGCAACTCATTGGGATCTAGTCGCAGGCAATGGTTATCAGCAGGGTGTTCATCGTGGCATTTTAACGATATGGCACAGCTGAGTTACGGAGTGACGCAAAACCCGTTGCTTGAAGCTGTATTTGGACTACCATCATGCAGTCTGCCGGGTCACGACCGGGCAAACCAACAGGGGAGAACTTTATGCGTAGTTTCAAATCCTTGATGGCAGCGTTTGCTTGCCTCGTTGCGGTCTTTGCAACGTCTCAAGCCAATGCCACATCGCTTAGTCCGTTGGCGACATTGATCCCACAGGGCTTGTCTCAACAAGGTGACTCCTTGGTGAGCAAAGTGCATCGCCGCCGCTTCCGTCACTGCCATCGCCGTGGCCGTCGTTGTCGCCTGCGTGTGCGTCGCCGCTGCACGGTTTGGCGCTCCAACGGACGCTGCGTTCGCTGGCGTCGCGTTATCCGACGCGTTTGCCGTGGACGACGCGTTGTTTGCCACCGCTAAGACCGGATCAAACTGAGCTTAGGAACTTGAACAATAGCGGCTACGAGGGCCGCTATTGTTTTCTGTGCGATCGCATGCTCAGGCAATTCTGGCCGCAGCTGGCTCACACGCCACGGAAAACTGGGTTTCGTTTTTCGGCGAAGGCGCGCACACCTTCCTGGTAATCGGCGCTCTCTACTGATCTCGCCATCGCCTCTGACATCTCATCGCGGCGTTCTTCGGCATTACCTTTCGACAGGACATCGAGCATCGTTTTGGCACCGGCAATCGTGAGCGGCGCCGAGTGGCGCATCGCCTCGGCATAGGCGTTCGCCGCCGCCAATCCGTCAGGCCCGTCGATCCTATCTATAAGATTGATTTCAAGCGCGTCCTGAGCAGCGTAGCGCCGCCCGGTGAACAATATCTCTTTGGCTTTGGAGAAGCCGACGGCGTTCAGAAGATTTCGTGTCTCGCCAAGATCGTAGACAATACTTAGTCGGCTTGCGGGAATTGCAAAGTAAGCTGTCTCATCTGCAATCCGGAAATCGCAGGCCAATGCTAGGCCACAGCCACCACCAACGCACGCACCGGAAATCGCCGCGATAGTTGCTTTGGGCGATTTCGATATGGCCTCATTGCTAGCCTCAACGGCATGCTCATAGCGCTCAGCATCTTCTTTGCTTGCCCGAACATCATCGAATTCAGAGATATCTGCCCCGGCACAAAAGCTGCCACCGGCACCACTGAGGATGATAGCGCGCACGGTCGGCATGCTGCTCAATTCATCGAACACACGAGCGAGTTCAGACCACATGGCAAAAGAAACGCAATTGCGCTTTTCGGGCCTGTTGATCGTCACGACCGGAAAGGCATCGTCTGCGTGATCGATCAGAATATGATGGGGTAAGAGGCTGGTACCACTGCTCATAATGTGTTGCTCATGGTCGGTTCGCAAAGACTGGGGCCACTATAGAGGAGAGCGTCGGCCAATGGCAAAGGCGGTCACGCTGTCTCCGAGCCTCCGCGGCATTGCCGCGATGTCTTTTGCAGCTGTCATCCTCACGATCCACGATACAGGCACGAAGCTGCTCCTGGAGCACTACTCAATTGTGCAGCTGGTAACTGTGCGTCAGGCCTTCAGTCTTGTCTTGCTGATGTTCATCGTCCAATTCACGGCTGGCTGGAGCGCGTTGCGAATAGTCAACAAGACGGCCGTCGGCCTCCGCATGTTGTTGTTTATTTCAACAACTGTCTTGATCGTGGCTAGCCTTGAGGTTCTGCCATTGCCCACGGTGTTGGCGCTGGTGTTTGCGAGCCCGCTAGTGGTTGGTTCGCTTTCGGGGCCGGTTCTGGGTGAGCGGGTTGGTCCGGTCCGATGGACGGCCATTCTCATTGGGTTTGTCGGGATATTAATTATCCTTCAGCCGGGCAGTCCGCGCTTTGAGTACTTGCTTTTGTTGCCTGTCGCAGCGGCGCTATCGTCCGGAACCCGTGATCTTATAACGCGCTGGGCCAGCCGTACGGACTCAACCCTATCAATCCTGTTTTGGTCGAACGTCGCTGTTGTTTCGGTTGGGCTGTGTATCGTTCCGTTCGAATGGGTCGACATCCAGCCTATTCACTACGCTGCGTTTCTGGTCGTCGCGCTGCTTAACACAGCTGCGCATTTCCTTATGATCTACGCTCTGAGCGTGGGTGATGCTGCGCTCGTTTCGCCTTTCCGTTATACAGCGCTGGTATGGGCCGTAATCATTGGTTATCTGGTTTGGGACCATGTACCGGAGAGCTGGACCATCATTGGTTCATCGATCGTCGTCGCAAGCGGCATCGTCATGGCCTTGCGTGAAGCACGTGCAGCGCGCGTTAAGGCCAGTTGATAGAGGTGGTCCAATAGGCTGACATCGGCTGCAGAACTCCGACTTTGGCTTAGGCAGCGATCGAGACTGAGGGGGAATGAATGAACAACGCCACATCGCGTCAGAAACTCGGCGCTGAGTTCTTGGGAACCGCATTTCTTTTGGCGACAGTTGTTGGTTCGGGAATTATGGCTGAGAGGCTCGCTGGCGGAAACATTGCGCTCGCCCTGCTCGGCAACACAATCCCGACGGGTGCCATACTCTTCGTTCTGATTACGATGCTTGGTCCGATCTCAGGTGCGCATTTTAACCCGGCAGTGACCTTGACCTTCTTCCTCAAGGGCAACGTCGAAAGCCGCGAGGCGGCAGGCTTTGTCATTGCACAGGTCGTCGGTGGAATCATTGGCGTTTGGGCCGCGCATTTGATGTTCGATGAAGCCTTGTTCCAGTTCTCTGAGAAGGCCAGATCCGGTGGCGCTCAGTGGTTCGCGGAGTGGGTTGCAACATTTGGTCTCGTCACGACGATCTTGCTGACCCTGCGGGCCAATGCAGCTGCAGTACCAGCTGCCGTCGGTCTCTATATCACAGCGGCATACTGGTTCACGGCCTCAACATCGTTTGCTAACCCTGCCGTGACAATCGCGCGAGGATTGTCGGATACGTTCGCCGGTATCGATCCAGCCCACGTCCCGATGTTTATCATCGCGCAGCTCGTCGGTGCGGTTTGCGCTTTGGTTGTGTGCAACTTCCTGTCCGACTAGCCGGAAGCTTGGACGGAGTAGAAAGACGCACGGTTGTTCTAGAACTACTCTGGCTCGCAATTTTCGCCAAGGATCTCAGCCGCGATGAAGTCCTTCGTGCTCTCTCGAAACTCAGAGAAGCTGATTTGATGATGGCCTTCGTATTTGATTTTCGCAGCTGGTCGCTCCAGGACCCTCTTTGGATCTACAGGCTGACAGTAGAGGCAGCGATTGGTGAGA
>JBCDBQ010000662.1:0-4226 GCA_039183375.1 Pseudomonadota bacterium
AGTCGCGGTTGTGACCGGCGGCAGCCGAGGCATCGGACTTGCAACCGCCGAGCTGCTCGTCAAAGAGGGTGCTAAGGTCGTGATTGCAGCGCGCCGGCCCGAGCATTTGAAGACCGCTGCCGCAAGTATTGGCGTTGATCCTGTCGAGGCCGATGTCACCAAACTTGAAGATATTGATCGTCTGGCAGCTCACGTCACAAACAAATACGGCGGCGCCGATATCTTGGTCAATAACGCCGGGACCGGCACTTACAAGCCTTTCCTCGAAGTCACGGATGAAGACTTGCTGCACGGCATGGCGATCAACTTCTTTGCCCAATTCAGACTGACGCAACGCATTGTGCCGTCCATGATCGAGCGCGGCGGCGGCGTAGTGATCAACGTGTCTGGCCGGACGGCAGTGCGGACCGCCTATCCTCCCGGATCGACATGCACCGGGCCGGCCAAAGCCGCAGAGGTTCGTTTTTCTTCTGATCTCGCAGAAGAACTGAAGCCGCACAAAATTCGGGTTGTCTGCGTTGTTCCGGGTGTCGTCATGACGCCGGACCGGTTCGGCAAGTGGGAGCGCGAAGCCCATGGACGCGAGCTCAAGGAGCAGGAGGCGAACCAGGTGCGCGACAAGTTGGAGGCCGAAAAGTTGCCCACTGGCGCACAATGGGGAACGCCGGAGCAAATTGCTAACGTCATTGCATTCGCGGCTTCTGATTGTGCGGGTTACCTGAGCGGCGAGAGCATCCTGGTGGATGGCTCGCCCGGCGCATACTCCTACGTCCGCGCGCTCTACGAGGAAAAGAAAAAGCAGTAGTGGTGGCGCAACAAAGCAGCTGAACCCTGGATCGGGAACACAGACATCTATGGCAAGCGCACTGGACGGTATACGCGTCATTGATTTCACCAGGCATCGCGCAGGCGCCTTGGCGACCATGTTCCTCGCGGACCATGGCGCTGATGTTGTGCGGGTCATTGACGATGAGGCGCAGCTGCATCGAGGCGACGGTTTCCGTGTCTGGGATCGCGGCAAGGCTGTTGTTCTCGATCAAGCGGGTGATGCAGCAAAACACGATCAACTCGTTAGAGCGGCAGATGTCATTGTCGAGGACTGCGCACCAGGCGCGCGTCCGGCTCATTTGCAATGGCGAACGCTCGAACAGATCAACCCGCGTATCATAGCCTGCTCTATTACCGCCTACGGCGAGCACGGCCCGCTGAAGGATCACCCGCAGATTGATGATCTGGTGCTCGCTCGTACGGGCGTTCTGTCCGGCCTGCCAGCCTTCCGCGGATCGCCGCCGGTTCATTGCATTCATCCGCTGCCGAGTGCTGGCGCAGGTGTTCTGGCAGCATTAGCCGTCGCTTCCGGCCTATATGCGCGCGAGAGGACGGGGCGCGGACGCCACGTCTCAACGTCTCTCGTGTCAGGCGCGCTGCTCTACCATCCAAAGGTGTTGAGCGATCATCTAGCCCCGCACGTTTTCCAAACCAATCCATTCGGCAGTGCCCCGTTCTACAGCGTCTACGAGTGTGCGGATCAGGAATGGATCCAGCTCGGCTGCGTACATCCGGGGTTTATTGCGCGGGCCGCGGACCTGATGGGACTCGGCGACATCATCAATGACCCGGTTTACGGCCAGGGTCACAATCCGCAAACACCCGAAGCTGACACCTATCTCCGTAAGCGGGTAACGGAGGTGATGCTGACGCGCACCGCGGCGGACTGGTCATCTGACTTCGAAGCCAACGACATACCGTTTGCGCGCTCGCAAACCACCGATGATGGCATGGACGATCAACAGGTCCGTCACAACGAAATGGTGGTCGGACTGAATGATCCCGAGCTTGGAACAATTCAGCAGATGGGCGTACCGGTCAAACTGAGCGCTACGCCAGGCCAGATGCCTCGTCCAAGAGCTGCGCAACAGAGCCCAACGGTGGATTGGTCGGCGCAACGAGCGGACCCAGGGACACTTCAGAACATCGAAACTGATTTCCATATGCCGCTATCCGGCGTCCGGGTTTTGGAGATCACCAATCTCATCGCCGGGCCTATCGCCGGACGTCTGCTGGCGGATCTTGGTGCTGACGTCATGAAGCTGGAGCCGCCAACTGGCGACATTTCTCGACCTATTGGACGGACCTACTTCTACAGCGTCAACTATGGCAAGCGCTCCATCGCGGTCGATACATCCAAGCCCGAGGGCAAGGAAATCGTCCAGAAGATTGCCGCGACGTGTGATGCAATGCTGGCCAACCTGCGACCGGGCGCGACGGCGCGCATGGGTATCGGCAACGCGGTCGACGAAAACCTGATCGAGGCACAGATCAGTGGCTATGGGTTTACCGGGCCTTATGCCCATCGTCCTGGCATTGATCCGTTGGCTCAGGCCTACATGGGGCTGGAGCGCGCGCAAGGTGGTGAGGGCAACCCGCCATCCTTCCCGGCACAGCTCGCGCCGACAGATTTCACGACAGGAACAATGACGGCCTTTGGCATTGTCCTGTCGCTGTTTGCCCGCGCCCGCGGCAACGCCAAAGGACAACGTGTCGAAGTTAATCTGCTCGATGGCGGCATACTGCTGAGTTCGGAGTGGTTTACGCGCTATGACGGTCGCCCCAATCGTGAACTCGCCGACAAGCAGCAGTTTGGCCCCAACCCGTTCCATCGGATCTATCAAACGGCAGACGGTTTCATCTACGTGACAGCAGACGGCCTCGAGAAACAAGCTGCCATGCTGAAAGCATTATCCTGCGAAGAGCTGGATGTCGCGATGTTGATCCGAACAGGTGACGACCATCCCAACGAAAGCGCAGCCGCACATCAGGTGGCAACCCGGTTTGCCGCTTTATCGAGCCAGAAAGTTGAAGAGCAATTGGTTGCAGCGGGCGTTCCCTGCGCGCCTGTTGCTGCCGCTCAAAGCGAAGCCTTCTTCAACGATCCGATGTCCAAGCTCAACGGCTGGGCGGTCACCAAGCCACATGCGACGGCAGGAAGATTGACCGCCGTATGCCGTTACATCGGTCAAGGCGAGTTTCACGATACCAACATTCTCCCGACACCTCTGCTGGGAGAGCAGAACCGAGAGATACTGCGCGAAAGCGGACTGAGCGATGACGACATCGAACGGTTGCAGCGCGACCAACTGATTACGCATGAGGAACCGCCCACCAAGGGATAACGAACAATGAAAATCATTCAGACCCTGCCGCAGAGCGATTTAGGTGCGGTGCCAAACGCCGCCAAGGCTGCCGAAGACGCCGGCTTCGATATGCTCATGACGATGGAGAACAAGCACGAGCCATTTCTGGCTTTGGCCGTGGCAGCCGTCGCTACTGAGAAGGTAGAGCTTGGGCCAGGGGTTGCGATCGCCTTTCCGCGCAGCCCGATGGTGGTCGCCAACGTTAGCTGGGATCTGCAGTTGGCCAGCAAGGGGCGCTTCGTGCTTGGCCTCGGACCACAGATCAAACCGCACAACGAGAAGCGGTTCTCCGTGCCGTGGTCGCCGCCGGTTCCGCGCATGCGTGAGTATGTCAATGCTCTGCGCGCCATCTGGCGATCATGGGAAACCGGTGAGCGCCTGCGTTTCGAGGGTAAGCATTATACGTTCACCTTGATGATCCCGAACTTTGTCCCGCCGTCGACGTCGCAACCACCGGTTCCGATTACAATTGCAGCTGTTGGTGAGCACTCGTTGCGGCTATCCGGCGAAGCCTGCGATGGTGTCAGGCTTCATCCGTTCTGCACGCGTGCCTATGCCGAGGAGGTCGCGATGCCGTTGATCAGGCAAGGCATGGAGAAGACCGGCCGCAAGCGGGAAAACTTTGAAGTCACCGGTGGCGGCTTTGTCGCGACCGGTGAAACCGATGATGACGTTGAACAAATGGTTGAGTGGGTTCGCTATCGCGTGGCGTTCTATGGATCGACACCAGGCTACTGGCCAGTGTTTGAACACCATGGCCTCGGTGATCTCGGCCGCAAGCTCAATCAAATGACAAAGGACGGTCAGTGGGACAAGATCGCCGCTGAGATCAGCGACGACGTCGTCCGCCTATTCACTGCCGTCGGTCGCTATGACCAAATTTCAAGCGCAATCGAAGAGCGCTTTGGCGGTGTCTCAGATGCAGTGTATGCCAGCACGTCGGCCGACAAGCGACCTGCAATCCCGAAGGATGTGCTGCAGGACATCAAGAAGATCCCGATGCAGTTTGAGGGCTTTAATCGCAGTTGGTGA
>JBCDBQ010000663.1:0-4221 GCA_039183375.1 Pseudomonadota bacterium
AGCTCCTAAGTAGGATGCGCGCTCATGACTGGCAAGCCGGCGGTGGGTATGGTGCACAAGCTGACACGACGGTCGGAGAGGACAAGATATGGCTGAAGTTTTTGATTTGATCCTGCGCGGCGGCACTGTGGTCAATCACGACGGGACCGGTGCGCGCGATGTCGGCGTGCGTGATGGCCAAATCGCAGCGATCGGAGGAATAGACAACGCAAGCGCTGCGGATGAGATCGATTGCAAAGGCCTTCACGTCCTGCCAGGTGTGATCGACAGCCAGGTGCACTTCAGAGAGCCTGGCCTCGATCACAAGGAAAATCTCGAAACCGGAAGCCGGGCGGCGGTGATGGGAGGCGTTACGGCTGTCTTCGAGATGCCGAACACTGTGCCGTTGACGACCACGGAAGAAACCTTGGCAGATAAGGTATCCCGGGCGCGCCACCGGATGTTCTGCGACTTTGCGTTCTACGTGGGCGGCACGCGTGAGAACATCGATGACATCCCGAAGTTGGAGAAGCTCGAGTCATCCGCCGGGATCAAAGTTTTCATGGGCTCATCAACGGGCAACCTGTTGGTCGATGACGAGGCCTCGCTTGACAAAATCATTGCCATGCTTGGGCGGCGTGCGGCGTTCCATGCCGAAGATGAGGACAGGCTGATTGCGCGCGAAGGTGTGCGACGGGCAGGCGATCCGACCTCGCATCCCGAGTGGCGGGACCCGGAAGCGGCCCTGATTGCGACGCGGCGCTTGGTTGGCTTGGCTGAGAAGCATCGTCGACGGGTGCATGTGCTGCATATTTCGACCGGTGATGAGATGGATTTTCTCAAGGACCATAAAACGTGGGCAACGGTGGAGGTGACGCCCAACCACCTGACGCTGGTCGCGCCCGAGTGCTATGAGCGCCTCGGGACGTTTGCCCAGATGAACCCGCCGGTGAGGGACGCTGCGCACCAGGCGCGGATATGGCAGGCGATCCAGGATGGGACCGTCGATGTCCTGGGTTCAGACCACGCGCCGCATACGCGCGAGGAAAAGGAGCATGCCTATCCCGGTTCGCACTCAGGCATGACGGGCGTGCAGACGCTGGTTCCTGTGATGCTCGATCACGTTAATGCAGGGCGTTTGTCCTTGGAACGCTTGGTGGATCTGACGAGCCATGGACCGCAAAGAATTTTCGGCATGGCGAACAAGGGCCGGATCGCGGTTGGCAATGATGCGGATTTCACGGTTGTCGATCTCAAGCGCAAATGGACGGTGACGAATAATTGGATCGAGAGTGTTTGCGGCTGGACACCATTTGATGGCGTCTCGCTAACGGGCGCTGCTCAGGGCACCATTATTCGCGGCCGCCGTGTGATGTGGGATGGTGAGATCGGTCTGCCAGCTAACGGAGAACCGGTTCGCTTTTGGGAAGGTGGCTAACCGGAAATGAAAAGGCCGGCGCTCCAGGAAGCCGGCCAATTCGGTCGATGATCGATCTTAAGACATATTAGCTTCGCTTGCGGCGTCTTTCGCCTTTGATGCTGGCTGCGATCGATTTTGGCAGCTTGCGAAGAACAACAACCCGTGTGCCGATGCCAGCGCGTTGCGCGAGATGGACAACGTGCTTGTTGTGCATGCGGAAGCATCCGGATGATGACGCGGTGCCAATCGACTTGGCATTGGCCGTTCCGTGAATGCGATAGAGCGTTGAGCCAAGGTAGAGGGCCTTGGCGCCCAGCGGGTTATAGATACCGCCGCTCATAACGACCGGTAGTTTGGGTTGTCGCTTGCGCATCTCAGCAGGCGGGCGCCAGGTTGGCCAGCTCTTGACGTTGGTAATGCGCTTCTGGCCTGTCCATTGGAACCCTGCGCGACCAACCGCAATTGGATAGCTGTAGGCCTTCGCGCTAGACAGCACGTAGAAGAGCCGACGGCTGCTGGTGTCGATAATAATGGTGCCTTTGCCGTATCCAGACCTGAAGCGCACAGTGGACGGTGCAGCGGCTGAAATCTTCGGCTTCGGTCCGCCGACCCACTTCTTCTTATTGCCTTGGTTGAGTTGGCTCTGGCTTGAAGACGTTCGCGGTGCGGTCGAAGCGCGATAGCGGATTGGCTTCTTCTTGCGGTAGTTGGACCACTGCTCAACCGGCATGTGGTCTTCGAGTGCAGTGTCGGCCCAGGCCGGCTGTGCGATAGCAATCGTGAATAGTGCGACAGACGCGATACGAAACATGACACTTGTTCCCCGTTTTAAACTCCCATCGCATATCGATTTTGCTTAAGGATAAATAGGGGCTTGCGACCAATAGTTGCGACGCTGTTTTAATTGTTTTCCGAATGAGCAATCAGCATGTCGCTTTGTTTGTCAGCTGTTTATCGCTCTGGCTTTAGGAACTCGTGCCAGGTGCCATCAGCTCCGATGGCGAGACGCCAATACGAGTATTTTCCACTTTCTTTCATAGACTTGTAGTCGGCTCGTGGAACAATTTGCAGGAGCTGAACATCCTGCTCGGGCTTGAGCTTCTTGAGAGGGAGCTCCGCCAGGTAAGGCCAGACGTAGATCTTGTTGTTCTCGATATCGCGTCCTTGTCTGATGACCGCATATGGCATTTCGAGAAGCTTGGTGAGAATGGCCAGGATCTCTTTGCCGTCTCCATCAACGGACAGCTTTTTGAAAGCTGGGATCGCGTCTGAGGCATCAATTTTACCGAAGTTCGGACGCAATTCATTCCACTGTATGGGCACGAGCAGCTCTTTGATCCTGCCAGACTGGGCGGCGGCAAGGATGGCTTCGTGCATTTCCGCCACTTGAACCGGTAGTTTCTCAGTGTCGGCCTCAACGATGACGGTTGATTGAGGCTTCTTTGGCTTGGCAGCAATCGCTTCGTCGATCTGCAAAGTGGTCGATAGCTGGCTGATCAACAATATCGCTGAGAGAATTAGACAGAGCAGGCGGGCACGGCTGAGAATTGTCGACATTATTGGGCGAAGTCTCATCGGTTGCAGGAAGCATCGCTTCCCGTTCTCATGTGTGATCGATTTGATAGCATAAACGCGCAATGAATGTGGTTGGTTATACTGAATGCCACGCGGTGGGCTGTTTGAAATGGGGACGACGGGCTTATGCCCCTTGCGAGCTTTTCTGACCTTGGTGCAGAAGGGTCATGAGCGGCACGGAGGTGCGTTCGTCTGAGCGCTGCGCATGAATGGGGCTTTGATTGCTGTTTGACTACATACCGAACCCGCTGGTCATTCCAGTTGGTCTCGCCATCGGCGTACTGGTGGCGGCGCCGGTGGGTCCTGTCAACGTGCTCTGTATCCAACGTGCCCTTGAACGTGGCTTCTGGGGTGGTGTGGCAGCGGGTTCTGGGGCAGTTTTAGGTGATGCTCTTATTGCGCTGAGCGCCAGCCTTGGTGTCGGGTATATTTCAGGTGCCGTTCAGACCCATCGCGGCTGGATCCAATTGATCGGCGGGGCCGTACTTGTCCTATTCGGACTTCGCCTGCTTATGCGGCGTCCGGAAATCACAAGTTCAGATCCTGGTTCCGGCCTAGCAACGTTCTGGTCGTACTGGAGTGATATTCCGAAAACGTTTCTTTTGACCGTTACCAATCCTGGCGCGGTTCTGGGGCTGTTCGCGATTTTCGGAGGGATTGGGAGTTTTGTCTCGATCCGCGGCTATATCGATGCGTTGTTTCTCGTCGCCGCGATTGCTGCCGGCAGTCTGGCCTGGTGGATCTTCTTGTCGCTGATTGCCAGTCACTTCCGGGATCGGTTCGATGGCTCCAGTTTGAGGGCTATCAATCTGGGCGCAGGTATCCTGCTGGTCGGCTTCGGTGCCGTCCTTGTTGGGGAAATCTGGCTCAAGAAGATGGGCTTTGCGATGATATCAATCTAGGCCGAGGCTGATATCGTCGCGATCAGTAAAGATCAAACCGGCTGATAAGTGGGGCTAGCTCGTCGCTGGAAACACTACTGGCAGGTTTCAAACAGTGTGAACTCACCTGTCCGAACGCGGCGGCTGAGGCCCTCTACCAGGGATGCAACATTGTCTTCGCCGAACTTATCCACGAGATCAGCAAGGGCGGTGTAGAGGGCTGCATAAGCGAGAAGCTCGGTCGCCAGTCCTGCGTCGCAACCCTCCTCCCACGCGGCAAGAATGTAGGTCAGCGCTTCGATACTATCGGCGCGTGATCCGATGCTTTCCAAATCGTGCAGCGCTTTCATGAGTGTGACCCGAAAG
>JBCDBQ010000664.1:0-4216 GCA_039183375.1 Pseudomonadota bacterium
GCGGGCCAATTGCTCAGCGAATTGCACCCAGGCCAGACCACACAAGACAACAAGTCCGGCACCAGTGTAGATCTCCAGCATGGCAAAGGACATTGGAATCCGAATGTCTGAGAACTCGGTTGTCTCGTCGAAGTTGGCGACACGGCTGAAGTGCCAGGCCGCGATCACAAAATAGGCGAGGTATGCAGCTGGTATGAGAGTTGTCCAACCGGGCAGTTCAGTCTGCAACAGGACATAGATGCAGAGAACGAGCCATCCGAGTTCGACAACCGTAAGAACGCCGATAAGCGACGTCAGACGGCCACCGTTGCCGCGCAGGCTCACTCCTTCAAAGATGAGGAGTAGGCCCGCAACTATCCCAATTGCAAAATAAGTATTGGCATCCATGCGAAGTATCCAAGTGAGTCAGCAAGCACTCAAAACACTTGGTAGCCACAAGCGGCAACCGGAACGCGCGAACATGACGACCGACCAATAGGTTTGCCGCCATACGCATAAGCTTCCATCGATCGCGTTTATCTTGTGATCAACCAAAGTGATACTTCAGCCGCTGATAGACCGTTTCGCAAAGTCACGCAATTGCCGGATCATTTTCCTGTCGCTTAATCCAGATCATTCGTATCAGCAGATAGGGCGACAGGTTTCCCCACAGTTAGCGCAGCCATCTCCCGCGCCGAGGATAGCGCCTCATCGGCCTGGCACCGCGCGCTGTGCATGCCTGTGCCCTGGCATAACACTCATGCAGTCTCATTCCATTGACATGGCCACCATTTCCGCAGCGAATGCGTTTGCCGATCAATGAGGCTAAGCCATAGCGCCGCCGTTGCATTTCGAGAGAATGGATCACATTGGCGCGGGCTTCAGCAACTGTCGCGCGATTAGAGACAGCCTGCAGGGTCCGACACTGCACACTAGCCATTGCACTATGTGTCATGTTGATCATCGCCAACATGCCGAGCATCACCGCCGGCAGTATGCGTTTGTAACTCGGCACGTGAAAAAGGTTCGATGGCATAGCGATGCAATCCCTGCTGCTGAAAACATATTCATAGGTCGCAGAGAAAGGGAATTTGGTTCGATGTTCGCGTGGTCTGGAGCTTGTGTCACGCTAACCCGATGCCTTGGAAGACACCTGTTGTTGCTCCAGGAACGTCCAGATCTTCTGTGTGATATGGTTGCTCTGTTTTCTCAGACGATAGATCCGGACATCGAGTTTTATTGACCAGTTATAACGGCCTGCCAACGCAAGGTAGCCCGCCTCCAAATCCGGCATGACCAGACTGCGCGGCAGCCAGGCAACGCCGTCGCCATCTCTTGCCCTGATGCGCAACGCCCCCACCATGGAATTCTCGTAGACGACATCAACGCGCCCCTTCAGCCGGCGCGAATGCAAAAGCGGGCGGATATAGCGACCGATCGGTGTCGTGTCGCCGAACTGAAGGACCGGGATACGCCCGCTCAGACTGTCGTCGATATCAAACATAGGACCGCCATCGACGCGGGCCTTACAGACCGGCACCAGCACGTCCTTACCGACCACGAGAGACTCGTGCCGTGGCAAAAGGTTGAGGTGATCCGATGCATCGCTCGCATATGACACGACGAAATTCACTTCGTTCTTTTGCAGATCTGAAAAGCAATTCGGCAGGTCATCGGCCCGCAGCCTGGAAACGAGGGGACCAAAGTCTGTCTCGAGCTTTTGCAACCAGGTCGGAAAAAAGCGCCAGGCGATGGAGTGTTGTGCACCGAATGTGATCACTGACCGGTCGGCCAACGAGAGCGCTTCGCGGATTTGCGAACGCTCAACTTCAATCCGATCGAGCGCCTGCTCTCCGGCTTCAAGCATTTGCTGGCCGGCTGCCGTCAGACGGACAGGTTGGGTCGAGCGGTCGACCAGTTCGGTGCCGACCCAGTCTTCAAGCGCCTTGATCCGGCGGCTGAAGGCAGGCTGGCTGATACTGGCCAGCTGCGCCGCCCGCGAAAAATTCCCCTCGTTCGCCAGCTGGCGAAGATCCTTGAACCAGACGACGTCCATCGCCACCCAACATTATGCAAATTTTGCATGATGCTAATCAAACATCGCATTGGATGCAATGCATCAATTGCGCAAGGTTAAGCAAGATCGCCTGGCTAAGACGGAGAACTGCATGAGCGCGATGACTGCTACCGCTGCATCCAACACCGAACTGGACCTGAACCGCTTTCCGCGCGTGCATCTGTGTCACCAACCGACGCCGATTGAGCCCATGGAGCGAATGACCAAGTACCTCGGCGGGCCAAAGCTTTTCATCAAGCGCGACGACTGCACCGGATTGGCATCAGGCGGTAACAAGACCAGAAAACTTGAGTTTCTTGTTGGCGATGCCCTCGACCAGGGCGCGGATATGCTTGTGACACAAGGTGCCGTGCAATCGAACCACGTCCGCCAGACAGCCGCCGCAGCTTGTCGTGTTGGTCTCAAGTGCCACGGACTGCTCGAACAGCGCTTGGCCGATGCTCCCGAAAACTACAACGCTAACGGCAATGTCCTTCTCGACGAGTTGTTCGGAGCATCCCTGGAGCTCCGACCCGGCGGAATAGATATGAACCGCGAAGCGCAACTTGTGACTGAGCGGCTCCGCAAAGAAGGCGCGCGGCCTTACTTCATACCGGGTGGCGGCTCGAACGAAATCGGTGCTCTCGGCTATGTCTCCTGCGCGATGGAAATCGCTCGGCAATCCCGAGAAATGGATCAAACGTTTGACTGGCTGGTGATGGCGACGGGTAGTACGGGCACGCATGCCGGCTTGGTCGCCGGCTTCAATGCCATGCAGTTCGCCTTGCCGGTCATGGGGATCAGCACGCGCCAGCCCCAGGCCAAACAAATCGCAGCCGTACATGATCTCACCAACAGGACACTCGGCAAGCTCGGGGCCGAACCGGTTTCGGCAGATCAGATCATTGTTGATGATGGTTATGTCGGGGCCGGATATGGCGTTCCCGCAGACTCGACACTGGAAGCCATCTCTCTGGCAGCCCGCCAAGAAGGACTACTGCTAGACCCTGTTTACACTGGAAAAGGGTTTGCAGGTCTGATTGGGTTAGTGCGGGCAGGCTTTTTCAAACCATCAGACAATGTCCTGTTCCTCCACACAGGCGGGTCAGCTGCTTTATTTGCCTACGAGAGCCACATCAATTCCGTAAAAACGGAATAGTAAGAACACGAACTCTAGCGTCTAAACCGAAGGAGACCAAAGTGAAGTACACGATCAAAGCAGTTGCCATAGCGGCAGCAATCGGCATCAGCGCCACCCCGGCGTTGAGCGCCGAGAAGGTCAATATTGGTGTGCCCTCGTGGACCGGCGCACAAGCGATTGCTCACGTCCTCAAGGAAGTCGTTGAGACGAGAATTGGCGGCAAAGCCGGTCTTGTCCCAGGCAACAACGCAACTATTTTCCAGGCCATGGACCAGGGCAAAGGCGAAATCGATGTCCATCCGGACGTTTGGCTGCCTAACCAGGAAAGCTTCACCAAGAAGTACGTTGACGGCAAGAAAACGGTGACGCTGTCCAAGAACCCATATGAAGGCAATCAGGGCTTCTGCGTTTCGAAGAAGTTTGGCGAAGCCAATAAGATCACCGATATCGCAGACCTCGGCCGCCCGGACGTTGCCAAGAAAATGGACAGTGACGGCAATGGCAAAGGTGAAATGTGGATTGGAGCACCCGGTTGGGCATCCGCCAACGTCAACCAAGTCAAAGTCCGAGACTATGGTCTGATGGACTTCATCGAGCCGGTCCGCGCCGAAGAGAGCGTCAAGACAGCCCGCGTGAAGGACTCCATCACAAAGAACGAAGGCTATGCCTTTTACTGCTATAAGCCACACGCCATCTGGTTCCAGTTCGACATCTACATGTTGAGCGAGCCAAAGTACGACCCAGCCAAGTACGTCATGGTGCAGCCATCTGACAGCCCTGACTGGTTCAAGAAGTCCAAAGTGGCAACCAAAGACGCACTGAAGAACGTTCAGATCGCCTGGTCGAAGTCTCTGAAGGGTCGCTCACCCGCCATCACGGAATTCTTTGAGCGCTTCAAACTCACAGCCGACGACGTCAGCAATCTGGCGTTCCAGGTTGCAGCCAAAGGACGTAAGCCGGCTGATGTCGCTAAGGATTGGGTCAAGGCAAACTCCAAGCGCGTTGACGCCTGGCTCGGCCTGTAATCCGGCTCGACGACC
>JBCDBQ010000665.1:0-4213 GCA_039183375.1 Pseudomonadota bacterium
ATGCGCCAGCCCTTCAACCGGAAGCGTGTCATCGAATTGATACGCAAGACATAATCAATTGCAATTCAGAAGTTTCATGCTGGCATCAAAACTTTAACGCTGAATTGTGAAAAGTTATCTTGAAGGCACAGTTGGAAGGTTGGCACCGGCTGGTTGCGGCTCCGTTTTCGGGCGCATGTAGAGGCCCATTACGAAGCGCCCCATCCGTCCAAAATCGTGGCCCAGCCCAATCAAACAGGGCACCAGCACAAGAACGATCAGCGTCGCCGTCGCCAACCCGAAGACAATCGTGATGGCAAGCGGGATGAGGAACTGAGCCTGCCGGCTGGTTTCAAACATCAGGGGGGTTAAGCCGCCAACAGTTGTTAACGATGTCAACAAAACGGCCCTCAATCGATCGCAGGCAGCGTTAATAGATGCTGATTCGAGTGATTCGCCGAGCCGGATGCGCTCCTGCAATCTGCTCACGAGCACAATCGAGTCGTTCACCAGGATCCCGCTCAGACCGAGCAGTCCGATCAGTGATGGCAATGTCAGATTGTATCCCATCACGTAGTGGCCGGCGACCGCGCCCACGAACCCAAATGGAATGATCGCCATCACGGCGAGCGGCGTCCCGTAGCTCGAGAATACCCAGGCCAGGATGATGTAGATGAGCGCAAAGGCCAGCAGTGAACCGGAACCGAGGTCGGCAAACGCCTTGCCTCGTTCTTCGTCCTTGCCGCTATAGCGATAGGTAATGCCGTACTTTTCCGCGAGTTGGGGCATCACATCGCGTTCCAACTGCGCCACCACATCCGTCGGCGTTGTTACTGTATCGTCTAGATCCGCGGTGACAGCGACGGTCCGTATGCCTTCGCGCCGCTGAACTACAGAGAAAGTCTGGCGTTCAGAGATATCGACCACATCAAGCAATGGAACCCGCGCGCCTGCCGGTGTTCGAAGGTACATGGCCTGAAGCGCTGTGAGACCGGTGTTCTCCTGTTCACGCAGTACGCGCACCGTGATCTCCTCATCGCCGCGGGCGAAGCGGGTTGCAATTGCGCCTTCGAAGGCATTGCGGACCTGCCGGCCAACCGAACTGCCCGTAAAGCCGAGCGCCGTTCCACGCGGAGTGAGTGAGAAAACCAGCTCCTGCTTGCCGTATGGCAAGTCATCACCGATGGCACTGGCACCGGCAATGGCTGTCAGGCGATCCTTTAGCTCTTCAGCCGCCCGCTTGAGGACATCAACAGAGCCGTTCTGCAAGCGCACATCGACGTCGCGTCCAGGTGGGCCACCGCGGCGTCCAAAGATCGTAATGCGTTCGACCCCCGGAATGCGTGGCACAGCCTTTCGCCAGGCGTTGAGAATAGACTTCGTGCGGACGCTCCTCGCTTCACTGGGTGTCAGCTGCGCGTTGATTTCGGCGAGGTTGTTACCGCTCGCGCGACCAGCTGATCCGAGCAGAACAAACGAAGCTTCAACAATCTTGTCATCGGTTTTGCCCTGGTCAGTCTTAGATTTCGACTGCGCCACAAGTTCCTTTTCGACACGATAGAGCGCCGCTTCAATCTCGTTCACAGCCTTCACCTGCTCCGGACGCGGCACGCCGGGAGCAAAGTAAATTGACGCGAGTGCATTCTCAGATTCGAGATTCGGGAAGAACACGAACTTGACCCGGCCTCCGGCCAACGCACCAACGGATATAATCAGCGAGGCAATCATGACGGCGATCAAGGAGTATCGCCAGCGGAAGGCAATCGTCACAAGTTTTCGGAACGGCCTCTCCCGAAACCAGTTGAAGCCGCCGTCGATCGCACGTCGGATACGTCCGGGATTGTGGCCCTGGCCTTTGGTATGTCCGTGTCGCAAGTGACCTGGAAGGATCAGGAAACACTCGACCAGACTGGCCACCAGCGCAGCGAGCACAACCAACGGAATGCCGCGCATGATGTCGCCCATCCGGTCGCCAATGAAAAAGATCGGCAGAAAGGCAGCAGCGGTCGTCAACGTCGCCGCCGTTACCGGAGCAAACATGCGCAAGGCGCCGGCTTCCGAGGCATCAGCACGGGACATACCGCGTTCTTCCAACGCCGCAGTGTGCTCGCCAACAACAATCGCATCGTCGACAATGATGCCGAGCATCATAATCAGCCCGAACATCGACACCATGTTGATGCTCTGGCCCGTCGCGTACATGACACCAAGTGTTGCAAACATTGCAATCGGGATGCCGGCAGCAGTCCAGAATGCAACGCGGGCGTTGAGGAATATGAACAAAAACAACAGGACAAGGCCAAGCCCCATCAGGCCGTTCTCAACCAGGATTCCTAGGCGTTGCTCAACGAATTTGCCGGTCACATCATAGACGGTCACGTTGAGTGTCGGTGGCAGTTCCTTGCGCGCCTGATCGAGGTAGGTTTCAAGCGCCTCCATTGTCTTGATGGTATCCGCCGACAGCGATCGCTTGACGACTAGGTCGATCGCGCGGGCACCGCGGGCAAGACCGATTTTGCCTTCACGTTCGAACCGGGTGTTCACCTTGGCGATGTCGCGCAGGTAAATCTTTTCGCCTGAAGCGAGCGACTTGATCTCAATCGTGCCGATTTGCTCCGGCGTTTTGCGCTCGCTTTTCGCGCGCAGTTGTAGCTCGCTGCCGCCGTCAAGTGTGCCAGCCGGCTGGTCCTGCGTGTTGTCGCGAATTCTCTGTGCGACCTCATCAATACTGATGTTGAGCCGGCGCAGGTCCGCTTCGCGCAGCTCAATCCAGATTTCTTCATCTCTTGTCCCACTGAGATCGACCTTGTCGATGCCACTCGCAAGCAGGCCATCACGTAACTTTTTGGCGTAGGATTTGAGAACGGTTTCTGTGAACGGCCCGGTCACGGTTACGCGCGCAATGCGATCAAACACCGTCACCCGTGTCACCTTGGGTGTTTCGGAGTCTTCGGGCAGAGTTGTTACGTTGCCAACGGCCTGCTCGACATCACTCTGGGCCTTTTGCATATCGGCATTCGGCGCGAACTCCAGCGAGATCGTAGCTGACCCTTCGCGGGCATAGGATAGCACCTTTTCAGCACTATCGATGAACCTGAGTTCCGGTTCCAGAACATCCAGAATGCTCTTTTCGGTGTCCTCGGCGCTGGCCCCCGGCCAGGAGACGGTGACGTTAATGACCGGGACATCAAAATCCGGGAAAAATTGCCGATTGAGCCTGGTCAGGCTGAACAGCCCAATGAGGATCAATGTCAGCATCAACAGGTTGGCAGCGGTTCCGTGACGCGCAAACAAAGAGATCAGACCGTTGCCCGGCGCCGAACCAGCCGGTTCTGCTGGCTCGGAGCGCCGCTCGGGATTGCTGTCTGAGATCCTAAGCACCATCGTCTTGGCGCTCCTTGACGCGAACGCCATCGCCCGGGCGCGACAGACGGGTCAATAGGATCTTGTCATTGTCTTTGATGTCACCTTCGATCAACAGGCCACCTTCGACGTGGCCAACAATCGCGATCTCTCGTCCGGTGAGCTTGCCGTCACTCACAACATAAACTGTTTTGGCATCGTAGACGGCCTCCGCCGGGACTTTGGCAACTTTTTGGAACTGGGCATCGTTGAGACGAACCTCAACAAAGATACCGGGCCTGATCGCAACTTCGTCGTGCGGGTTCGAAATCTTGGCAAACACCTGCACGCCGCCGGTCTCTGAAGAAACCCGGCCATCAATCCGTTCAATAACCGCGTCGTAGACCAGTGGTTTGCGGCCGATGTTCCACTTGACCTCGACTTTCCGGCCGATCAGGCCGCCGCCGGCGCGCGTAAGGCGACCGAACTGCTGATCCGTCAGGTTGAACCTCGCGTCGATCCAGTTGCGATCGATCAGCGTTGCGACACGGTCGTTGACGTTGAGCATCCGGCCGATTTGCGCGCCAACCTCCGTCACGTAGGCATCGAACGGGGCAAGCAGGCGTGTTTCTTTCAGGCGGCGATTGGCCTGCTCAACGGTCGTTTCGATCCGCTTGATCGACGCTTCCTGCTGAACCTTGCGGGCTTCCCAGACTTTGAGATTGTTCTCAATCTGCGTCACCGACTGTGATCTTTGCACGGACAGCAGGCGGCGATCATCCAGAGTGCGCTTTGAAACCGTGCCCTGCTTGGCGAGCGGAATCGCTCTTTGCAGGTCTGTTTCTGCAAGATCGAGCTGGATTTTTGCCGACTTCAAGTTGCCTTGCTCAAC
>JBCDBQ010000666.1:0-4209 GCA_039183375.1 Pseudomonadota bacterium
ACAGGGGCGCCGCTACCAAACCTGGTGGCGATACGCTCAGTTGGGCTGGTCATCGGCGACAACTGTCCCTAACAGACACAGATTGGCTGGTGCGCATTGGTCAAGCTGATGCTGCTAGCCAATTTTCAACGGGCTGCTAGGCCCGACAGGCCAGCTGAGCAGATAAGAACCGAACGCAGTGTCTGGACTGCTGGTGTGTGCGAGTTCGTCATCATTCCCTCCCCAATGAAGACCTCGGAGAGAATATGCACTCGAATGCAAGATTGTCAAATAAATATACTATTATCAAATAGTGATATAAATTGCCCTGCAGATGGGCATTTGGGTTGGGCGTCACAAGCGCCTAAGGGGCTGCGGCGCTGACTAAGCTCACGATGCGATTGAACGCAAAGGCCGGATGCGTTGGCTTCCTAAACGCCTAGGTCATGCAACGCCTCTGAGGAGTGGGCGATTGTCGGCGTGGAATGGCCAATCGCTGGATCGTAGCTGAGCCCTTGCTGATCGCTCACTCCAACCAGCCTCGGGTGTTCGGAGACCTTGTTACCACGCTATCGGATGTACCGGGTCAGCCTTCTTGCGCCTTGTGCCCGTGGCGCAGGATCGCGATTGCAAACCCAAGATGGCCTCAAGGCACGCTTGGCACAGACATTCGCGCGGCATTGGCGAATGCATATACCTACTGACAGTCTCGCAGATAACCGCGGACGCCAATGACCCTACGCCAGCCAGCGCTGCAAGCCATCGGCACTGGAACCTGCTTCACGCGTCGAGCATCTCCTTCGCCGCTTCAGCAATGTCATCGATCGTTGGAATCAGCGCGTTCTGCAGTACCGGCGACGCGGGAATTCTGGTGTCTGGTGTCGCCAGTCGCCGCACAGCGGCTGCCTTTCCGGCCCTGGCGCGACGTTCCTGGATCGTGCAGGCGATCTCCGCCCCGAAGCCACCGGTAAACACCGCCTCATGCACGATGAGCGCCGTACCGCCGCAGGCATCCAATGCTGCGTCAAGACTCTCGACGTCGAGCGGCGACAACCAGCGAAGATCCAGTACCGAAGCGCTTATCCCAGCAGCATCCAGTTGCTGAGCCGCATCAACGGCACGATTAGCCATCGGCCCCCAAGAGACCAAGAGAATGTCGCTGCCATCGCGTCGTAACCGCGCTTTTCCGACCGCCTCCGCCTCATCGGTGATGAGTACTTCACCCTTCATTGGATAGCACGACCTAGCCTCGATGACGACACAGGGATCTTCGTCACGAATGGCAGCGCGCAGCACCGCGTAGTGGTCTTGAGGTGTCCCAACGACAGCGACCTTTACGCCGGGCATATGCGCCAGCATGGCCTCGATACTCTGCGAGTGCTGGGAGCATGAGCCAGGCGTGGCGCCTTGCTGCGTGCGTACGACCATGGGGACAGTCGACCGGCCATGGGTTAGGTAGCGAATGTTTGCGGCCTGATTCACCACCTGGTCGAGCGCCACGAATATAAAGTCAGCCCACATGATTTCAGCGACGGGACGCAGACCCGAGAGCGCTGCGCCGACGGCACTGCCCAGGATGGCGTTTTCGGCGATGGGGGTGTCGAACACACGGTCTTCGCCAAACTCACGCTGCAGGTTCTTCGCAGCACCGAAGATACCACCTGCCTTACCGACATCTTCCCCAAAGAAGATAATAGTCGGATCTGCTTCGAGTTCCTGCCGCAAGGCCGAATTGACCGCGGCAATGGCGGTCATCTCCTTGCGCTCAACCACACGGGGCCGAGCCTCGTTTGTCGTCCCCACCACATGCAGAGTTGCCGTATTGGCATCGGGTGTTGGCATCACAAGTACGCGTTCTACCAGTTCAGCCAAGCGCCGCTCTTGGGCCATTTTCAGATCATCGATCTGCTGCGCTGAAATCCCTTCGGCCATCAGCTTCTCGGCAATGCGAGTAAGCGGATCATTGGCTTCGGCGTTCGCCCGATCCTCTTTGGAGCGGTAGTGCTCGATATCCCGATTGTAGTGCCCCCATAGCCGCGGCACATTGATCTCGAGCATGCTCGGGCCTCGGCCGGATCGCACGTGTTCAGCGGCGAGCGCCACGCTGTCGCGCACCGTGACGGGATCGCTGCCATCGATCGTGGCCGAGGAAATGCCATAGCCTCTGGATCGACTTGCGAGGCGCTGCGTATGGAACATGTCGGCCGTCGCGGTCAGCTCCGACCAGCCGTTGTTCTCGACGACGAAGATCACCGGCAGCTTGCGAACGGCAGCGAACGCCATTGCCTCATGCACCGAGCCCTGGTTCAGGGCGCCATCGCCAATGGTCACGATAACGAGGCGGTCGTTGGCGTTGGCAACGTTAGCGAGGGCCACGCCGCAGGCGATGGCGGTGCCCGCGCCCACGATCGAGTTCTCGCCGATGAAGCGCGTGTGAGGTGCCATCATGTAGGCAGAGCCGGCACGACCGCCGTTGAGACCGGACTCGCGGTGGCACAGCTCGGCCATGGCCGCTTCCGGAGAGACGCCGGCAGCCAATGCCCATCCATGCCCGCGATAGGTACAGATCACCTGATCATCTTCGCGAAGGCCAGCCAGAGCGCCCACCGGCACGGCTTCCTGCCCAGCGCACAGATGCACCGAGCCCACGATGTCAGGAGGACTGGCCTTCGATAGCTGTTGAGCAGCGGCCTCAAAGGCCCGAATGAAGGCGACCTGCTTGAAGGCATCGAGTCGGAAGTTATCTGCTGGCGTGGCAGCGTCCGGGGCCGTTGTACCCATACATACCTCCCTCTCTGAGACTAGGGAGTGTTGGTCAGAAGCCTGCTGAATGTCAAATAAAGAAACTTACATCAAATTATGATACTTCAGAGGCGATCTTTCTCAGCTGCTTCAGGCGGGTATCGAAGTGTTCCAGAAGCCGAGACGTTGGTGCAGAAATGCCCACGGCAAGTGTGGAGGGGACTTCACCAAGCGGCACCGCGAGGCAGGTCAAACCAAGCTCGTACTCCTCGTTGTCCGTTGCAAACCACTCCTCTCTGATACGTTTTAGCTCCTTATCCAGAGCGGCTCTGGAGGTGATCGTGTTGGAGGTGCGCTTAGTGAACGCGTGGTGCTCCAGATAGCGGCTCAACTCTTCTTGGCTCGCCATGGCCAGCAGCAACTTGCCGCTGGCACGGGCGTGCGCATCTCCCGTGGTGCCCTTTGGGATCTCGGCAACTTGAATGGTGCCGCCCCCACGCGCAGTGCCGAGCACGACGATTTCATCATCGACCCAACCGACGACGTAGGCGGTCTCGCCGGTGGCAGCCGCCGCGCGCTCGGCGTATCGGCTCACTAGGTCGCTGCTGCCCATTTGGCGGCGAAATCCCTGCGCTAAGGCGCCTACGCCGATGCCCAGCAGATAGGAACCTCGGCCCACTTTCCTGAGCATGTTGACTTCGGTCAAGGTGTGCGCGAGGTGGTAGACCACTTGCCGCGGCACACCGATCTTCTCGCTTATGGCACTTGCCGATATACCCGAGCCACCGGCGCGCGCCACGACCTGCAAGATATCTACCACGCGCGCTGCAGACTGCACGCGCGGTTTGGACGTTGCCTCAGCGTCTGGCAAGAGCCTGACCTCCTCCTCAAAAATCGATGGTCTCAGCCCTTGCTGAGTACTTTTCGACACCGACCCAGTTTAGCGCCATGCCTGCACCGGGCTCTTGGTCTATCTGCCACTGCCCGTCGACTATCTTTGGTTCCCGCTCGAGGAGTAGACCAGTTGGGTCTGCACCCGTCTGTTGTGGAATGAACTCGATCATATCAATCGCGGGACATACCCCGGCAAGCTGGGCATGCAGGGAGGGAAAAACATGCGGCAGCACCGAACAACCCATGGCGCCTGCCGCCTCACTGGCCGACAGGGCTGCTGTGATACCGCCTGCCGTCGTAGCATCCACGCGCAAAAACCCGATGGCAGGAATGAGCGCCAGGAGCGCTTCCACGCTCGTCGTGTCCTCGCCTGCCGCCAATGGGGTGTTCAGACGCTGTGCAAGCGACGGCAGCAAAGCGTTGCGGTGCACGCCAAAGGGATCCTCGAGAAACACTAGCAGCCCGTTGAAAATTGGCTAGCAGCATCAGCTTGACCAATGCGCACCAGCCAATCTGTGTCTGTTAGGGACAGTTGTCGCCGATGACCAGCCCAACTGAGCGTATCGCCACCAGGTTTGGTAGCGGCGCCCCTGT
>JBCDBQ010000667.1:0-4195 GCA_039183375.1 Pseudomonadota bacterium
GCCATGGCTCACGAATTGGTCGAGTGCATCTGCGCCGGTGCCAAGGTGGTTGTACGGATAGCCAAGATCTTCCTGCTGTCCGATCACGCCGATCAATAGACCACCGGCACTCCAACGCTTTCTAATTCTGCCGTTGAGGACGGCTGCTTCTGTTCGCGGATTGGTGCCGATCAGCATGATTGCGTCGGCTTCATCGATCGCAGCAATACCGGCATTGAAAATGTAAGATCCGCGCCCAAGAGCAGGATCAAGAGCTTCGCCGTGCTGGCGGCAGTCCGTATTATTCACACCGAGCCGATGCATCAGGTGCTTAAGTGCGAAGATTTCTTCTGCCGCGGCAAGATCGCCAACCAGGGCGCCGACTTTATCCGGCGTAGCAGCTGACAGGTTTTCTGCGACTGCACTGAGCGCCTCATTCCAGCCTACTGGTTGCAGACTTCCGTCCTTGCGGAGATACGGCTGATCAAGCCGCTGTGTTCGCAGTCCATCCGCAACGTGACGCGTCTTGTCGGATATCCATTCCTCGTTCACGTCCTCGTTCAGTCGTGGCAGGACGCGCATCACTTCGCGTCCACGGCTGTCGACGCGGATAGCCGAACCCAGCGCATCCATCACGTCGATTGACTCTGTTTTGCGCAACTCCCAAGGACGGGCATTGTGCGCCCAAGGACGATGCGTCAGGGCACCGACCGGACATAAGTCAACGACGTTGGCGGACAGCTCCGACATCATCCCCTGCTCGAGATATGTCGTAATCTCCATGTCTTCGCCGCGGCCAATGGCTCCGAGTTCCTCGACGCCTGCAACTTCGGTCATGAAACGGACGCAGCGGGTGCACTGAATGCAACGCGTCATCGACGTTTTGATCAGCGGACCGAGATGCTTTTCATCAACGGCACGCTTATTTTCCCCGTAGCGTGTACCGCCGACACCATAGGCCATGGCCTGGTCCTGCAGATCGCACTCACCACCTTGATCGCAAATCGGACAATCCAGCGGATGGTTGATCAATAGGAATTCCATGACACCTTCGCGCGCCTTTTTGACGAGAGGCGATAGGGTATCAACCGTATTGGGTGTGCCGTCGCGCGTCGGACGGAGATCATTGACGCTCATCGCGCAGGAGGCGACAGGTTTCGGCATGCCGTCAACCTGGACCAGACACATCCGGCAATTGCCCGCGATCGACAGGCGTTCGTGATAACAGAAGCGGGGAATCTCGCGACCGGCCAACTCACATGCCTGCAGAAGACTTGTTCCGTCCTCTACCTCGATCTCGTCACCATCGATGATGAGCTTTCTCGGCATATGTCATTCCCAGTGTCTGCGTGAGCGTACTGCGACAAGCTTACAACTACGAATAGCCGTATACGCTACGCAGGTTGGCAGTGGAAGAGGTGGCAGCGCGACCAATGGTGCTTTGGAGAATTATCCGCTGCTATCACAGTGTTATGATCGACAATCTGATGTGATTTATTGGATGCGGTGACCTCTCAAGTCTCTATTCAGCGGCTTCTTGGGCGGCCTGGGCAGCTTCGATGCGTGCCTCGATCGTGGGCCGGAAATGCCTCACAAGTCCCTGGATCGGCCAGGCGGCTGCATCACCAAGTGCGCAAATTGTGTGACCTTCGACCTGCTTGGTGACGTCGAGCAGCATGTCGATTTCACTTTTGTCGGCCTTTCCAGCCTCAAGCCGCTCCATCATACGCCACATCCAGCCTGTACCCTCACGGCAGGGCGTGCACTGGCCGCAACTCTCGTGTTTGTAAAAGTACGAAAGCCTACGGATGGCTGCGATGATATCGGTTGACTTGTCCATCACGATGACCGCTGCGGTACCGAGGCCGGACTTGGCCTTCTGCAGCGTATCAAAATCCATGGTCAGCTCGTCACAGATGGTACCCGGAACACAAGGCACCGAGGAGCCGCCGGGTATAACTGCCAGTAGATTATCCCAGCCGCCGCGGACGCCACCTGCGTGGCGCTCGATGAGCTCGCGCATAGGGATGCCCATTTCCTCTTCCACGACGCACGGCTGCTCAACGTGCCCTGAAATCTGGAAGAGCTTGGTTCCTGTGTTGTTTGGCTTACCGAGCCCGGCAAACCATTCCGCGCCGCGCCGCAGGATGGTCGGGGCAACGGCAATTGATTCGACGTTGTTGACCGTTGTTGGGGCACCATAAAGACCCGCGCCAGCCGGAAATGGCGGCTTCATGCGCGGTTGGCCTTTCTTGCCCTCTAGACTTTCAAGCAGAGCCGTTTCTTCGCCGCAGATGTATGCACCAGCGCCGTGGTGGACATAAAGATCGAAGTCCCAGCCATTCTTGTTGTTCTTGCCGATCAAACCGGCTTCATAGGCTTCATCCACCGCGCGCTGAAAGGATTCGCGCTCGCGGATATACTCGCCGCGAAAGTAGACGTAGCAAGCGTGGGCCCGCATGGCGAAAGACGCAATCAGGCAGCCTTCCACAAGGTGATGCGGATCATGCCGGCAGATTTCACGGTCCTTACACGATCCCGGCTCTGACTCGTCTGCGTTGACGACGAGATAGGAAGGCCGTGCATCTTCCTTCGGCATAAAGGACCACTTGAGGCCAGTGGGGAAACCGGCACCGCCGCGACCGCGCAGGCCGGATGCTTTGATTCGCTCGACAATCTCGTCATGGCCAAGCTCAATTAGCTGCTTGGTGCCGTCCCATGAGCCACGCGCCATAGCGCCTTTAAGGCTCGGATCGTGAATACCGTATATATTCGTAAAAATTCGGTCTTTATCCGCGAGCATGCCAAAGGTCCTGCGATCCGTCACTGGCGACACAGTAAGCATGTTTCGGCGCGGTTCAAGCGGAGAGGCTGCGCAGATTGGCACAGATTACTAGCTGACAAGCAGATGGGTCGACACAGTCGATGATGTTGGGTTCGTGATGCCGGGTCCGTGATCGCACGGCGGGCCACCGGGTCGGTCAGGGCGCGTCCTTGAGGGACGTCAGTCCTCCTGCAGGGCTTGAGGCGACGCGACCGATCTGCGAGCCGGGTTTGGGTGGATTGCTACTGGCAAATCCATCAAGCACCTTCTCGAACAGCTCAGGCGTCAAATCTTCGTAAGTGTCCTTCCAGATCTGGACCATCGGTGCATTCGCGCAAACGCCGAGGCATTCGACCTCTTCCCAAGAAAAGTTGCCGTCGGAAGATAGTTTATGCGGTGTATCAGCTATGCGGCGCTTGCAAACGGACACGAGATCTTCGGCGCCACGAAGCATGCACGGCGTTGTTCCGCACACCTGAACATGGGCCAACTTCCCAACGGGTGAGAGTTGGAACATCGTGTAGAACGTCGCAATCTCATAGACGCGGATGTAGGCCATGTCGAGCATCTCGCCGACGTATCGGATCGCAGGCTCGGGAAGCCATCCTTCGTGCTGCTCCTGGGCGCGCCAAAGCAGAGGAATAACAGCTGATGCCTGACGCCCTTCTGGATACTTGGCGATCGTCTCTTTGGCCCATGCCAGATTCTCTGCATTGAACTCGAAATTAGCGGGTTGTTCTGGGTGTAGGCGACGCACGGCCATGGAAGATCCCCTCTTCAGAAAGCGTGACGGATGCTGTCCATCCAAACCCGATAGCCACGCAAGGCGGAGCGTGGCGTCCAGGTTCAATCATCAACTACGGCGTGGGGTGAGTTCTGGCAAGACACAAGGACCAATCGACGCCGAAGAACAGCGCGATGGCCGATGAAGTCTTTGTTAGGATCCGGTGGGGCTTAGCGGCTTTGGTCACTGCCGACGTAACGAACACGCGCATCACTGAGGCGCAATGGTGACCGCTCAGGTAGCGGGATGTAGACGTAGCTATTTGGAACGAATGACGTTTCGGTGGAGAGATCTGGCGGAATGCGGGTGTTAATCCAGGCCATAGTCAGCACCAGTGTCGCCAGCGGCGCAAGGAACAGTGAAATCTGAGAACCAACCCGCATCATACCGATCCAGACGAACGCGAAGACCAAGCCACCAACGAAGATCCACCAGCCATCGAGTTCAAAGCCGGTCCAATACTGGCGCGACGCCGCGAATAGAATTGCAATGGCTATGGAGAACACGCCGAGCAGAACTGGAACAAGCGGCTTGTTGGCATGTAGCTCGCCCATTGGCCAGTCATTGCGAACAGCGAATACTCTGTATGATGCAAGTGCCATACCCCA
>JBCDBQ010000668.1:0-4190 GCA_039183375.1 Pseudomonadota bacterium
ATCCGACGGGCTTGCCCCCGTTGACTTCGAGGAGAGCGCCGCACATGTAGCGCGCGTCGTCACTGGCAAGGAAGGCTACGACATCAGCGACATCGTCCGGCTGGGCAATCCGGCCCAATGGGACGGTGGCATCGAGCTGTTCAATGCCCTGCTCTGCGTCAAGGCCACGAGCTGCAAAACCGGATCGCAGCATCTCGGTGTCAACTTCGTTCGGGCAGACAGCGTTGACGCGTATGCCCTGGTGCGCATGGTCGCGACCGAGACACTGCGTGAGTGACGCAACGGCTGCCTTTGACATGATGTAGACAGGATGCTTGGGCCCGGGATGCACGCCCCAGCACGAAGCGGTATTGACGATAGCCCCACCTCCGCTTGCCGCCATGATCGGAATCGCAGCACGGCACAGGCGAAATGGTGCTTCCACGTTAATCGCCATGCTATCCGAGTAGTCTTCGTCACTGGCGTCAGTGATTTCACCCCGCCTTATGATCCCCGCGTTGTTGACCAGGATATCGAGACCACCCAGTGCGTCAGCTGCCTGTTTCGGTAGTTGATCACAATAGCGCTTGTCCATCAGGTTACCGGGCAGGCTGACGTCTCCGTCCAAACGCGAGGCGTCCTGGTCCGCGACAGCAATGCGGGCGCCTTCCCGTCTCAACCGGTCAACAATGGCCCGGCCGATACCTCCAGCAGCGCCCGTCACGAGCGCTTTGCGTCCTGAGAGCCGTCCTGCGGCGGCTGTGCTAGTGCTCATTGTTCAACGCATCGACCGCAGGGATCTCACGTTCACGTCGGGCAATGTAGTCGCGCAATGCCTCATCAACGCCGGCATCGAGTTTGGGTTCTTCGTAAGCCTCCAACATGGCGCGCGCCTCTTCCAAGGCGCGTGTGTTGATCTCTTTGCTGCCGTCGGCAATCCACTGTTCAATGGAGTTGTTGTCGAACAGCTTCGGCATGAAGAAAGCGCGTTGGAAGTTCTTCTGGGTGTGTTCATGGCCCAAGAAATGTCCACCTGGTCCGATATCACGGACGGCTTCCAGGGCTTCGTCGAAGTCATCCCAGCGTACGCCTTCGGTCATGCGATAGGCCATTGCACATTGCTCGGCATCAACGACGAACTTTGCGATCGAACAATGCATGCCGGCTTCGTTCCAACCGGCTGAATGCCAGAGGTAGTTTGCACCAGCCAACATCACCGCCATCAAAGTAGAGGCGCTTTCGTAGCCGGACTGTGCATCGAACGTCTTGGCACCACCCAGCGTATTCGACGTGCGCCACGGCACATCGTAGTAGCGCGCCATCTGGCCAATCATGAAGTTCATCAAGCTGATCTCGGGTGTACCAGCCATCGGCGCACCGGAAGCCATCGAAACCGTCGAAAGGTAGTGACCGTAAATCGCCGGGCAGCCCTTGCGCACGACCTGTGTGTAGGCCAGCGCAGATAAAGCTTCGGCATTGAGCTGTGCCACTGCCGGTGCCGTCGAAGCCGGCGTATTGGCACCACCGAGAACAAAAGGCGAGCACAGAACAGGTTGGTTGCGCCGGCAAAACGCGCGCATGGCGCCCAGCATTGTTTCATCCCAAACCAAGGGTGAATTGCCATTGCAATTGCCGGTGACGACAGGATGGCCTTCCATGAAGTCGTCGCCAAAGAGGATGGCGCACATGTCGAGGACGTCCTCGGCATTCTTGGGCGAGGTCGTCATGCCCATGAACGTCTTGTCCGAGTGCTTCATCGAGGAGTACGTGATGCGAAGATGACGATGCGCAACGACGTGATCCATCGGCTCGACGATATGATGCGCGCTGGAATGCAAGGCAGGGCAGACATGCGCAAGCTTGTGGAACGTCGCGAGATCATCAAGCGTTGGCCCACGGCGCTGATCATCAAGATCGCGCAGATATGGTGCGCCCGTCATCGGGACAAAGATCGCATGATCATTACCGAACGGCAGGCTTTTGGCCGGGTCACGTGCATGATACGTGAATGATGACGGAATCGAAGCAATAAGCTCGCGGATCAGACCGCGGTCAAAGTGCACCCGCTCATCGTCGCGGATTTCAGCGCCGGCCTTGCGCCAGTCTTCCAGCGCGACCGGATCACGGAAGATGACGCCAATCTCTTCCAGAATGCGCATCGACGCTTCGTCAATCTTCTCGATCTGCTCAAGCGTCATGGGCTCGACAAGAGGAAGATTGCGCTTTAGTGCCGGCAACATCGTTGCCGTTCTGTCTGTGCGAACTTCGCGACGCGCCTGACGGCCACCGCGTCGGCCACGTCCCCCAGTGTTTTCACCGACTGCCGCTTCGGTCATTGGACGAGATCTCCCGATGCCGGATCACTGAGATCCAGCCAGATTGTTTTGATCTCCGTGTATTGATCGTGGGCGTGGAGAGAGTTGTCACGACCACCAAAGCCGGACTGCTTATATCCGCCAAACGGTGTCGTGATATCACCCTCACCATAGCAATTGACCGTCACGGTGCCGGCTTTCAACTCGCGTGCAGCGCGGATTGCCCGTTTGGAGTTGGCCGTGAATACGCTGGCCGTCAGGCCATAGGACGTATCGTTGGCAATACGGATCGCTTCATCATCGGAACCGGCTGTGATGACCGAGAGAATGGGTCCGAATACCTCTTCACGGGCCAGCGCGCTTTGCGCATCGACGTTGTCGAAAATTGTCGGCTGAATGAAGTTCCCTTCAACCTTGCCTCCCGTTAGCGGAGTGCTGCCGGCTTCTGAGATGTAGCCGGCGACCTTCTGGCAATGTTCACTATCGATCAAGGCTCCGAGATGATTTCCCGGCTCAAGCGGGTCACCCGTCTTCCAGTCGCGGACACGTGCAAGCATGCGGTCGAGCAGAGGTGCCTTGACGTCTTTGTGCACAATAAGACGGGAGTTGGCCGAACAGTTCTCACCCATATTCCAGAACGCTGCATTGACGACGTGCTCTGCAACGAGATCGAGGTTCTCAGCATCAGAGAGTACGACAGCAGGGTTCTTGCCACCGCATTCCAGCACCGTCTTCTTGAGGTTGCTGTCAGCCGCATAGCGCAAGAAACGCCGGCCGGTTTCTGTTGAGCCGGTAAAGCTCACCATGTCGACACCAGCGTGCATCCCGATGGGTTGACCAACGGTTGGCCCATCTCCGGGCAAGACCTGCAAAACACCGCGCGGCAGCCCGGCTTCAGAAGCCAACTCCGCAACCCGCAGTGCGGTCAGACTGGTCTGCTCCGCCGGCTTGACGATCACCGAATTGCCAGCTGCCAAAGACGGACCGATTTTCCAGGCGAGCATCAGCAACGGAAAGTTCCAGGGCAAAACCAGGCCGACAACGCCTATGGGCTCGCGGACCACCATGGCGAGTGCGTCTTCGCCACTTGGCGCGACTTGATCATAGATCTTGTCGGTCGCCTCGGCATGCCACTTGATCGTGTTGATGGCCTCCGGCACGTCGATCGTTTCACAATCGCGAATGGGCTTACCGCTTTCCAGCGACTCGATCACCGCCAGCTCACGCCGATTGCGAGTCATGAGTTTGCACAATCGGATCAGCACATCCTTGCGCGCTGAGGGATGCTGCTTTGACCAGCGCCCTTCATCGAACGCCTCCCGCGCTTTGCCGACCGCGAAATCCACGTCATCGCTATTGCATGCTGCGATCTCGCAGATGACATCGCCTGTTGCTGGATTGACCGATGCGAGCGAAGCGCCATTGCCCGGCCGGTAGCGACCATCGATGAATGCCGACCGCGGAAAATCAATTCCCTCGGCGATAGCTGAGTATTCTTGCCGAGTCAGCAGGTTGCTCATCGGTTGCCTCTTTTTCGATTTGCAGGAGCGCGGCGTTCATCGCGGATATCACCTCCGCCAGCGCGCGCTTTTCGTCTTTGTTCAAAGGATGGAGTGGTCGCCGCGGCGGGCCGGCTTCGATCCCACGCAACGTCAGGCCGTGCTTAATGCACTGGACGAACTTGCCGCCCTGTTCGAGTACCGCCATCAGTGGCAGCATGGCCGACATGATCTTTCTGCCCTTGGTGAAATCGCCTTCGATGGCGCAGGCCTTGTGGAGTGCGATATGGGCTTCGGGTGCGAAGTTTGAACCGGCGCAGACCCAGGAGCGCGCGCCCCAGGCGAAGAACTCAAGGGCCTGATCGTCCATCCCGCAGGAAAGCTGGATGTGGGGATA
>JBCDBQ010000669.1:0-4186 GCA_039183375.1 Pseudomonadota bacterium
ATTAACGCCGGCGTTGTGCCGTCCGCAATGACGGACCTCATGCCGCCTGCCTTGGCCAAGTTGCGGGCCCAACATCCAAAGCTCAAGGTGCGTATTCACACGGCGCTGTCCGGTGACCTGGCGTCTCTGGTACGTGGTGGCGAGCTCGATGTTGCGGTTTCAACAGCGCCAAAACGGTCGTTGGATGGATTGGAGGTTCGCGGGTTTGTCGATGAGCCATTGTTTGTCATCGCGCCTCGCGATGTCGGGGAGGCACCTGTCGAGGATATTCTGGCATCTTTGCCGTTTATCTGGTTCAGCCGGAAAACCTGGGCTGGCCAGCAAATTGAACAAGCGCTGCATGATCTCGGAATTGTTGTTCGTGATGATATGGAGGTGGATTCTCTGCTGGCAGTCACCGCGTTGGTTTCACATGGCCTCGGTGTATCTGTCGTTCCGCACCATCCACGTGCGCCGGATTTTCCCGAAACCGTTGTCTGCCTTCCGTTTGGCAAGCCGCAGTTCACACGGCAACTGGCATTGCTTGAGAGGCCGAAGAACCCGAAACGCCGCCTGACGGATGCGCTGCTCGCGGCTTTGCAGTGAAGTCAGGGCTGCAGCAATCGTTGTGTAACTCGTGTTAGCTTAGCTCTTGTCGGAATTCTTCCGGAATCTGATCTGAGCGCAGGCGGCCGTCAATGTATTTGAACCAACCGCGAACCTCATAACCTTCTGCGCAATCGACCCCATTGTGTGTGCACGTGTAGTCGATCCGAAAAGACTTTGCCGACCAATTCGAGATCTGTGCCGCCACTTGCATCACGTCGCCGTCCTTCAGCGGGGATCTGAAGGTTGCACGGGTGTCAATGATACCGGTTCCGATAATTCCGTATCGCTGCTGCAGTACGGCCTGGGAAAGCTCGTTGTTCTGCAACCAGCGCTGAAAAGTGGTGTCGAACCAATAAAAGAAGCGCGGATAGAAGACGATGCCGCCTGGATCGCAGTCGCCCCAGGTGATCGTGAATTCGGTCGTGAATGCCATGGCCATGCCCTTGCGCTGCAAATGCGAGCTCCCCGGCATGGTTAGACATCGGATCAGCTGGTTACAAACGAGAAAAGGCCGCATCGCGAGGGATGCGGCCGATCGGGTGGACGATTGTGAAAGATTACCTTAGCAGCGCGTTTCGTACTTGTAGCATGCGCGATCACTGCCCCAGTCACAACGGCGTGCCCAGCGACGGCAGCGGCGTTCCCAGCGGGACGGACGGTAGTGATGGTGACGGTAAGCGTGATGCGCGATTGCTGCGCCAGCAATTCCGAGTGCAATGCCTGCTGCGATGCGACCGCGACGGCCTGTCTTTTGAACCAAGGTGTCGGCTGTTCCAGCGCCGTCGCCCAGTGCTTTAAGGGCTGTCATTCCGGCTGCTTGTGAAGGAGCTGATGCGATCATCAGGGTGGCGGCGGTTGCGATAATTGCGATGGTCTTTTTCATGGTCTTTGCTTTCCTGAGCTTAAGTTCCGTGGGGGTCCGTGTCTGATGAACCCAATATGCCCCAGGCCGGGCAGCCAAACTGTTACCTGCGTCACATTCCAATATTTTTTCTGAAAAAACTGTGATTGGCGGCCAAAAGAAGTGCTTCGATGCCCAACTGTAGGGGCGTTGCTTGGTCCAATTTCGTAGTTGGTTAACCATGGTGCCAGTGCCCCGGAGCTTAGCGGACGCCTACCACAGGCATTCAGAGCATCTGCAACCTTTGACCATTGCCAAGGTGCTTGTCGGTTTCAGCAGGCGGTGCGCGACCTAGCAGTGAACCGATAGCTGGCGCAAATACCAGTCCGCGTCGCCGAATAGTGTCTCGCACATTGTCAGCCGCTTGTAGTAATGGCCGACCGCCAGTTCGTCGGTCATGCCCATCCCGCCGTGCAACTGGATAGCCTGACCGCCGACATAGCGGGCCGATTTGGCCATTTGAACCTTGGCCTTCCACACCTTGGTCTGGGCGTCAGGTGCGCCATCATCGTAGGCTTTGAGCGCTCCGTGCGTTGCGGCTCGCGATTCCTCCGTTGAAATGTTCATGTCAACGAGGCGGTGTTGCAGCACTTGAAACTTTGACAAAGGTTGCCCGAATTGCTGGCGGGTTTTGAGGTACTCAACCGTCTGTTCGGTGACAGCAGCCATTGCGCCAGCGGCTTCGGCGCAGACAGCCAGGACACCGCGATCGATAATGTCGTCTATAACCGCCGTCATGTCGTCGTCGCCTGTTCCCAGTTTTGCAGATTTGGGGACCGATGCGTTCTTGAGTGAGACGGTTGCACCACGGCGCATATCGAGGGCAGGTGCCGTGATCTGCTCAACGCCTTGAGTTTCACTTGGAACCAGGAAAAGGGAGAGTGGGCCGTTGCCGCTGCCAAGGCGTGCGGTAATGATCAGGCTATCAGCACTATCGGCATGCAGGGCAAAACTCTTGCTGCCGTCGAGAATGTAGCTGTCGCCGTCTTCGATTGCGACGGTCGTTACGTAGTCGCGCGCATAGCCTGCATCAGGTTCTGAGTGACAAAAGGCAAGCGTATGTTCACCGAGGGCAATCTTGCTGAGAAGCTGTTGCTGGTCAGCTGTGCCAGCCTTCTCCAACGCGCTTGCGCCGAGAACTGCGGTTCCAATGAGTGGTTCAAGAGCCAAAGCGCCACCGGCGCCAGCCATGATTATTCCAAGTTCCGTCATGCCGGCGGCTGAGCCGCCGGCGCTCTCCGGCAACGAGACGCCAAGCCAACCGAGCTCTGCATATTCCTTCCACTCCGACTTTCCATAGCCGTCGCTATGCTGTGGCTGGGAAAGGGCGCGAAAATGCTCGAATGAGTACTTGTTTGAGAAGTAGTCCTGCAGGCTGTCCTGCAGGAGTTGACGCTCGTCACTGCTGAATGATGGCATGGCCGTTCCTCACTCGCGAACCTATCAAAGGCCCAGGGCGCCTTTGGCGATGATGTTCTTTTGGACTTCGGTTGAGCCGCCGTAGATGGTCGCGGCACGGCGATAAAGATGTTCGTACATCAAGCCAGCCATTTCATCGGGGCCAACCGCTTCACCATTCCAGCCCGGATGCAGGGCATCAGTCTGGTAGGCCATGCCATGGCGCCCAAAAACATCCATGATAGTCTGCAGAACAGCCTGCTGGAATTCCGAGCCGCGGACTTTGAGCGCCGCGGCACCCATCAGCGATGGCGCGCCTTCCTGCTGTGCCGCCGCGAGTTGGTCTGCAACAAGTGCCTTGACGGTTTCAAAACTGACTTCGAGTTCCGCAAGCTTGCGCTGGAACTCGGGTTGTTTCGATAGGGGTTGCCCGCCTTCTTTCGTTGAATCGAGCAGATGGCGAAGATGCGCGAGGTAGCGCTCGAACTTGCCTGTTTCGACGACTCCGACGCGCTCATTGGCAAGCAGGAATTTGGCGTAAGTCCAGCCTTTGCCCTCTTCGCCAATGAGGTTTTCGACGGGTACACGGACATCTTCGAAGAACACCTCGTTCAGGTGATGCCCTTTGGTGATGCCGATGATGGGACGCACGGTGATGCCCGGTGTCTTCATGTCGATGAGCAGAAATGAGATCCCTTCCTGCTTTTTGACATCTGGGTTGGTGCGCACGAGGCAGAACATCATGTCGGCCCAGTGGGCGTAGGACGTCCAGATCTTTTGCCCGTTGACGACGTAATGATCGCCATCGCGAACGGCGCGGGTCTGCAGGTTGGCGAGGTCGGAGCCGGCGCCCGGCTCGGAATAGCCCTGACACCACCAGGCGTTATGTTCGCGGATGTCTTTGAGATATTTCTGCTTCTGTTCCTCATTGCCGAATGTGTAGATCACCGGCCCGACCATGGTGACACCAAACGGTACGATGGGCGGAGAGTTGGCCTGGCCCAACTCTTCACTAAAGATGGCAAACTTGTCCGGTCCCCAGCCAAGGCCGCCGTGTTCAGACGGCCATTTACCGGTCAGCCAGCCCTTGGTTCCGAGTTTGTGCAGCCATGCGCCATACTCATCGCGATCGATGTGTTGGCCAAGCTCCTGCTTTCTTTGGGTATCAGCCGGTAATTCACTGGCGAGGAAGTCTTTGACTTCGGTTCTGAATTCTTCAAGCGTGGGATCAGGTTCGGCCGTGCGGATGAACATAGCAGAAGCTCCTGGCTGTGAGGTCCGGAATTCATCCCAGGCTAG
>JBCDBQ010000670.1:0-4177 GCA_039183375.1 Pseudomonadota bacterium
CCAGGCAACGGTTGGAGAAGCGCTCGTAACACAATAACAGTAACAGCGCCGACCCACAGCAAAGGACTTCCCAAGCCCTGCAGGATCAAGCCCATTGCTGCAGAAATTGACAGGATAACAAGCAGACGCCTCGCGCCAATCTTTGCTGCCCAACGCCCACCAAGCGGAGACAGTACAATCTCGAACACGTAACGCGATGCCATTGCAAATCCTGCAGCGACGGCGGCCCCGTCAGGCATACTGGCCTTGGCCAGAAGGGCAAGACCAAAGATGAACAGTCCGTCCAGGGCGAAGCCCATGCAAAAAGACCACACACTGATCGGGCCAGGCTTTGCAAACCTTGGCGCGGACGTAGACAACTCCTCTGGAGAACGAGGTAGTCTCAGCGCAAACGGAAGCGCCAAAAGTGCAACGCCTGCCAAAACTGCAAATACGATGCGCGGACCATGAGCCTCGGCAATGAGCGCACCGGCAATCAGACCAATCATTGGACCACAGGCAATGATCGAGCGGGACCATCCGCTTCGCTTTGCTGCGCCACCAGCCTCAGCAGTTGGCAACGCATGAACTGCAATGTTCAGCGCTGCAAACGAAAGCCCCCAAATCAGTCGGGCAATCAGCAAAGCCCATACGCCACTGAGTGTCGCGTAACCGACGGCTGCTAGAAAGGCACCAATCGCAGCAGTCGCACATGCCGTGCGAGGACCACGCGTCGTGTAGAACTGAGCAACCCAGCTATAACCAACGATCCGAACGAGGCGGTTGGCTGCAAGTAAAAGACCGACCTCCGGCAGTGACACGCCAAATGCAGCTGCATAAATGGGCAAGAGCAGATAGAGGACTGTATCGCCCGGCAACGCCAACGATAGTGTCATCGATGCGTTAAAAGTTGCGCGGTCTGCCTTGGTGGCTTCCAAAGCTTGTCTCCTATGCCGGATCCACCTCCCTTAATGAAGATAGAATTTATGGCTCGCAGCAGCTCTTCTGATTTCAAACCCGGCAATTGATCTGAATTTCACAAAACTGTCAAAGAAGGAAAATTCGCTGCACGGTCCAATGACTGCGGATGATTGGTCGCGAGGCCATACGTTGTTTGCGGCTACTGCCCGATTGATGATGACAATGAACAAGCCCAGCTGGTTTCAGGCAGATCTAACGGCCTTTCTTCAGGACAATGCCGTTGGCGCGACCAACGTCACATTCTCGTCCAGCAAGCACCGGCTCAACGTTGATCAAACTGTAGGGTTTTCGCTCGCATTCAGATGCGATGAGTGCCAGGGTGCATCGCTCTTCACGAAGACCACGGGATCGTCCTCTTGCCTGCCTTACAATAAGCGCCACAGAGGCGGCCGACGGCACAAGCCCGATCTTCAATACTGCCTCACCGTTCTCACCACAGGAGTAGTTCCATGAGTGGCTCACCTCTGCATTATAAGACAATAACGGATCTGTCGGCGATGTTGCACTCTGGTGAGACCACGCCAACAAAGCTTGCGGAGAGCATTTTGGCCCGCATAGAGGAACTCAATGGTTCACTCAATGCGTTCAACTTGGTGACAGTTGACCGGGCCATGGCGGAAGCGCAGGCCGCGGAAGCGCTGCTCGTCGCAGGCCGCGATCTTGGGCCCTTACACGGTATCCCTTATGCGGTGAAGGATCTCTATGATATTGTAGGACTGCCGACGACTGCCGGTTCGCGCACGCTTGATGGCACGCCGAAGACTGAAGAGAGTGAAGTCACTCGACGGTTAGCAGCAGCTGGGATGGTCGTGCTTGGCAAGACCATCACCGTAGAATTCGCCAAAGGCATTGTTGGCATCAATCATATTCAGGGCACACCGCATAATCCCTGGTGCGAAGAACACTGCGTGCCTGGCGGATCCAGTGCCGGGTCCGCCGTCGCAGTCGCAAGCGGCATGGCACCAATGGGCCTCGGCACAGACACCGCTGGTTCGGTTCGCGCACCGGCCGGATTGTCTGGCACCGTAGGCCTCAAGTCCACCGTCGGGCGCATAAGCCGTTTTGGTGTCTTCCCTCTGAGTTGGACATTCGACAGTATTGGCCCACTGTCGCGCACGGTGGAAGATGCAGCCTTGGTCTATCAAATTCTCCAGGGCGAGGACGCGCGGGATGAGAGTACGCTCGGCCATCGACCAGACGATGTGCTGGGCTCACTCAAAGCCGGCGTCAAGGGTCTGCGCATTGGCATACCGCAGGACGCGTTCTTTGACGACATCGATCCCGAGATCGAAAAGGCTATCGAGCACGCAGTAGATGTCTTCCGCGGCCTCGGCGCCGTCGTTGAAGAGTTTGCCTACCCGGAGGCAGCCGCCAGCTCAAGACTGGGAATGGTCGTCAATGGTGTAGAAGCTGCCATCATCCATGAGGAAGGGCTAAAAACAAAGGCCGAGCTTATGGATCCAGTTGTCGGCCCACGAATGTTGAACGAGCGCGACTTTCTCGCGACGGACTACATCAAGATGCTCAACGAGCTGAAGGCCCTAAGGGCCTCGCAGTTAGAGACGTTGCGTGACATCGACATTGTTTTGTCCCCGACGACACCCATTCCGGCATTGCCAGTCGCAACCGTCGACCAGTCCCTCGAGACTTATCTCACCTATGCCGGGCAATACATGGCCAACACGAACATCGGCAACCGCCTCGGACTCTGTGGCCTATCAATGCCTTGCGGGTTCACCTCCAAGGGTCTGCCAATTGGTCTACTCATTAACGGCAAACCTTTTACCGAGGCCACAGTGCTGCGTGCCGGGTATGCATTTGAGCAGGCGACCGACTGGTCAAAGAGACGGCCTGATCTCGGATGGCTGGCGTGACAGAGTTCTACCCAAGCAGAATCTGGGAGCTCAATAGTGGCTTTGCGGAGCAACAACATTGTGAGAGCAGAACACTAACCGAGTAGATAGTGCTGCGGGTTCGTGTCCGCAATTTCATCTACTTCTAGTTCTGTTGGCCTACTCGGGCCCCACTTCGGCTGGCCGTCTTTGCAGAATCTCTTCGCTTCCGAGACCTAATCAGCCACGTTCATCCTCATGGTCAATCAAACGATGGCTTCAGCACGACAGTTATCTGTCAGAACTGAAGCCGCGCGTTGCACCGACTTGCTGGGACAGGCATTCAAACAAGCAACTAGTAGTGAGCTGACAGTGTGCCCGGCGACGTCGGGACCGGAGGCGAAAACTTGGTCAAGTCGATCCCATTCACCGCGGTCTTGTATTCATCCAAGGTCGGTGTGCGCCCTAGTATGGCTGAGAGCACGACCACTGGCGTCGAACCCAAAAGCGACTCGCCCTTCTTGCTGTCGGAGTCCGCTACGACCCGTCCTTGGAACAAACGGGTTGAGGTCGCCAAGACGGTATCGCCTTTGGCTGCCTTTTCCTGGTTACCCATGCACAAGTTGCAGCCGGGACGCTCCAAATACAGGATGTTTTCATACTCGGTCCGCGCTGTCTGCTTCGGTGCGGCATCATCAAACTCAAAGCCGCAATACTTCTGCAAGATCTCCCAGTCACCTTCTTCTTTCAACTCGTCAATGATGTTGTAAGTCGGTGCTGCCACGACAAGCGGCGCCTTGAAATCGACCTTTCCATATTCAGATTCCAAGTTCCGGAGCATCTGCGCGACGATCTTGATATCACCCTTATGCACCATGCAGGAGCCAACAAATCCAAGGTCGACTTTCTTCTCTGCACGATAAAAGGAAATCGGCCGAATGGTATCGTGAGTGTATCGTTTCGACACGTCGGCGTTGTTCACGTCCGGGTCCGCGATCATAGGTTCGTTGATCTCATCAAGGTCAACAACAACTTCTGCAAAATACTTTGCATTGTCGTCAGGTTTCAGCGCTGGTTTCTCTCCAGACTTGATTTGGGCGATCCGGTTTTCTGCAATGTCGACGAGGCCTTTGAGCATCTGAGCATCGTTGTCCATGCCCTTATCGATCATGATCTGAATACGGTCGCGAGCAATCTCGAGAGACTGAATGAGCGTTTCGTCCTCTGAGATACAGATCGATGCTTTGGCCTTCATCTCTGCAGTCCAGTCGGTGAAAGTGAAGGCTTGATCGGCCAACAGCGTACCTATGTGCACTTCGATGATCCGCCCCTGAAAGACGTTATCGCCAAACTGCTGCAGCATTTGAGCCTGGGTGGCATGCACC
>JBCDBQ010000671.1:0-4171 GCA_039183375.1 Pseudomonadota bacterium
ACCGGATCCGCTCGAAACTGTCCGGATTCGCGACTTCGACGTGGGACCGACGGCGTTTGACATCCTTGAACTCGACGATGTCCGCTTTTCCGCATCCGAAGCGGATTCGGAGGTCTTACTGACGGTGATCTCCGGTCGCTCGCTCGCCTTGACATTCGATTTCGGTTTCCCCGAACTAATCGGCGGAGAAGAAGAGCTTGACGATCAAGTGCGCGTGGTGCTCGACGGCGTGGTCGAACGCTTACCAGCTTTGGCTCTTGCGACAGACATCTCCGACATAAACGCCATTAGCCAGGAGATCGCTGGCTACGACATGATTATAATTTAGGCCATACTCCAGCGCCCCAGGCCGGCAAGTTGTATAGTTGAGAATGACAAATTTAGATGCTGATATCGTTGATTGAAACCAAAGCTTGCCCGCCGAGCCTTCGGGACCGGCAGGACAGGCCCCGCGCGCGATAGTCGCGCCATCCTAATCTACGACACACATCGAAATCTCTTCCAGCGACACGTCTAAACCGGCCTATTGTTCCATAGGTTATTCTGCTCACGGCATTTATCCATGAGGCCAACATACCGGACTTCGTTCGCGCGCGGAGAGCGATAGCCGCAATCACACCATGTTGTTTACGGGCTCAACGAGGCAGGAAAGTCGACCGCGTTTCATGCTTTACTAGAAATTCTCTTTGGCTTCCGAGTTGGTGCGTAACCCTACGCATTCCGGTTCGAGCGAAGCGACTTGCTTGTGGAGGCCGACCTTGACCTGCCCCGTCGTGGTACAACTGTCCTGTGGCGTAACAGCAAGCGGTCGCAATCCTTGCTGGACTCGGACAATCGGCCGGTCGACGACGCGATCCTCGGGAGCGCGTTGCACGGGTTGGCGCATGGGTGCTGTTGCACAAACCAGCGTTGTGAAACTCGACGATTGTGCGCAGAGTTCCCAGTTCACGTTTGCGGATAGAGCACCATTGCTTTGCAGCGGCAACAAAGCCTGCGTGTTTTTGCATCTGCCACTTTTGCGGTTTAGTCGATCTTGAGGCGGTTCACACCCCAAAGAAACAACGCCCCCGTTCCGATGCCTGCTAGGATAAATGGCAATGAAAGAGCCGTTTCTCTTCCGAACGCGAATTCGGCAAAGGACACGATTGCACCACCAAGGATAGCACCGAGCGACATCGTTCCCCAACCGAAGAACCGGTAGACGCTATTGACGCGTCCGAGCAAGTCGTCTGGGATCGAACGCTGTCGGTAGGAGACGGTCACTACATTCCAAAGCACTGCAACGATTGTTTGAGCGAACAGGGCGCTCGCGACAACAAAGGCGTTCTCGGAGAGGCCCATGACGAAGAAAGGAATAGGTATCAGCGCGAGCGCCAAGCTGAGGCTTTTTTGCGCGCCAATGCGCGATACGACCACGGGGCATAAAATGCCACCGAGAACGCCGCCCGCCGCGCCCGCGGTCAGCAGAAGACCATAGCCAGACGCAGACAATGCTAACCGTTCCTGTGCCACGAGGACCAGAACTACAAGAGCGAGTGTAGAAAGCCCATTGATCACGCCAAGCGACACAGCAAGCCGCCGCAATACGGGACGCTCCCAAAGCCATATCAAACCTTCAACTGTCTCTTCGCGCCAAGATCGCTTTGGAGGAGTGATGCGCGGGGGCAAAACGACAAACCAGATCATCAAGGCGGCAAGCCCGAAAGCGACTGAGTTCATTACGAACGGTGTCGGCAAAGAGAAGGCTATCAGAAGGCCTGCTAGAGGAGGCCCGACGAAACGACCCAGGACAGTTTCGACGCTCCAGAGCTGCCCATTGGCTTTCTCCAGATCAGCTTTGTCGACAACAGTTGGCATAAGGGTTTGCGCCGCGTTGTCGCGCACCACCTCCGCACAACCTAGAAGGAACGCAAGTGCTGAAAGAGCGAGGATGTAAGGCGTTGCCGCGTCTGGTGCAGGAGTGTCCGGCAAAGACAAAATCAAACCGACAACACCAAGCGCCAGAACCAACCTAAAGCAATCGGCTTGCACAATCAGACGCCGCCTGTCTGCACGGTCTGTTATAACACCGGCGGGTATCGCCAGCAGCAGCCAGGGTAGCCGTCCGGCAAAGGCGACAAGCCCGATCAAGAATGGATCACGTGTCAGCAGTGTTGCGAGCCAAGGGAACGCGACACTTGCAATGCCGTCAGCCAGATTGGTTGCACCAGAAGCGCTAATGAGTTTCAGGTAGTTTCTGTTTTGAACGAGTGTTGCCATGTGTCGATGACACTCATTTCGAACACCCACGTCAATTTGATTTCGCTAAATTGGCCATTCCTCCGCGGCGCGACACAGGCGAGTTTTGGCTCGGAGTAGGCTGTTGGTCACGCAGCCCAGCTCACGCGCAGACGTATGTTGCACAAACCAGCGTTTTTTTATCACCATCAACGACCGGTTCGACGGCAAAGGCTGAGCTAAGGAGAAGGGCGTGCTGCGAATGCGAATGGATGCTGCGTTAGCAATAGCTGTATGAGCACGCGGCAGCTCTGTCCTGTGTGGATGACGTCTGCTTTGCAAGGAAAAAATGCTCTAATTGCGCGGCTGGTCAGTACAGTCCTGTGTCCGGCCTTTGCTCGCGGCATTCGACTGAGCCGCTGGCCTTGATGGGTTCCGTGAACCTGGTCCCAATCGGCGACGCGAACCTGAAAGTTCAGGACAAAGCTCGGGTTCCCGGGTTCTCGGATGACCGCACGTGCCATCATGGCATTCGTCTTGCAATTCGTGTTTGCTTGGTTCCTCCGTTTATGCCGCTGTTTGCCGGTAGTATGTTTCCTTGGTGAGGATCGCCCAGATGATGCGGGCGGTCTTGTTGGCCATTGCGATGGTTGCGAGGCGCATTGGCTTGCGTTCCATCAACTGCATGATCCAGGGATGCACACGTTCTGGATAGCCACGGGCACGCTGCACCTGAGAGGTCATACCGATCACCAGCAATCGTCGGATGTAGCAATCACCTTTCTTGCTAATCCGGCCCAACCGCTCTTTGCCACCACTTGACCTGTTCAACGGCGTAAGCCCCAGTCAGGCGGCAAACTCACGTCCGTTCTTGAACTGTTTGCCGTCGCCGATGGTGGCGACAATGGCCGAGGCGGTGATGGGACCGGCGCCGGGAACCGTCCTGATGCGTTTGGCGCGCTCATCGATCCGGGAATGGTACTCGATCAGTTTGTCGTAAAACGTCACACGCTCATCGAGGTCGACAACTTGGTCGCAGAGTGTTTTGGGCATGCTCGTCGCCACGTCCGGAATGTCCGGGCAGTCATCGGTCTGGACGTCTTGACGAAGCGCATCACGGCAACCGGTCCGTTTCCGATCACGTGACCGAACTCTCGAAGAAGACCCCGGATCACATTCAGCATCTGGGTCTTTTGGCGCACGATCAACTGACGCACCCGATGCATCGTCAGCAGGGCTTGCTGCTCCTTCGACTTCACGGCCACAAACCGCATGGTGGGTCGCGTAACTGCCTCGCAAATCGCTGCCGCATCAACGGCATCTGTCTTTCCGCGCTTCACGTAGGGCTTGACGTAGACCGCCGGCATGAGACGCACATCATGCCCAATCGCAGTGAGCTCACGCGCCCAATGGTGGGCTGACCCGCAGGCCTCAATCCCGACCAAACAACTTGGCAGCGTCTCGAAAAGCTTGAATAGTCGGCGCCGGATCGAACGATTGAAGATTACAGTGCCGTCGGCCGCAATACCGTGGGCTTGAAAAACATTCTTGCCGAGATCCAATCCTACTGTCGTAACTTCCATGATGGGGCTCCTTTCCTAACAGAAGATGACTTCCCCACTATGCCGCATCGCGCGACAGACGGGTGCAGACGCCATCCACCCCGTCCGCAACTGGATCGTTGAGTGCGTGGTGTCCGCTGCGGCTTGCATGAATGGCCGGTGTTCCCACCCCATAGCAGCATCGAGATTGACGCAGTTACAGCGATTTCTACGCTGCGTGCGCACGCAGCACGAATGTGCAAGGAACGGGTTGGGCTCAGAACGGACCAAAGCCAGCGCGGCAATGCTGTTGCAACAGGCGAGTTTGAAGCGGCCATCGAGCCTTCAAGCCAAGCCATTGATACTGCAAGGTGTTGCGCGGTGAGCATCGGTTGGCACATCGAAGGCCGTTG
>JBCDBQ010000672.1:0-4150 GCA_039183375.1 Pseudomonadota bacterium
AGCTGCAACGGCGGACTCATTCGCTTCACGCGACCGCCATGACAATGCTCTTTTGTTCTGCAAGTGTTCGCACTATATGTTTCCAACGGCCAACAAAGCGCAAGGCTGCCACGAGGGAAATGCGACGAAACCGACGCGTTCGTTCGAGTGGATGGTTCAAGCGCCTTAATCAGAAAATTACAACCCGGTTCGCGTTCATGATGGTTCCTGCGTTCTTCGAAGACACACCCAAGCCCCGTCCAGCCATGCGCGCCTTGAGCGAAGCCGACGCCATTGATATCTGGATTGCGCGCTGGCTCAATATTCGACGCAAGGATTTGGTCGCGCGTTATGGCTGCGATCCGCGCCGGCTGTACGAGATCTGGGAAGGCAAGAAGCATCCGGCATCACGGCAGAAAGCGCTCGAGCGTTTTCAAAGTGAGCATCCTTCGCTGATGGACCGCGTCGATTTCGGCCGCCATAGGAGCCTGCCGCGTGCACCAGACAACCCGGATCAGCTGTTCTTGTTCGGCGAGGAGTAAACCTCATCGCAGGAATACGCTTTGGCAGTTGGGTTTGCAGTGACGACCAAGCAGCAGCCTTTACGCCCCACGGAGATTGTTCTTTGATGGTAGGTGGTCGTGTCAAAGGGCCGGGCCGCACTTTCTAAAGGCTCAGTTTCTTGAGATTGACTGTTGAGGCCTGAAAGCGGGGCGAGCTAACTTGGTCGGAGAATGAGCCGAGTCGGGCATTGACTGCCATCCTCACAGTTAATTGGTAGCCACAAACGTCGAAACGCCACGACAGCGAGAACTGCCAAATGTTTGTTAGACAGCACGGCACTGCGGGTCCGCCGGTGATTGTGAATCACGGTGGCCCTGCTGCTGTCGGAGATGTGGCGCCTGTCGCACGTGAACTATCTGCTGCTTTTTGCACGTTTGAGCCCTGGCAGCGAGGAAGCGGCTCTGAACCGCTCACCGTTGCCAGCCACGTCGCCGATCTTCGCGAGTTGGTAAGGGAAGTAACAGCTTCGAGCGATTTACAACCGGCTCTGGTAGGGCATTCTTGGGGGGGCATGTTGGCTCTTTGCTTTGCCGCAGCTCATCCAACAGAGTGCGGTCCCGTTGCATTGATAGGATGTGGGACTTTTGACACGGCAGCGCGACGCTCGCTGGAAGAAGTCAGAGATAGGCGCCTTGATGCAAGCCAGCGCGAGACGCTGGTTCAAATAAACAGACTCGCCGACCCGGTGAAGCGCATGATGCAGAGACACCATTTGCAGCGTCAGGTGTATGACTACTGTCCTGCCGAGCCTTATCCAGAAAAGGAGGAGTTCGAACCGTTTGATCTCAAGGCACACAACGAGACATGGGCCGACATGACACGCCTGATCGAAGACAGAACCTATCCGCGCGCCTTCGATGCCATTCTAACTCCAGTCGCGATGTTTCACGGTAATTTTGACCCTCATCCTGGCAAATTGATCCGCGATAGCCTACTGCCGCACATTCCAGGTCTTGAATACCGCGAGTTCAAGAATTGCGGCCACAGCCCATGGATCGAAAAGTACGCGAGAGCTCACTTCTTCTTATCATTGTCGCAGTGGCTTGGTACGTATACTTCCCGTTCCGCCAACGCACTTGAGTGAACTCAAGATGGACTAGAGCCGTTGATGCCTCGATCAACTATTAGAGCAGCTACTGACGTCCAATTCTGGCCCTTCGCGACACGGCTGATCGTTCGAAAGTCCGCAGTATGTTTGCAAGGAATATGGTCACGCTGCGGCAACAATCGTTTTCCAATGGTAGGTAGTCATGTCAAGGGACCGGGCAGGGGCGTGTAGTAAAGAGCAGTGCTTTGACAGCAATCGTCAGCGATTTGGAATACGGTTCTTCGCTGATCAGCATGCCAAGACCCGAACACTTATTGCCGACCTGCCCGGGCAGAAGAAGCGAGTCGTGTCGGAAAGCATGAAGACTGCGATCGATAAGACGATCATCCTGCTCAATGAAGAATTGGCGCGAGCGCAATAGAAGGAGAGAAACTGTGTCGTTTGTCGCGCCTCTCATGTTTCTTGTACTTGTCGCAGCGCCCATGACCTTTGTCCTCGTGACTGCCTACATGCTGGACGGGCGTAGAGGCATCGTTCCCGCTATCTCTTTGGGAATCGTCGCTCCAATCGTCACTTTTATGGTGTTGGTTACTTTCACCAAAACCAGTCTGATGCCGCGCTCGGCAATTAGAGATCTTCTCGGGATTGACGGAGCAATTTTTGTTGTTTCCGCAATCATAGCTCTAGCGCCAACAGCTATCTATGTACTCGGACATGGAGCATATCAGAGCTACCGAGCGCGCCGAAAATCGATAATGGAACTCGTCCTGCTTGCGACAACGACAAGCTGTTTTTGCATGGCGCTGTTCTATGCAATTGGGTTCGGCAACTCGTTACCTCTGGCAACTGTTGGGGTGGTGGTAAGCATCGTGCTTGGCATCGCCATTACCGTCGACCAGGTAATCAGACAATAAGAAGTGTTCCCCGGCGTGAGCCTCGGCAGCAACGATAGCTTTCCAATGGTGGGGGATCGTGTCAAAGGCCCAGACCATACTTCATAAGGGCGCAGTTTCTTGAGATAGATTGCTATGGCCTGAAAGCGGACGAACCACGCTGGTTGGAAATGGCCCCTTTCAGAGATCAATTGAATGAGCGATACTGGGCTTTGTTATATATAATTGGCGTACTTATCGGCGGTTTTGAGCCGCGCAAAAGCATTCATGAACCAAATTGCGAGCAAACCAGTGATACACCCAATCTCGGACGTCCGCGAGATTTCAAAGCTAGCCTATGGTTTTATGGCGTCCAAAGCTCTGTTCTCGGCACTCAATCTGGAACTCTTCGGGCTGATTTCGAACGGCACAAATACGACTAACACAATCGCTTCGGCCACAGGTGTACCGGCCTTTCGAATTGAAACACTCGTTGCAGCACTCGCAAGTACCGGCGTCATTGTCCGCGACGAAGGAACGATTAGGAATGCGCCGGCAACCGAAACTTATCTTGTGCCTGGCGCCCCTGCTTACTTCGGCGATTACTACCGGTTCCAGATAGGCGGCCAGATCTATGAATTGATGAACCATCTCGATGCCGGTCTGATCGGCGACGACGACGGCTTAGCCTACCAACGCATGAGTGGCTGGCTTTCTGATCCAGATCGTGCAGAAGACTTCTCACGTGCGCAGCATGCGGGATCGCTCGGTCCTGCGATGATGATGGCAAAGAAGCTTGATCTGACCGATGCGCGTTGCCTTCTCGACGTAGCTGGCGGTACAGGCGCCTACTCAATTGAGTTATGCAAACGCAATGCAGAGCTCAGCGCGACGATCCTTGACTTTCCAACAGTGATTGAAGTCGCAAAACGGTACGTGACCGAAGCCAAACTGGCCGACCGCATAACGCTTGTTGCCGGTGATGCGCGCGAAACAGACTGGCCCGAAGCCCAAGATGCTGTCTTGATGTCATACCTGTTGAGTGCGGTTGATGGTAAAGACATCTTGCCCCTCTTTGAGCATGCTTTCAAAGCGCTTCGCCCGGGAGGTCATCTGATTTTGCACGACTTCATGTTGGATGAGAGCCGGTCTGGCCCTAGCTCTGCGGCCTTGTTCTTTCTGCAGTATCTGGCTCATCAGCCGGATGCTGTCTCGTTTACTGCGGGCGATCTTGCACCTCCTTTGCAGAAGGCTGGCTTCGATGTGCTCTCTGATGAAGTCATGATCCCAGAAATCACCAGGATGGTGCTGGCGCGAAAGCCAGAGTGAGGGCGAGCGATGAAAGCAGTCTTGTGCAAAGCGTTTGATGGCGCTGACGCTCTAGAGGTTGGCGAAACCGAACCGCGGCAACGATCGCTCTTTGATAGTGGGCGGTCGTGTTAGAGGCCGGGCCGCACTTTCTGAGGGCTCAGTTTCTTGAGATGGATTGCTATGGCCTGCAAGCGGACGAACCACGCTGGTTGGAAATGGCCCAATGCAGACATCGCAATTGCATCTGACAAAGGCGCGTGGCGGTCGTGAGGCACTGGAATTGGTGCCGGCAGGTATTGCATTGCCAGCACCATACATCTTCTACTTCGCCGTCTGCTTGACTTCGCTGTAATCGCCACGCAATTGCAGCTTAATG
>JBCDBQ010000673.1:0-4137 GCA_039183375.1 Pseudomonadota bacterium
GACCAGCGCGGGTATGCTGATGGTACCAGGCAGTCCAAAAGCACTCACCAAGATGGCCAATCCGCGCCGCTATATTGACCCTGAGTTCATGCTGCGAAACTTTGAGACCCTTTACGGTGAAGGCCTCGGTAGGAGCGAAGGTAAGAGCGGACATATGTCGCGGCTCAAACCACCTTCAACACGCGGGTACATGTACCAGTTATTGGCAATGCTCGGCTGGACTAGTGCGCCTGCGCTGCCCTTCCTTCTGCGGCAGGATACATTGATCATGATGGGCGATGATGATGCCATAGTTCCGCCCATCAATGGCAAGTTCCTCGACATGCTCATCCCCAATAGTGAGCTGATCGTGATGCAAGGTGGAGGGCACCTATTCCTTCTCAGCCATCGGGAAGAAAGCGTTTCGGCAATCCGCGAGTTCCTGGGCCGACCGGCGACCGAGGAAGAGCTTGAACTTGAGGCAGCTTAGGCCGCCGCTGCCTTCTCGCTGAGCCAACGCGTAAGCGCCGTGTTTATTTCAGCAGGTATGTCCTGCTGAACCCAATGTGATGCATGCGGAAAGCGTTGGAGTGTGAGGTCACTTATATAGGCATCCATCCCGTCGAGGACATGAATGTCGATCGCAATGTCCTGTTCACCCCACAGAACAAGAGTGGGCACATCAACAATGCCCTTCCCGACGTCTCCTGCATCGGGTTTCTGCAACAGGGCGCGGTAGTAATTGAACATGGCAGTCAACGCACCGGGCTGCGCCGCGGCTTGACGATAGGGCTCAATCTCCTCCGTGTCGAAGAGATCCTTATTCACCGCTGAGTCCCTGAAAATACGCCCAATCGGCGCGGCATTCGACCGGCCCAGAATACGCTCTGGAAGCCATGGCAGCTGAAAGAAGAAGATATACCAACTCTTGCGCAGTTGACGCCACTTGCGCAGTTCGCGACGAGCGCATCTAGGATGTGGCACGTTGAGGATTACCAGCTGTTCCAGCGGGCGGATTTTCAAGATCGCGAAGTACCACGCAATGATCGCACCCCAGTCATGCGCAATAAGCGTTACCTTCTTCGCACCACTCGCATCGATCAGTGCCGCGACATCCTGCGCGAGCGTTCGCAATCGATAGGCATCTGTACCAGTCGGACGATCGGTCCCACCATAGCCTCGCAGGTTTGGCGCCCACACCTTGTAGCCCAGCTCGGCGAGCACGGGCATCTGGTGCCTCCAACTGTAATGGAGTTCAGGAAAGCCATGCAGGCACAACGCCAGATGCTCGCCCTGCCCAGCCTGCGCGACCTCAAAGGTTAAGCCATTAGCTTCCACCCACTTGATCGTGATTCCACTGTCACGACCAGGTTCCCAGCTTGCTCTTCTTTCCATTTCGCCTCGGTATCACTCAGCGCCGTTTGCGGCCATAACCCGCGAAACCGAGCACATGCCTGCTAGCGGCAACCGTTCGGCTTCAGCCAACGCCGCCGCGGCTTCTCGGGGTCGATCTGTGGCGATGATGTCCACCCCGCCCTCTCCAAGCTCGACATACCTCTCGTCTGTGCCAAATCGGTCGATCACATTGTCTATCGAATTGGGCGATCTTCCCAAGGTGCCAAAGATCACTTCGATGTCTTGGTTATCGAGCGCAGCATAAAGATCAGGCCTCGGCATCCGCGTGCCAGTGAAGGCGACAATATTCTCATCTGGGACTCCGGCTTCACCCAGTCGAACCAGATGGCCAAAATCCTGAACACTGGCCGAGATAAGCATTTCTGGAGCCAGTTCGTGCAACAGTGCGGCCTGCCCTGTCGAGTAGGCAATCAGGATCACGTTGTCCGTATTTCCGGTCTCGCGGATCACATCCACCACCTCCCCAAAATCGGCAGTGCGCTTAAAGTCGATCTGCAGAACGGTGCGGCCCTTTGCCCATTCAAGAGCCGCTTTGAGCGTCGGCACACGGTAGGGCGTCACCCATCCCGCCTCATCGACAAGGAACAATTGTTCAATCTCGCTCCATGATGTCTCGGTGACTTCGCCACTTCCTGTCGTTGTCCGGTCAAGTGTCCGGTCATGCATGAGATAGTGCACACCGTCCGGACTTTGCGCGACATCGACCTCCATCACCGCCGGGATCGCCGTTAGCACGGCATCCATGGTCTCAATCGCGTTTTCAGGAAGGCCCGGCGAAGGGCCGCCGCGATGAGCAGAAATTATCGTTGTTCCAGCCGCTTCATGGCAATCAAGCATAGCGGACAAGTTGCCGTCAGGATTGATCTGCCATTGGCCTTGGTCGCTTTGTGCCTGAGCCGTTGCTGCGGCGAACGCACATATCACAGCGGATTGCGCAACTGTCCGGATCGAAATCACATAACTCTCCTTTGACCATCAGACATAGAGGCTCGGTGCGAGACGCTAGACAGGTCGTTTTGAATAGGACATTCTTGGCTTCTGAGGGAGACAGAAAATGGCACAATTCGATCTGATTATTCGCGGCGGAACAATTGTCGACGGATCCGGAGCTGAACGCTTTGTTGGTGACGTTGCGGTCAAGGACGGGCTCATCGCGCAAGTCGGAAATGTGCAAGGCGATGCGACACGTGAGATCGAAGCCAGCGGCAAGGTGGTTGCGCCAGGCTTTGTCGACATCCACACACACTATGATGGTCAAGCCACATGGGATCAAGAAATGGCACCGTCGAGTTGGCACGGCGTCACAACCGTGGTGATGGGCAATTGCGGGGTTGGCTTTGCGCCCGCGAAGCCTGACCGCCACGAATGGCTGATCAGTCTTATGGAGGGTGTGGAGGATATCCCCGGAACCGCTCTTGCAGAAGGAATCACATGGGAGTGGGAAACCTTTCCGGAATATCTCGATGCTCTCGAAAAAATGCCGCGCACCGTCGATATAGGGACACATGTGCCCCACGGCGCGGTGCGTGCCTATGTGCTCGGCGATCGCGAACAGCCCGGTGCCGTGCCGACTAAGGACGACATTAAAGCTATGTCTGACATCGTCGAAGAAGGTGTTCGTGCAGGAGCTCTTGGGTTTTCGACTTCACGCACCGTCTTGCACAAATCGGTCGATGGAGAACTCGTCCCGGGCACAACGGCAACGCCAGAGGAACTCGTTGCCATTGGTCATGCGATGGGTCGTGGTCGTAAGGCGGGTGGCCATGCCGTGTTCGAGATGGCGAGCGATCTCATGCGCGAATGGAACGAGTTTGAATGGATGGGCAAATTGAGCCGTGAGGCTGGTGTACCCGTCACATTTGCCGCCTTGCAATCGATCGCCAAAGAGCTGCCGCTCGACGAACAGATCGACAAGATGCGCGCTGAAAATGACAATGGTGCCAATATCGTGGCTCAGATTGCGCTGCGCGGCAACGGCATCATTATGGCTTGGCAGGGAACGGTGCATCCGTTCGTCTACCGACCCAGCTGGCAAAAGATCAGCGAGCTTCCATGGGAAGAGCAGAAGGCAAAACTGCTGGATCCTGAGTTCAAAGAACAGCTGCTTACCGAGAGCAATGACTATTCCGAAGCACCCAAGGATATCATCGAGGTTGTCATGGTCATCACCCAAGGATGGGCGTTGCAATACGAGATGGACCCGGACTTTGACTATGAGCCGGATGCGAGCGCGAGCGTCAACGCACGTGCGCAGGCCGCAGGGGTCGATCCGCAGGAATACGCTTACGAGATGCTCTGCCGCGAAGATGCGAGTGGCTTCATCTACCTGCCTATTCTCAATTACGCCGACGGTAACCTAGATTTTCTTGTGCCACTTCAGCATGCTGACGACACGGTGAATTCGCTGTCGGATGGCGGCGCGCATTGTGGCACGATCTGCGACGCCGCTTCACCTACCTTTATGCTCGAACACTGGGTCAAAAACCGCAAGCGCGGGGATCGCATTAGCCTCGAGAATGCTATCAAACGCCAATGCCGTGACACGGCCATACTCTACGGCTTGGAAGATCGCGGTTTGATTGCACCTGGCTATCTGGCCGATATCAACATCATCGATATGGAGCGCTTGAAACTTGGTCGCCCTTGGCTCGCTTTTGACCTCCCAGCTGGGGGCAAGCGGTTGCTGCAAAAGGCAGATGGGTATTGCGCCACAATCAAGAATGGCGAGGTGACCTTTGAAGA
>JBCDBQ010000674.1:0-4129 GCA_039183375.1 Pseudomonadota bacterium
AACCTGCGAGGATTAAACGGATTTTTGGATGAGGGTCTGGCTGATCGGAATTAGGAGCGATATGCTCCCGGGATCAACGTTAGGAACCGCGGGGCAAAGTGACCGAATTGGCCAATTGACACTGTATTCCTGAGGCTAGCTGTCCGAGACTGACGCCTAAACGATGCCAAGCGCCACGTGCCAGCTCATCCGGCATATGTTGGCTTGGTCGTTCATTCATGTGCAGTCTCTCCTTTGCTCTTGAGTGGTGGACGTTTTGATACGAAAAAACGGCAACGTCAAGGCGAAAACGCACGAAACACAGAAATTATTTTTGACCTATTGTTTTTTGAATTGATTATGAGTTTCCAATTTCATTACTAGTTATTCGCAGCTTGTCCCCTCGTAGTCTGCAAACAGTCTTCTGTTAGCGGCAAACCAGAACGCTTCAAGCACATTGCCAGTACCTGAAGATCTTCCGGCGATTCATAAGTCGCGTAGGGTGCAATAACAGCCCGCGTCTCACCTCCCGCAAGATTTCCATAGCGATCAATCCGGCCTCTCAGGTCCGGCTGTTGAAGCGTTAGGGCATTTCTCAGTCGATCATCCTTGATGAAGTTGTCTGGTAGCTGGTCGAAAGGTCCGTCGAAGTAGTTATTCAACTCGACATTCGCAGCAAAGACGCCCGCCAGCACCTTGCGTGGCTGCTGTGTGCGATCCATCGCAAAGAGGAAGCCTGTTCGGCGACCAAGTCGGAAACCGGTATGGGCTGCAGAGCTTAAGAATTCTTCTGGCACTCGAACTGTTTCATCGAGAACATAAGCGAACTCCTTCTTGGCCTTATCGAAGACAAGGAAGAAACGAAGTCCCGACTCATCGAACACCGGCCCTATGAATGTCTCATGCTCTCGGAGAAGTCTCTGAGGCGGACGCACATGACTGAGATCATTCAGATTGAAGACGACGCTCTTGCCGAACGCCACGATCTTCCAGCTCAAGTCAGTTATTCGCTCAATCTCCACACCAACACCGGCATTGAGAACGAGACGCTGACCGTCGCCATCTGGATGTTGCAGGGTCGCAGATCGAAAGTAGGTGAAATAGATTTCGCGCTTGGCCAACCCATCGATTGCCAACCGGATGTTTCCCGCGTAGCGAGAACCGTTCCGATGAAAAGAAAAGTAGTAATAGTTCTCGGTGGGATAGACCGTGACACGCTGTGGTAGAGCAGCGAATAGGGCGCGAAACACATCAAGCGGTTTAGCCGTATCCGCCAGCGCGTTTTTATTGAGCGTCTTGATGTATCCTTCGTTCGTTTGCAAACCGGTCAAAGCTGTTGTTTCCGCCTGCGCTGTCACGGCACCAACACCCAGGGCCACAATCAAAATAATCGGCCGGATGGTTCGTCTAAAGACCTGGAGCATCATCTTCACGTCTCGTTCCGCTCAATAGAGAGGCGCCGCATAATCGCGACGCCTCGAACTTCAGTTCGTGTAATTGGCGTTACCAACGGCGACTGCGCCAGCGACGGTGCGCACCCCAGCGCCGGCTCTGCCAACGACGGTGCCAGCCCCAACGTCGGCTACGCCAACGGTGATGCGCCCAACGACGGCTGCGCCAGCGCTTATGAACTGGACGGCACGCCCAACGATGACGATGGCCACGGCGCCACCCGCAATGGCGACCATGCGCTTTTTGAACCAACGCATCTGCAGAAACATTGGCCTGAAGGCCTTTCAGTGCCGAAGGCGCCGGACCAGCTGCAACCGCTGCCGAACCAGCAAACCCAAAAGCCGCGAACAGCATCGCCATCGCGCCCAGGAATGTTCTCAATTTGGTCATTAGATCGTACCTTGTGATCTGTTAGGAGTGTCCCATATCAAGAGGTTATGGGCCCTGAGATAGGCCTAACAGACTATCCATGAACGCTGACTGCAGGTCGCATTCATGTGTCATTCACCTAAGTGGATGGGTTCATTCTTTCTCAGCACAAAATGTAAGCGGACCATAACTGGCTTCACGCCTGCTGGTCCTGCGGACTACGCTAGTTTTTCGCGTCGCCGCCAAGCCTGATACATCAGGATCGTCCAAAGACCATATTGATTGTTAGCGCGACCGTTCAGATGATTTGACCAAGCTTCCCTGATTACAGAGTGCCGCAATCCACCAAGTGAAAGTTCGTGCGGCTCAAGCAGGTCTTCCGCCCAGTCGCGCAGCGGGCCGCGGAGCCATTGATCTATGGGCACGCCAAACCCCATTTTGGGTCGGTCCACCAAACTCTTCGGGACATGCTTATAGAGCACCTGGCGCAGCAACCACTTACCAGCACCATCGCGGACCTTCATATGCTTTGGCAGTGTCCAGGCAAACTCGACAACGCGATGGTCTATGAGCGGAACGCGGACTTCAAGCGAAGCCGCCATTGATGCGCGGTCAACCTTGGTCAGGCAATCACCTGGCATGTACCCAATCGTGTCAGCGAACTGCATGCGCGACAGCAGATCCGGCAACTCAGACGGCAACTGTTCGCTCTGATCCGGTTGGATCGACGGCGCATCCGTCAAAAGGGACTCGGGCTGCTGCCACAGGCTTGTCAACGCCCGATAGGGATCGCCGTCACCAACCCGCATGATATCAGCAACCTTATGCAGCTTCTCTCCTGGATGCTGCGGGCGAACGCGCGAAGGCAGGACACCAATGATCTGGTCCCACATCTTTGGCGACATGGAGCGGATCCCTCCGCTGGCAACCTTGCGCACAGCCGATGGGAGGGAACCAATCCGCGATTCGATCATATCGGCCTGTGTATGCCGGTTATACCCAGCAAAAACCTCATCACCTCCATCACCTGACAACGCAACCGTCACGTGTTGACGCGCCAGTTGGGATACAAGGAATGTCGGGATCTGAGATGAATCAGCAAACGGCTGATCATAGATCTCAGACAGCTTGGGAATAATGTCCAACGCCTCATCGCTGCTGACGTTGAACCGCGTGTGGTCTGTACCGAGATGGGCCGCGACAGCATCGGCATGATCAGCTTCATTATAGGCGTCGACATCAAAGCCAATGGAATACGTTCTGATCGGACTTTGAGACTGTGCCTGCATCAACGCCGCGACAGTCGACGAGTCGTAACCGCCGGACAAAAATGCGCCGAGCGGAACATCCGCCACCATGCGCCGTCCGACGGCATCGCTCAACAGCGATTCCAACGCCTCAACGGCTTGATCCTCGCTACCATCAAATGGTTGCCGTGCCGACTGACGCACGCTGTCAGCGAGTGACCAGAAGTCCTCGATTCTGGGTTCATGCTGCTCATTAAACGTCAGCATCTGGCCGGGCATCAATTGCTGGACACCTTGATAGATCGTTCGTGGTGCTGGCACATAAGCGGTGCGCATATATTCCAACAATCCGCGTTGATCGATGCTCCAGTTCAAACCATCAAGCGCGCGCAAGGCATGGAGCTCCGAACCGAAGGCAAATAAATTACCGGGTCGGTAGATCCAATATAACGGCTTAATGCCAAGGCGATCACGGAACAGCCGCAACGTGCGGGTCTGGCGATCCCAGAGCGATATCGCAAACATAGCGATCGTCGCGCGCACGGCCTCGACAGCACCAAGTTTCTCGCAGGCCTCAAGCAGCACCTCAGTATCCGAATGACCGCGAAAAACCGGCCTGTCTGCTCCAAGCAGCTCTGTCATCTCAGGAGCGTTGTAAACTTCGCCATTGTAGCAAATCACTGACTTGCCACTGGCCGAGACCATCGGCTGGGCTCCGGCCTCACTCAGATCAACGATCGATAGACGCTGAAATCCAAGGGCAACACCAGCATCGGGATCAATCCAGCTGTCCGACATGTCGGGGCCACGGTGCTCAATGGCTCGCATCATTCGCAGAACCTGCAGGCGCAGGCCATCTGCGCCACGCCCGCCAGAGAGATCGATGATGCCGACAATGCCACACATTCTCGTTGCCAATTCCTACGTCAATGACAGGCATTCAGCCCTGCAAGCGTCATATCGCATCTTGTCAAATGCTGAACTGCCATTACCACTTCGCGGACCAGACACCAACTCTACCGCGACGGAAACACACTATGCCTCGGCCCAAGCGCATCTTGTACCTGCAGACTGAGGATTGG
>JBCDBQ010000675.1:0-4122 GCA_039183375.1 Pseudomonadota bacterium
AGGGCAAACATCCAGCTCCTTGTCGCTCGAAGTTTCAGGTCGGGCCATTCGATTGGCGGCATCGGCAACACGAAAGCGGCTGGCGGAAGAGGCTGCAACGCTGCTCCAGGCAAAGCCCGAGGAGATCGCGTTCGAAGACGGCGCCGTCAAAGTATCCGATCGCGAGACACCGCTGACGTCCTGGACGCTGGCGCGGACCGTCGAACTCAACGTGCCGGTGATGGAGCATGCTGCGCCTAAGCCCGCCGCCGCGCGACGCGTCATCGGCACGTCTCTGCCGCGTCGTGATCTGCCGGCCAAGGCAACCGGAGCGCCGTTCATCCAGGATCTCACGCTCGAAGGTATGAAGCATGGCCGCGTTCTGCAGCCGCCCTCACAGATGAGCCGTGTCACAAGCTTTGACTCGGATGCGCTGGCAGCAAAGTTTCCAGACGTTAAGATTGTCCGCAATGGCTCGTTCATCGGCGTCATTTCTGATCGCGAGGAGATCGCCATCAAGGCGATTGAAGCAGCCGGGCAACTGACAAAATGGGATGACGGAGAAGTCGTGCCGGCTGACATCATCGAGGCAGTTCACAGCGCTGACGGTGAACTGATCGAGATCGCAAACGCGGGTGATACCTCCCTCGGTGGCGATCGCAGGGTAGCAATCTCGGCGCGCAAAGCTTTCTTTGCGCACGGCTCCGTCGCCCCATCCTGCGCGGTCGCAACATGGAGCGACGGGCATCTCGAAGTCTATTCCCACACGCAGGGACCGCACGGTCTGCGCGATGCACTCGGTATCGTTTTCGGTATCGAGCCGTTGGCCAATGTCACCGTAATCCATAAGCCCGGCGCGGGGACTTACGGCCATAGTGGCCAGGACGATGTCGCGTGCGACGCAGCCCTGTTGGCGAAAGAGGTTCCGGGCACACCTGTGCGGGTGATCTGGTCACGGTCCGACGATTTCGTTGCCTCGCCATTGGGCCCAGGCATGGTCGTCGATGGCGAGGCAGTGCTTGGCGATGATGAACGTCTGGCAAGTTTGGCGATCACATCGCACAGTCAACCCCACGCGCAGCGGCCCGGTCGCGGCGGCGTTGCAGGATTGACCTCAGCCGAGCTGATCGACCCGCCGTTCCCTTGGGTGCCGAACGATGACGTTCCGCCGGTGCGCGGTGGCGGTGCCGATCGCAATGCAACTCCGCTCTACAAGATTCCCAATCTCCGCATCGCAAAAAAGATCGTCAAAGACATTCCGGTGAGAACGTCAGCGCTGCGCGGGCTCGGAGCCATCGTTAATGTCTTTGCCGTCGAAGCTCTCATGGACGACGCGGCAGAGCTGGCGGGGATCGATTCAGTCCAGTTTCGCCTCGATCACTTGGAAGATGAGCGAGCCAAAGCCGTAGTCGCGCGTGCAGCTGAAATGGCCGGCTGGCCGGGTGCGCCTGCTGACAATGAAGGCTTCGGCATTGGTTTCGCACAATACAAGAACAAGAGCGCCTATTGTGCCGTTGTCGCAAAGATCATCCTGGAAGACGAAGTGCGTCTCGCACGTATTTGGGCAGCGGCCGATGCCGGTGAGATCGTCAACCCTGACGGCCTGATGAACCAGATCGAAGGCGGTATCATCCAGGGTGCCAGTTGGACGCTGAAGGAGGCAGTTCAGTTTGAGGGTGATCGGGTTGTCAGTGACAGCTGGCAGAGCTATCCGATCTTGAAGTTCTCAGAAGTCCCAGAGATCGACGTGGACCTGATCGACCAACCAGACCAGCAACCGCTTGGCGCAGGAGAGACATCGGTCTCGCCAACGGCTGCAGCGATCGGCAATGCGGTTAAGCGGGCACTCGCAGTGCGCATCGCGGAGATGCCGATCACGCGCGATGCCATAGCAAGGGCAGCAACCTAGTTCTGGCAAGACCTGTCGATCAATCTCGGGAGAAGCTAGCCGTTGTCGGTCTCAACGGCGAGCAGCGCCTCGCTTTCGTCCTTGAGCGCTACGCCGGTGAGCTTCCTGTCTCGCGCAGCGTTGATCAACCAAGCAAGGTTGGCTGCGGCCGCCGTCGGCGAGAGCCGGTCATCACCGATGTTGGAAATGCAATTGCGCTCCGCATCGTTGCGCCCGACTGAGGGCTCATAGGTAAGATAGACGCTGAGATTATCTGCGGCTGACAGGCCTGGGCGCTCGCCGATGATAACGGCAACCAGTTCGGCACCGATCAATGCGCCAATCTCATCGCCCAATGCAACTCTCGCGCCGGTCGCCAGAACGACCGGCCCAATCTCGATGTTGAGCTTGGCGACGTGAGGCAGAAAGGCTTTGACCAGTTCGAACGCGCCGGAGTTCACGGCAGCCGCTGACAGTCCATCGGCAACAACGATCGTGAGATCCGGTTTCATCTGGGTAGTATCATTCGACAGTTTGGTGCGCGAAGCTGGAGCCAACCGACGACCAAGGTCTGGGCGTCTGAGGTAGACGGCTCGGTCGGTTGCTTTGCTGTCAACGGCTAACGTCTCAACGTTCAAGCTCGCCAGCTGCTCGGCAAGGCCATCGCGATCAAAGGCAGCATGCACGGCGTCCCGCGCCTGCGCATGAGCCATCGAAAACTCAAGCACTTCCCGTGTCGGCAATGATCCGCCCGCCCGGCCGATGGCAATGCGGGCAGGCGTCCGCGTGCTCAGGCCGTGCCAGGGGTCTCGAGGAGCTGATGTCATCTTTGGCCCCGCTAGACGGCTTGCGTTAAAAGTTTGTGGTCGCCCTGGCTTGGCAGCAGTTGACCGACCTGATCGGTGATCTGCATCTGGGCAAGCCATTCTTCAAACTCGGGTGCCCGTTTGAGACCAAAGACGTCGCGGACGTAAAGTGCATCATGGAAGGAGGTCGACTGATAACCGAGCATGACATCATCCGCGCCGGGCACACCCATGATGTAAGTCACGCCGGCGGCAGCGAGAGCGGTCAACGTCGAATCCATATCGTCCTGGTCCGCCTCCGCATGATTGGTGTAGCAGACATCCACACCCATCGGCAGGCCCATCAACTTGCCGCAGAAATGGTCCTCCAATCCGGCACGCAGGATCTCCTTACCATCATAGAGATATTCCGGCCCAATGAAGCCAACCACGGAGTTTACCAGCAAGGGTTCAAACGCGCGGGCCACGGCATACGCCCGTGCTTCGCAGGTCTGCTGGTCGAGGCCATGATGCGCCTCCGCCGAAAGAGCCGAGCCTTGTCCGGTTTCGAAGTACATGACGTTGTTGCCGACGGTGCCGCGACCAAGCGAACGTGCAGCTTCGGTGGCTTCCTTCAACATCGAAAGCGAAATTCCAAAACTGCGATTGGTCGCCTCGGTGCCGCCGATTGACTGAAAGACGAGATCTGTCGGGACACCTTTTTCGATCAGTTCCAGTGTCATGGTGACATGCGTGAGCACGCAGCCCTGCGTTGGGATGGCAAACTTTTCAATCAGCTCGTCAATCAGCCGTGTCAGCTGTTCGACACGAGCAGGCGAGTCTGCTGCCGGATTGATGCCAATCACGGCATCGCCTGCGCCATACAACAGACCGTCGACAATCGACGCCAGGATACCTTCTGGATCATCGGTCGGATGATTGGGCTGCAGCCGCACGGCCATCGTACCGGGCAGCCCGATGGTATTGCGGAAGGCGGTTGTCACGCGGCACTTCCTGGCTGCCAGGATGAGATCCTGGTTGCGCATCAGTTTAGAGACAGCTGCAGCGATCTCCGGCGTAATGGCCGGTGCCAGTTGAGTGAGCTTCTGGCTGTCGGTGCTCTCGGATAGAAGATGCTCACGAAACTCACCGACCGACACGTTGGCGATCTGCGAAAACGCTGCCGCATCATGACTATCCAAAATAAGCCGCGTGACCTCATCATCCTCGTAGGCAATCAGTGGTTCGGCAACGATTTGCGCAAGGGTGACGTCGGCCAGTGCGTACTTGGCCGCAATGTTCTGTTCGGAAGACTCCGCCGCAATGCCGGCCAGCCTGTCACCGGATCTCGGCGGCGATGCTTTGGCCAGCAAATCGCCGAGAGAAGGGAATACATAACTGGTGTTTCCCACACGATGACGGAATTCCATCAGGCAGCACTCGTCGAATGAAAGCGGTTTGGATCTCGAC
>JBCDBQ010000676.1:0-4106 GCA_039183375.1 Pseudomonadota bacterium
TGATTGATTAGAGTTTGCTCATCTTCAAGCTCACTTGAGCCGAGCCAGACTGTTGCCGGACGTCCAATGTCGCGAACCTCCGAGCAAATCGAGCGCGCAACCGCTTCCGCTGTTGTCCGCTCCTCGCGAAAGGTTGTCATCAGGACGTGGACGCGATCCGGCCGCCAGCCAGAGTCCCAGATGGCGTCGGCGCGAGCGCGTATGCGAGGATAGGCAATGCGTTCGTAGATGATGGCTCTGACCCAATGGTTGAGCCACCAGCCGTAGCGCCAGACCCCGAGGATGCCCATGACGTAGACGAATTCTCGACCATCGGGATCCCAGATCTGGTTCGGTATCAATGCGATTGCCGAAACGCAGACGCAAAAATAGAAGCCGAGCTGCAAGAGGACCTTCGGTGACCACTTTTCGTGAAATGCGAGAGGAATCGCGGGATCATGAAGTTTGAGTTGCTGGTTCATGCCTGCCGCGCCCTAAAGCAAAAGTTGAAACTTGCGAGCGATCGACGTTAGCAGCGGGTTGTTGGACCGCCGCGGGAAGATCACGATGGCTGGCAGACCTGTCGGCAGCTCCTGGCCTGCTGTTTGGGCCTCAACACCATCAAACCCGATCGTGACCTGTGCCGAGCGATCCTTGGGACCGCGCCAGCCGTAACCAGGACTGTGACGGACGTTCTGCTCGCGAATGAAGCCGCGCGTGCGATCGATATTGATAACCCGACCTTTCAAGGTCTCCCCGGTCGCAGGAATGAATAAATTTGCCTCGTCGCCCTGGCCGACCTTCAGGACCTCGTCCTGGGTCAGGAAGGCAAGTATATGGCGCTCCGCCCGCTTCTCGATCAGCGCCACGATATCGCCTTTACGCACGGCACCGCTGAAGCCTTTAGGTAGAGTCAGGAGTGTTCCATCGAAAGGTGCGATGATTGCCAATCGATCGCGATGACGTGTCAGAGTTCTACGCTTGCTACGACTGAGCTCAAGCTCATGCCTTGCTAGTTGAACCTTCGCCTGGACATCACCGAGGTCCCCGACGATACGCTCTCCGGTATAGAGGCTCTTGCCTACGTTCCGGCTTGCCAGAACAGCGCGCGAAGAAAGCTCGATGCGGCTGCTTTCCAATGCCTTCGCAAGACGCACCTTCTCTTTGTCGGCTTGCTCTAACCGTTCCAGGGTCGTGTATCCCTTACGGTGGAGAACCTTGAGGCGTGCGAGCCGATTGCGGGCAGCCGAAAACTGGGCCTGCAGGGACTCGACGTTGAGCCGGGTCTGCTGGACGTTCTTCATTTCGACGGTTGCAAAGCTTTCGACTTTATCAAGTTCCTGCAGCTGCCGTGTTTTCAGATAGGCCAATCGCGCCTTTTGCTCTCGGATCGCAATGTCGGCTAATTCGATCTCGCGCTCCAGCTGCGTGTCATGCATATCGGCGATGACCTGGCCCTTGCTCACGCGGTCGCCGGGCTTGATACCAGTGAGCTCCAGTCGACCATTGACGCCTGACCGAATGGTCTCGACCGGTGCATTGACCACTGCCGTTTGCACTTCGAGCTGGTAAAAGTTCGAGTACATCAGGAGCGCGGCGTAGGTGAAGACGAAGACGCCGAGCAAAATGTACATGCCGGTCATCGTAATGGTCTTCACCGGCAAACGCCGGACCGGCAATTCTTCGCGTGGGTTTGCTTCAGGTTCCAGCGAGGCGGGTGTCACAGGGACATCGATACGTTGGATCGTGTCTTCGACGCCGCTCATCGAACCACGGACCAACTCCTCGATGAAGTGAGACATCAGCTCGCCTTCGCGCTCACCCATATCGATGAACTTGACGGCGAACATGCTGTCTTCCGGATCAGTACGACTTACCTCTCCAGTGACATCGAAAGAAACATCAAACCCCTGGAAGGGGAGATGGATATGGAGGCGAAGCTCGTCCCCGATCTGTGGCAGCTCTTCAGGAAAATCAGCAATGCGTAGACCGCCGATGCTCCAGTCGGCTGCGCGCACGCGCCAACCGGCCACGTCCACAAAGAGCGGAGCGGTAATCCGGTGGAACCGGCGCTGGTCCGGTCGTTCTCGTTTGACCCTGACGGTCATACGCTGCTTCCAGGCAATACTACGCAAACTGAGCAACGGCGAAGAGCCGAAGCCACCCTACGTTTTCGCATGGGATCGTTAATATGGGCTTCAGACGCGACTTGGCATTGGTACGGAATTCAGAAACCCTTAGGCGCTGACAACCCTCGTCAGAACGATAAGCGCTCGCGTCAGCCTATCGCCCAAGTCATTGAAATTGCGTACGAAAGTTGATCTCGCCTGGATCTGGATGGACGACAAAAGCCCATCCGCTAGGGATCCATTAACCCTACTGAAGCGTTTTCACAGACATTGGCTGCAGCGGAACACTCTGGCTCGGTCGCACGTAGAAGCTGCCTCACCGTCTCGGGCCTAAGGAACGATCTTTCCTGGATTGAGAATGTTCTGAGGGTCGAGCGCCTGCTTGATCTGGCGCATGACGTTGACGCCGCTGCCGACTTCCGCCTCCAGGTATTTCACCTTACCTTGGCCGATGCCGTGCTCGCCGGTGCACGTGCCCTCCATGGCGATCGCCCGATCCGCGAGGCGGCTAAGGAAGCCTTCAACCTTTTTGCGTTGCTCTGGATCATTCTGGTCGAATACGGGAGACGTGTGAAAATTTCCATCGCCAACATGGCCCACGATCGGAGCGACGAGACCGATTTGTTCGATGTCCTTCTTCGTCTCCAACACGCATTCCGCCATGCGAGAGATTGGCACACAAACGTCTGTTGCCAGCGTATCGAGTGCCGGCCAGGTCGAGCGTACGGCCCAATATGCTTCGTGCCTGGCCTTCCATAACTTGCTGCGCTCTTCTTCCCGCTCAGCCCAATCAAACTGAATTGCGCCTTCTTCTTCGGCAAGTGCCCTGAAGTTTTCAACCTGATCGCGGGCCGCGACCTTGGTTCCGTGGAACTCCAGAAACAGTGTCGGGCACTCTTCGAGCGACAATTTGGAATGGTGATTGATGGCGTGGATCTGCATTTCATCAAGCAGCTCAACCCGGGCAATACCAAGTCCGAGTTGTATCGCCTGAATGACCGTATTGCACGCACCTTCAAGTGTCTTGAAAGGACAAACAGCGGCAAGGATCGTTTCAGGAATGCCGTAAAGGCGCACCGTCAGCTCCGTGATAATGCCGAGGGTTCCCTCCGATCCGACAAGCAAGCGCGTGAGATCATAGCCGGCAGCGGACTTGCGCGCGCGGCCACCTGTTCGGACAATCGAGCCATCTGCCATGACGGCGGTAGCGTTGAGAACATTCTCCCGCATCGTGCCATAGAGCACAGCATTGGTGCCTGATGCGCGTGTTGCGGCCATGCCGCCCAGGGTTGCTTCTTCTGCGCCTGGATCGATTGGGAAGAACAGGCCCATATCACGGAGGTATTCGTTGACCGCCTTGCGCGAAATCCCCGGCTGTACGACACAGTCCAGGTCTTCATGATTGACGGACAGCACCTCGCTCATATTGGCAAAGTCGAGCGAGATGCCGCCGAGTGGAGCGTTGACGTGTCCTTCAAGCGAGGTGCCCGCACCGAAAGGAATGATCGGCACGTTGTGGGTGGCCGCAATGCGGACGATTTCTCCAACTTCTTCGGTACTATTGGGCCAAACCACAACATCCGGCGGCTCATTCTCAAGCCACGTTAGTGTATGTCCGTGCTGCCGCCGAATGGCCTCGCCGGTCTGCACGCGATCTGCAAATCGCTGGCGAAGGATCGAAATTGCTGTTTCGACGTTTGGATTCGGCTTTGTTGCAGAGAGTGCGGCTTCCATTTTCCAACCCCTGGAGCAGCCCGTTTGGGCATATCTTAACTTGCCTGAAACCTAGGCGCGTCACGACAATAACGCAATGTGACGGTTGAACTGATCATAACCGAGACCAGTTGGCCAACGTTTCAGAGCGGTGCAGACAACAGTGTTCACGTTATCCCGGATAAGACTGGTGCTGGCGGGGGTGCTCCTCTCAGCAATAAATTTGTCGTTCAGTCCGGCAATGGCCCAGCAGGCGGCGAATGACAGCCCGGCCGAACCTGTAAA
>JBCDBQ010000677.1:0-4104 GCA_039183375.1 Pseudomonadota bacterium
CTTCACACAGCAATCTGCCGGCGTGCTGAACTATGGCAATACAACTCTTCCCTTGGATCAGCTTGACCATTGTCGCATTGCAAAAGTCCGAGACTGGGACGTCGCAGGCCAGCACTTCAACTTCATACTCTACGTAATCTTTGCCGCACTCTTTCTATTTCTCATCGTTGAAGCAGCTTGGCGATTGCAATTCTTTGCAGCTGTTGCACTCTTCTTTGCGATAGCGGGCATGTCTCTTGCTGATGTTCTGACCACCAACAAAATCTCTTATTTCCGGGTCGACATCAAAACCACAGACGGTAGAGCACACACTTACACCACCGCATCGCAAGATGACGCTGAAGATCTCCTGGCGGCAATTTCAGCAATTGGTGTAACTGTAAAGAAGTGAACCGCAGTTACCGCAGCACCTTTCTCAAGAATGCGACACTAAGAGACTCCTTGGCCGAAAGCTTGTGCGATCCATAGGACGTGAGCTCATGGCCGTCGGCTTCAAAAAAGCCAACTGAGCTGACCAATGTCTTGACCGAGAGAGCTTGGGCATCGGCCATTCGCGCACGCCTCTCAAAGTACTGAAGCAAAAATCGGCCAACGCCATTTTTCGCAAAAAAATGATCAATATACAGCAGATGTAATCGGACACTGCTGTCTGGACCGCTTACGCCCCCCCAACCGACCACACCGATCAGACGTCCATCAAGACGCGCACCATGGAGTGCATCATTTGCAATATCATCAACCAGTGACTCCATATGCTGTGGTGAGACAATCCAATCGTTAAACGCTTCCAGTTCCGCTTCGCTCGTGAGCGCAGCATGAAAGTGTGAAAACGAACTGCGCTCGAGGGCGCGAACGTTTGACAATTCATCAATGCCGACTGGTGAAACTTCTACTCTGCCGCCAAAAGCGCTCATAAGCGGAAAACGTGGAATTTCTGACATTTGGGAAAGTCCAGAGCCGCAATGAGCCCGATTAATTTTTCTCGCGCGCTACCGCGATACAAAAGAAGTAATTCGGAATTCGACTTGAAGTTCGACTAATGACTTAAACCACGAATGACTCAAAACTATGACACGCTGGTAAATCGCGGACGACCTAGCGCCCCACCTGCAGACATCCAGCATGCGCAGTTAACGAACTGGAGAGAGCTTGCGGCGTTCGCCGCCCTGCCCAGCTGATGGCGCCGGCGACTGTGCGGCGGGTTGTGCTCCGGGTGTCCCGCTACCAGAATCAGGAATGAACTCAGCAGCCTTACAAGAACAGCCTGCAACATATTCCTTGCGGTACCGGAAGGCCGTTTTCAGATCGGAATAGGGCCGCTGGGTCTGCTGCGAGACCATCTGATCAACCGATTGACCCGGGTTCTGATGAAAATACAACTCGGTAGGTGCCGCACATCGCGATTGGCAGGCATTCGCATCGCGAGAGAAGTGATTAGGCAGTGTTGAGAAACTCACCGGGAAATAGTAGCCATCACACAACCGAACGCACACAGTCCTGTAGGTAGCAAATGGCAATCCTGCGAACGAGTTGCCGCGGAAGCCGCCGCGATCGCCACTGTCCTCATCCTGCCAGAAACTAGCGAACGGATTGCGACGCCGGTTTTCTTGCTGGTAAATGGCTCCGCAGCGGTTGACGGCAAGCTCGCGAATGATTTCATTTTGGTAAGATCGATCACCTGAACCCAGGATCTGCTGGCGCCTCGCCTGCATATCGCTCAGCTGGCGCGATGCCTGACGGGCCCGGCGGTCCAAGCCCACGCACCGGCGCGTCCGCCTCAGTGTCTTGGTGAAAAGAAAACTATCGTAACATTCTCGCCGGTCCAGTTCACGCTCAAGCCGGCGCACAGAGCCCCTTGCAATCCTGATGTTTTCTTCAATCTGCGGGAGTTGTGATCTCGACTGACTCCCTCGATTCGCTTCCTCAGCTAGTCTCTGTTCCAACTGCAAACAGATAGGTGGTCGATTGCCTGGATTGATGCGGTTATAAGCATTGTTAAAGCCCTGGGGTGCAATCTGACGTCCACGATCGCGCCGCCGTGGAGGAGCACGTCGAGGTTTCTCCTCCTTCGTTTCCCAGGGAAACACCCATCCCTGTGCAACGGCAGGCGTTGTTGGCAAACTACCGACCAACGGGTACGCCAACAGGGCACAGGCAGCGCTCCACCAAAGGAACTTTGTCCAGCGTTTCGACTTATTCATGGTCGGTTGTTACCATGTCATTGCACGTCATCAATAGGTCAATAGCGCCGATTGGCTCGAAGCACAGTGACCAGAACGCCGAGTTTAGCGAAGATTGCGGCAATGATCGGGAGTAACTCAGGTGAACAAACCCAAGAGCACAACTTGCAGTCAAACTTGTGAATAAATGAACATGTTGACCCTAACCGACGACAGAAGCATATAGAGCCGCATCCTCGAAACCGCACACTAGGTTGCTGGCTGACAGTTTTGACGCTGCAGACCGTCGCTACTCGCAGTGCAAGCTGGGGATAAACACCAAGAAAGGGCCGTAAACCAACGCGAGGGAGCCCTCGATGCACGTTGGCTAGCCGTCCGACCAAGGATTGAACCTATGGGCCGCCCACAGATCAAGCTCTACAATTCTTTATCGCGTTCTAAAGTCGACTTTGAACCAATCGACCCAGAAAACGTCAGAATGTATGTCTGCGGCCCAACCGTGTATGACTATGCACACATCGGAAACGCCCGCCCCGTGATCGTCTTTGATGTGCTTTTCAGGCTGCTTCGCCGGCACTTCGGACCCGACCACGTCACATACGCGCGCAACATCACCGACGTGGATGACAAGATCAATGCTCGTGCCAACGAAGAATATCCGGAGTTGGCAATTAACGAGGCGATTGCTGAGGTAACCACTCGAACCGAGCAGCAGTTCCACGCCGATATCCACGAACTTGCTGTCTTGCCACCAACAGTTGAACCACGGGCCACAGGCCACATCGAACAAATGCGTCGTTTGATCGACACCCTGATTGACAAAGGCCACGCCTATGTCGGGGAGAACCACGTCTTGTTTGATGTTGAATCCATGCCCCAGTACGGCCGATTGGCAAATAGATCTGTTGACGAAATGGAAGCCGGTGCCCGGGTCGATGTCGCTCCATATAAGAAAGGTGCCATGGACTTTGTCCTGTGGAAGCCTTCCAGCGAAACCGAGCCTGCGTGGCCATCGCCCGGTGGCATTGATGTTCCTGGCCGCCCCGGATGGCACATCGAGTGCTCTGCCATGGCCGAAGAGCATCTCGGCAGAGTTTTTGACATCCATGGCGGCGGCGTGGATCTCGTCTTCCCGCATCACGAGAACGAGCTCGCCCAGAGCTGCTGTGCCCATGGCACCGAGCGCATGGCCAACATCTGGATGCACAATGGCTTTCTCCAGGTCGAAGGCGAGAAGATGTCGAAGTCACTTGGCAACTTCATAACGATCAACGAGTTGTTGGAAACAACCAACTTCGGCGGTCGCCGATGGCCAGGCGAAGTGCTGCGCCTCGCCATGTTGACGACCCACTACCGTCAACCCATCGACTTCACGTCCAACGCTTTACAGGTTGCAGAAAAGACATTGGCGAATTGGTACAACGCTGTTGGGGATACGGACGCTGCTGCCGACCACAGCGCAACGGACGAGGTCGATCAAGCCCTGTGCGATGACCTCAACACTCCAGCAGCGATTGCCAGATTGCACTCGGTCTATGATCAGATCCGGACCAATCCATCGACGGAAGCTGCAGCTCAGTTTAAGTCATTGGCAAACCAGCTCGGCATCCTCAATGGCACACAGACAAGCTGGGCATCAGACCTCAATCGCGGAATCGAAATCGATGAAGCTACCGTCCAAAGCCTCATCGACGCGCGTCTGGTAGCGCGCAGCGAGAAAGACTGGGCACTGTCGGACAAAATCCGAGATCAGTTGAGCGACATGGGAGTGCAATTGAAGGATGGACGTGACCCGGAAAGTGGAGAAGGCATCACCACCTGGGAAATCAAGCGCTAGTTCAGTCGTTCAGACATTCGCTTTCAGCCAAGGTGTCGCGCATAATCTCCAGTGCCGCTGTGCGAGGATCAATGTCACCGGCTGCCA
>JBCDBQ010000678.1:0-4083 GCA_039183375.1 Pseudomonadota bacterium
GTCGACGTCGGCGCCCTGGGTGCTCAGCTCGGACGCAACGTCATCCAGTGGCGAGCGATCGTTCAGAATGACTCTGGCGCCGAGTTCAGCAGCTGCAACGGCGCAGGCACGTCCAATGCCGCTTGCGGCACCGGTCACAATGACCGACTTGCCTTCAAGACTGAGCGCTGTTGGGAGAGGTCGGGCGGCTTCCTGTTGCATCGTTTTTCCCTTCGCAATTGATAGTCGTGCGCGACTCGCTGCAGCCTTTGCCGTCAGCCTGAGAACCAAACGGAGTATGAATGCGGTGCGAGCATGAATGGAATGTGATAGCGCGCCGTTGCGTCCGGCATCTCGAAACGCACAACGACTTCACGGAGAAATTTTTCACCGCTCACGGGCAGCGACCGCGCATCGAAGTAAGGACCAGTCGCGAGCACCAGTTCATAGGTTGCGTCCGTTTCTACGCGGCTGGGATCGAGCTCTTCTGAAAAACGGCCGCCGTCATCCGTCGCCGAGTTGAATAGTTCTTCGCTTGATCCGTTCGCTGATATTCGTGTCAAAGTCACTGCAATTCCGCCCGCGTGTGTGCCATCGACGGAGTTCAACGTGTGGGAAGAAATAATGGCCATCGGTTTATCGCCCTACTCGATTGATGCCTTGTCGCGCTTGTTGGTTGTTGCCAGGACAATCGGACTGATCACACCTTTGGCCTTGACGTTGAGGCAGGCGGGCTTACCGCTGGCGATAGCGCGTTTTAAGGCCGGCACCAGTTGCTCGCGGCTTTCAACCAGCTCGCCGTAACCGCCCAGACCTTCGAACATGCCATGAAAGGGAATGTCCCGGAAATCGGTCGCGAAGTGCTGACCGTTTTCAAACAGGCGCTCCTGCTGTTGCGAAATACAATCCAGACCGCCGTTGTTATCGATGATGACGATGATTGGTGTCTTCTCCTGGAAGGCCGTTTCAATGCCAAGACCACCCGACAGGAACGCGCCATCCCCGCTAATCAGGACAACGTTTGAATCCGGATGTGTGTTCTTTGCTGAAAGCGCCAATGAAACTCCAACACCGAGCAGACTGAAGGAACCCGGATGCATGATCCGCGCGAGCTTGTTGCCCTGCCAGCCAGAAACATTGACGGCAATCTCGGACCAGAAATGCGTATTGCCGCCGTCGAAAACGAGCCAATCGTTTTCGCCGAGCTCGCCATTGACATCGAGCGCGAGCTGGAGCGGATGGATTTTCTCGCCCTTTTCCTCGCCAAGCTTTGTCTCTTCCGCGAGATCTGCAACGGTCTTTTCAACCCACTCACCACGCTTGACGCGGTTCGTATCAAACCACTGGCGATCGAAAGGCTGCAGCGTCATCAAGGCATCGAAGAATGCTCCAGGATCGCTCAGCAAAACATGATCAGCCGCGCGGTTGTACTCCAACTCCTCGTGTGAGCCGTTGACGCAAACAAGCTCAAGGCTCTCCGGGAACAGCGGTGGGTTCCCAAAGTTCATCTGATTGTCCAGGCGGCCACCGACCATGATGGCGACGTCGCACTCGCCCAGCGCCCATTGCGACGGCGGATATTGGTGAACATCGGCGAGCCCCATGTATGGCTCAGCCTCCTCGCCCATCAGCTTCTGATGGTAAGGTACGTTGAAGACCGGAATGCCGAGCCGGCTACCTGCTTCGCGAAGCTTTTCTTCATTGCCGGACCACCAGACGCCATGGCCGCCAATCAACATGGGCCGCTGGGATTTCGAGATCAGATCAAGCAGTGGTTCCAGGTCGCGCGGGTCAGGCCAAGCACGCGGCGGCGCGCGGTGTTGGCGCTTGAACGGACGTTCCTCACGGCCGGCATCCTCCGCAAAGGACGAGAACATGATGTCCACCGGCACGCTCAGATGAACCGGGCCAGGATAACCGCTGGTTGCTATCTTCCAGGCACGGTCAACAAACTCACCTATGCGCTCGCCGTCCGTCACGCTCTCGGAATACTTGGTCAACGGCGCAGCGATCGCGACATCGTCGATTTCCTTAAATCCACCGGCTCCCTGTCGCTTTAGCGTGCTAGAGCCGGTGATGAAGATGACAGGCGATCGTTCGCCCCAGGCCTCCATGATGGCCGGCAACGCGTTCGCGAACCCTTCCGGCCCAACAAGGCACACCGCGGGCTTGCGTGTGACACGCGTATGACCATCGGCAAGGTGACCGGCAATCTGCTCGTGCGGGCAATTGATGACCGGCATCTGGCATTCCATGAACCCCTCGAGAGCTGGGTTACAGAAGCCACCGGCGAGCGTGAAAACATGTTCGACGCCTTTCTCGTGCAATGCACGAGCAAGCAGATTGCCGCCTCGAATGCGTCTGACTTCATTCACGTTGTTCACCTGAGCTCTCCCTTACCTGCGAAGGCTCGCAGTTTTCTCATTGCTCGCGTGGAGTTGTTGTCCGGCCCGTGCTGTTACAGGCAGTCGCGGCGTGCAAACGACGGTTAGCTTGGTACCAAGCCACCGTCGACGTTGAGGCTCTGGCCCGTGATATTACGGGACCGCGGCGAGGCGAGAAAAACGACCATGTCAGCAATGTCTTCCGGCTCGTTTCCTCGACGGATAGGAACCGTCGACAATGCTGCAGCCTGCACTTCCTCCGGCGTTCGTCCGGTCTTCTTCGCGTCGGTTTCAATGATGCCCTTATAGATGTCGGTGAAGACGATGCCGGGGCAGACTGAGTTGACGTTGATGTTGTGCTCGCCAAGCTGCTGTGCGGCGGTCTTGGTCATCGCCAACACAGCGCCTTTGGTTCCTGCGTAGATGGCGTTGGACGTGCCATGAAATCCCTTGCCGGCAATCGACGCGATGTTGATAATCCGACCCGACTTTTGCTTGATCATTTCAGTCGCTGCGCGCTGCATGCAGAAGAAGACACCTTTGGTGTTGACGCGGTTGATGCGATCAAAGTCTTCTTCCGTCAGATCCATGATGTAGGCGCGACGCGTTACCCCGGCATTGTTGACGATGATGTCCAGCCGGCCGAATTTCGCTATGGTTTCTTCGACCATGCGGCTAATCTCAGTGACATCGCCAAGGTCAGCCGTGACAACCAATGACTTGCGGCCCAGTCCCTCAACAGCTTGGGCCACTTCTCCGGCCTTTTCGCTATTAATATCGGCACAAATGACATTGGCGCCAGCCTCAGCCAGCTTAACAGCACAAGCCCGCCCGATGCCCTGGCCAGCCCCTGTGACGATAGCGACCTGATCCTGCAGCTCCATGGTCTTTGTCCTCCCAGAATTTTCGTGTTTGGATGCAGCATAGGCCGGAACGGGCCGCCAGTCCCAACAATCCCACGTAAGAGAACCGACAAATGGCCAAGCATCTGCATTTTGATGTCTCTGAATTTGAATCGCGCCGCGCTGCCGCCTCCGCCAAACTCAAAGCTCAGGGCCTTGATGCTTTGCTGGTGTTTCGTCAGGAATCGATGTTTTACCTGACGGGCTATGACACGTTCGGCTACTGCTTCTTCCAGTGTCTCGTCCTGACCGCGGACGGGCGGACCGCTCTGCTAACGCGCGCGCCGGACCTACGCCAGGCACACTTTACGTCGACTTTGGAAGACATTCGGGTCTGGAAAGACGGGGCAGATGCCAAGCCTGCAGCTGACTTGCGGGCCATGCTTGAAGATCTTGGTCTCAATGGAAGCAAACTCGGAGCGGAACTGGATACTGTGGGCCTAACCGCGCACAACTACATCCAAATCCAGGACAGCATCGCTGGTTTTGCAGAACTCGTTGACGCTTCGAGCCTGATTGGTGAATTGCGGATCATCAAGAGCCCGGCCGAGCTGACCTATGTGCGTCGTGCTGCTGAGCTGTGCGATCTCGCGCTTGAGGCCGCCATTCAGCGCGCCGGACCAGGCGTCGATGAAAGCGATGTCCTTGCAGATATGCATAGCGCCATCTTCCGGGCCGGCGGTGATGATCCAGCCAACGAGTTTATCATTGGCTCCGGTCCAGGTGCCATGATGTGCCGATACTACAGCGGACGCAGAAAGCTTGACCCGCAGGATCAGCTGACCCTCGAGTTTGCCGGAACCTACCGACACTATCAC
>JBCDBQ010000679.1:0-4064 GCA_039183375.1 Pseudomonadota bacterium
ATGGCCAACTATTTGCAGTCCGATCGGCAGACCATTCCTGGTCTGCCCACACGGCACGCTGATTGCTGGGTTACCCGTTAAATTGAACCCACACGTAAATGGTATCAGAGTCGCCAATTCGCTCGTTGGATCGAAGCCCGCCAATGGCATGGCTGGACGCGGCGACGTGGGCGTCAGCAAGAAGCTCGCGTCGGCGTCCGTCAATGCGGAGGTAACCTCATGTCGCAATTTCAACCTCGTGTCTATGGCGTTCAATAACTGGTCTTTACTTATTGCCAAACCAGCTTCGATCATCTCGGCTACCGGTGGAGAGAAAGTACCTCGACGTTCCTTCAGAGTATTGGCATTGGCGCATGCTAGCTCCGCCGAAAAAAAAGTGACAGTTGCATCAACCGCCATTTGCAGCGTCGGAAGTTCCAAATCGATAAACTCGGCGCCCGCTTGAAGGAAAACATCGCAAGCCTCGGAAAACGCGGCTTTGACTTCGGGGTCGATGTTGCAAGTTTGAGCAACTGACTCAATAGTCGACTCTCCAAGAACAGCGATCTTTTTGCCGTGAAGGGAAGTATTCTCAATCATAGGTCGGCTTAGCAGGGTCGCCTTGTCCCAAGGATCAGGACCAGCGAGGATCGGCAGTATTTGGGCGATCTCTGCGGCAGACTTTGCAATGATCCCCACATGGTCAATCGATGGAGCTGATGCTTGGCGCATAACGCCGCGTGAACTGATTGACCCCCAAGTTGGCTTCAGGCCCGTTGTTCCCGTCATGGCTGCCGGAATGCGAACGGATCCTGCAGCGTCGGTTCCAAGCGCGAAACGGGCGGAACCAACGGCGACCGAGACACCTGCCCCTGCGCTTGATCCACCTGGGTAGCAGGAAAGGTCCCATGGGTTTCGCGTCGGTGGTTGATCGAGACCGCATGTCAATTCGTGGGCGATCTGCGTTCCAACCAATATGCCGCCGGCGGAGCGAAGTCGTTCAACAACTGTTGCGTCGTTTGAGGGGACGCGGTCTTGATAAGCTTTGGAGCCTCCGGATGTCACAACGCCAGCTACGTCAAAAACCTCTTTTACCGCGAATGGCCATCCTTGTATTGGCGAGGTCAAAAGAGCTCCACCGGCGCTAGTTGCATCAACCTGAGCTTCGGACACTAATTGATGCCGATAGGCGTGTACCAATTCTTCTGTACGAGCTGCGACGTCGAGTGCATATGTGAGCTGATTTTTGGAAGTAGCGGACATGGTTTTCCTCGGCTCACAGCCAATTCTTAGAATGGAATTATGGCAGTCATAGGTCTTGCCTACTCAAAGGTAGCTAGCAACTCTGAACTGGTAAATTGGGATATCAAAGACTTGGGTGATTTTCCGCTGGTTTAGAGTTTTCCGCTGGTTTTTCGTACAGAGGTGTATGGCCTAGACCAAAGGCCGCAACTTAGAAAAACCAACAAACACTAGATGGTGGGCGTTGGCTGCCCAAGCGCTTGAACATGCCAATGCTATTTTGAACCAGTGCAATTGTGCCGCATGCTCGTTGCATTTGTTGTCGTATAATGCTGACCTCGCTGGAAAGATGCATGCACCCAAAGTTTGACGATCTGAAAGGTCAGCAAATGGTTCATACTGATTCTGTGAGACTAAAGTACTTGACCAACCCCCTCTTGAACAAAGGGACGGCATTTTCATTGCGCGAACGAGAAGAGCTTGGATTGTTGGGCCTTCTTCCACCACATATCGAAACGCTGGATACCCAGTTAGAGAGAGCTTACGCGGCGTTCGAGCGTGAAGAGACTCCGTTGGACAAGCATATTTATCTGCGCGGTCTGCAGGATAGCAATGAGGTTTTGTTTTATGCACTTTTGGTGAGACACTTACCCGAGATGATGCCGGTCATTTACACGCCAGTAGTGGGTGATGCATGCAAGAAATTCAGTGAGATCTACGACCATCCACGCGGATTAATCATTTCCTATCCGGAGCGTGATCGGATTGATGAAATACTGTCCAATGCTATCCGACCCTCTGTAGAGGCCATAGTTGTCACGGATGGGGAACGTATTTTGGGATTGGGCGATCAAGGCGCGGGCGGCATGGGAATTCCCATCGGTAAGCTCTCGCTTTACACGGCAGCCGGCGGAGTGAACCCGCGTGTCACGCTCCCGGCGGTGTTGGATGTTGGCACCAACAACCGAGAACGGTTGGAAGATCCCCTCTATATCGGTTGGCGGCATGAGCGCATCACGGGGGATGACTATTTTGATTTTGTTGATCTGTTTGTGCAGGCAGTAAAGAGAAAGTGGCCGGACGTACTGCTGCAGTTCGAGGATTTTGCTCAACAACATGCGGCACCACTGCTGGCTCGGTATCGCGATCAACTTTGTACATTCAACGACGATATCCAGGGCACAGCGGCGGTCACAGCGGGCACTCTGCTGGCTGCGTCGGATGTTACTGGCATCCCGCTAAAGGACGCTACTATTGCGTTCCTCGGCGCCGGGTCTGCGGGAGTAGGCATTGCCGAACAACTGGTTCAACTCATGGTTCGCCAAGGATTATCTGATACCGAAGCGCGCGAGCGAATATACATGGTGGATCGGAATGGATTATTGACCGATGCGATGACAGATCTTCTGCCGTTCCAGAAGCGAATTGTCCAACCTCTCAAGAAAGTGGGGAATTGGTCCGATGGCAAAATTTCTTTGCTTGAGGTTATTAAGCAGGCCAAACCCAACATCTTGGTTGGAGTGAGCGGTCAGGCGGGCTTGTTCTCAGAAGAGATCATTCGTGAAGTAGCGGCCAACGTTGATCATCCTGTCGTACTGCCGCTATCAAACCCAACATCGCGCATCGAGGCGGTCCCGGCTGATGTCATTCGCTGGTCAGATGGCCATGCAATTGTCGCCACGGGAAGCCCGTTTGATCCCGTTGTCTATAAAGGTCAGACGCACCGTATTGCTCAATGCAACAACTCATACATTTTTCCGGGTATGGGGTTGGGTGTGTTAGCGACAGGTGCGCGCCGTGTCACCGATGGAATGTTCATGAGCGCTGCAGAGGCTCTGGCAGAACTATCACCTGCGAAATCCGATCAGACTGCCAGCTTACTCCCAGATGTGGCCAATATCCGACAGGTCAGCAAAGCCATTGCATTAGCCGTTGGGCGGCAGGCCCAGTTAGATGGTGTTGCGCCCAAAACGACAGAGGATGAATTGATGGCGGCGATAGATGCCAAGTTCTGGACCCCGCAATATGAGAAAACCGCCTGAGGCGGACGCCGATCAGAGAGACCAGAACAGTCTCGTCCTTAGGTAATCTATGGCTAACGTTCGGTTTTAAGGCTGTCGTTGCAGGAGTTGGGGCAATTCCTAGAAGTCTGCTTGGTGGCCACGGTGAGTTACGCGAAACCTCAAAATTACGCATGGTGCGAACGGCAGCAATGCGGGCTGCAACCGCAGCATTTGAAAACGGCGCTCAATGGCTGCTCAGGGCCGATGGCTACGTAGTGGCAGGCGGGGCAGGGGGCAATGCTGCATGGGCTCTGATGGCAGCTACGAGCCCAATTTACCTGATGCTGCGCTATGCACAAAAGGCGCCGAACAGCAGAAAGCCGACATTGTCATCCGTGGGTGCGGCACGAAAACTGACTTTAGCCGACCTTGATCGAGGTCTTCAGACGCTGCAGCTCGTTTTTTACCTTAGTCGCGAAAACAAATTCGGACGTTTTTGAATCCACTAATCGCGGTTGAAGTTCCGATTTGTCGCTGCGCAAAGTCTCGCACCAGAGCGTCAGAAACGCACAGGAAGCCGATTCTGCAATCTTTGGGCAGCTGACCAAAGTTGCCGTCCAGCTGGACCAACTACTGCCGTTGCGTATCGGAGCAGTGAAATTATTGCATTGAAGTAGTCGCACTGTTCTCGACTGATATAGTAAAATTGGCAATCAAACTTTTTTACCTGCATATGAGGAGATCATGTTTTGAGCCTCGTTTATAAGTGGGCATTTCTCGTGACGCTTGCGCAGATTTCATTGGCTTGCGGCGTCACAGTGCATGCTGTTCTAAGAAAGC
>JBCDBQ010000680.1:0-4062 GCA_039183375.1 Pseudomonadota bacterium
CGATGAACCCGAAGGACCAAAGCTCATCGTGGTCGAGATCGAAAACAGATGGATGACTGAGATCCATGGTGTTTGCCCGGACACCTTTTCGACAAAGGCGTACTCAGGGCTCAGGTAAGGAAAGCGAGCGAGCCTGTCGTCGCGTTCATTATCCGGTGGCGTATAGCAATCTGCCCATGTGGCGATATTGTGCGCGAATGCCTGGAGCTCCGGCTTCGCCGCAAAGTCGTTTTCCATTCCCGTACCGGCGATGACGAAGTCTGCCGTGAAAAATCCCTTCGGCGTCTCGATATGTAGTGTCTGACCTGTATCGCGAACAGTCTGCCAAGGAGCACCAGCCACAATCTGAAAGTTACTGTGCTCTGTACATCGGTCGAGTGTTTGCTGTGGAAACCCTTCGCGTAAACCGAGAATATGGCGCATGAACCGCCATCGCCAGGCATCATCAAGATCACCCAAGTGCGCCAAAAATCCCCGAAACGTCAGCCAGCGATAGGGCTGGATGACCTGAGGCATCGGTCGGCGACAGAAGAGGTTGACCGACCGTGCACCGGCCTCAAGCGCAGTTGCTGCATTGTCGAATGCGGAAGCACCTGCACCAAGAACGGCAACGTCCTTGCCGGCAAGGCGTTCAAAGTCGATATCGTCTGCAGCGTGCACACGTCGGTGCACCGGTAGGGCTGCAACATCCGGCGGCATCCACCAGACACCAGTGCTGTCCTGCCCGGTGGCGAGCACAATCTTTCGCGTGTAGACCGTCGCGACGGCTCCATCGCTTTGGCGCAATTTGGCAGCGAGAAGGCCGTCATTCTGGGGCTCGATCGCCATGACGGCCGTGTCATTGCGGACAGGAACCTCGGTCACGTCGCGCACCCACAGGAGATAGTCGGCCCACAGCTCACTTGGGATGAGTTCAAGTTCATCCCAGCTCTTCTCTCCAAACCGGGCAACATGCCATCGCGGATAGGTCAGGCTTGGTACTTCGAGATCAGGTCCGGTGTAGTCCTTGGGGCTGCGCAAGGTATGCATGCGCGCGTAGGTTCGCCATGGTCCTTCGCGGCCACGCGGTGCCTTGTCGACGACCAAAACATTGTCCACCCGCCAGCGTTTCAGACCGAACGCAGTTGCAACGCCGGACTGGCCGCCGCCGACAATGAGCACATCCAACGCTTTTGAACCGTCCTGTGCGACACGCGGTGTGAGCCACTCCATGCGAGGATGGCTGATCACGGCAAGATCCTGGCGGACTTGCTCCTCAAGTGCGGCGAGACGTGCCTCTGCTTCGTGTTGTTCGGGTGGGGTATCCGTCATTGACGTCCTAATACCTCGTGGTCACGACCATACCTATCAGTATGTGCATTGCACTATCGTGAGACAAGCATGCCGCCTGCACATTCGTTAGGCATCGCCAACGGTTATTTCGGCATCAAGGCAAAGAGGCAGCCAGATGATCAATGAGGTTGCGGAGACGATGCGGCAGATATTGGCGCGACGGCCATAGAGCATAGGCTTCGACTTCCGACCATTCATGATCTGCCAGAATCTGCTCGAGGAGGCCATCCGCCAGTGCACGATTGACAATGAACTCTGGTTGAAGGGCAACGCCGAGGCCGGCAACAGTCGCCTCCCGAAGGACGTCGCCGTTGTTGGAGAGCATTCGGATCTGCATGTTGAGTGAACGCCGCCGTCCTTTGGCATCCAGGCACGACCAAACCCCTGGCCGCGCGACGGCGCTGTAGCAAAGTGCAGGCAGGTCGTTGATATCTGAGAGCGACTTTGGCCGCCCGTGCTCACGCAGAAACGCTGCGCTGGCACAAGCGATCATCTTGAAACTGGTCAGCTTCCTTGCAGTCAAGCTTGAGTCTTCAAGGCTCCCAATTCGTATCGCGAGATCGTAACCTTCTCTTTGAATATCCACACGGCGGTCATCGAGATCGAGGTCAATGCGCACATTTGGAAACTGCCCCATGTAGGTGTTGAGAACGGGCTGCAGCTCTGTAATGCCAAATGAAAGGGGAGCCGCAATCCGGATGCTTCCGGATGGGGCCGCATGAACATCTCCAACTCGCGCCTCTGAGGTACCCACCTCTTCAAGAATGCGTTGGCAGTCGGCGAGAAACTGCCGGCCGGCATCTGTCAGTTCCATGCGCCGCGTTGTGCGAGCGAGAAGATCGGCCCCCAGCCGGGTCTCCAGGTCCTTCAAGCGTCGGCTCACGGCAGAAGGCGCCACACGCAGCCGTGCTGCAGCCCCTGTCACGCCGGACTCCGCGACCGCCACGAACGTGCGCATCTCCTCGAGGCGATCCATATTATTCTCCAAATCAGAATTATATGTTCCTTATTATAGTATTTCATTCTGAAATGGGGAATATAAATATGGCTTATCAGGCGCCGTCACGCAGCGCGAAAACAATCGTCAGGTCCGCTTTGATGCGGATCGTCAGGAGCCAATGAGATGACCATGACACCCAAGCTAAAAATTCTCCGAGTTGACGCCAGTGGCCGATACGAAGATTCGCAAACACGGCGCTTAACTGACAAGCTCGTCGCTCAACTATCGTCTGGAGACGAGAGCCATGTTGTGAACCGCGATGTCGCCACCGGCGTTGAGTTCGTTGACGCGGCATGGATCAACGCGAACTTCACGCCCGAAGAGGAACGAACCGAAGCACAAGTGCAGCGACTGAGCGGCTCGGACGCACTGGTTGATGAGCTCGTACATGCGGACGTTATTATTATCGGCAGCCCGATCTACAACTTCGGTGTACCGGCCGCTCTCAAGGCCTGGGTCGACCAGATCGCGAGAGCGCGCAAGACGTTTCGCTATACCGAAAATGGGCCCGTTGGTTTGCTCGAGGGCAAGAAGGCATATTTCGTCATGACATCGGGTGGCACTGCAGTCGGAAGTGAGATCGATTTTGCGACCGGCTACCTCAAGCACATCATGGGCTTCATCGGAATTCACGATGTGACGGTGTTTGCAGCCGATCAGCTGATGAGGCACGGTGAGCAAAGGATTGCGGCGGTGGAGCAGGAAATCGATGCACATTTTGAATCAAAGTCCGCAAGCGCTGCTTAGGTCGCTCGATCGCAGACGTTACACGACCTGCTAGGAGAAGGATTGCATTATGGGTTTGCTGGTCGATGGAGAGTGGCGCGACGAGTGGTATGATACCAAGTCGACCAAGGGCCACTTCAAGCGCTGGGACAGCGTGTTTCGAAATTGGGTGACGGCCGATGGCGAAGCCGGTCCAACCGGCCGCGGCGGCTTCAAGGCCGAAGCTGGTCGCTATCACCTTTATGTCTCCTATGCGTGCCCATGGGCCCACCGAACGTTGATCTTCCGCACCTTGAAAGGTCTAGAGGACATCATCGACGTATCAGCCGTGCATTGGATCATGGCCGAGAATGGATGGACGTTCGAAGCTGGTGAAGGCGTTGTTCCTGATCCTGTTCTCAACGCCCGCTTTATGCACCAGATCTACACGGCCGCAGAGCCTACTTATTCGGGTCGCGTGACGGTGCCGGTCCTGTGGGACAAGCAAACGGGAACGATCGTTTCCAGCGAGTCATCCGAAATCATTGAGATGTTCAACTCAGCTTTCGATGGTGTCGGTGCCAAGCCCGGAAACTACTTTCCCACCCATCTCAGTGACGAGATGGCATCCGTGAATCAACGGATCTACGACACCCTCAACAACGGCGTCTACAAAGCCGGTTTTTCAACAACCGAAGAAGCCTACCTTGCAGCTGTGGAACCGTTGTTTGAAACAATGGATTGGCTTGAAGATCGTCTGGCAAAGCAGCGCTACTTGGTTGGCGACCAGCCCACCTCTGCCGATTGGCGTGCGTTCCCGACCCTTTACCGGTTCGATGCAATTTATCATTCACACTTCAAATGCTCGCGCCGCCGCCTCATCGATTATACCAATCTATGGGCTTACACGCGAGACCTGTATCAACATCCAGGCATCTCCGATACGGTGAATCTAGAGCACGCGCGCCGCCACTACTTTGAGAGTCACCGCAGCATCAATCCGCATGGCATCGTCCCGATTATGC
>JBCDBQ010000681.1:0-4054 GCA_039183375.1 Pseudomonadota bacterium
AGGACCCGCCCGGTCGATTTGAGAGCGAACCACTCTCCCCCCGCTATGGAAGGGCACGCGCTCAAACTGGGTGCAGGACGGGAGGGTAGTGGTGATGTGGAGCTAGCCCGTATCGGAGAGTTTTGGGCTGATCTCCCGTCCTGCGATAAGAGGACTATTCTGGAAAATTCGGAATACGTCAACCATGAATTCCGAAAAACTCAGAAAAAGTTGTTGGCAGTCATCAGACTGTGGACAACAGTGCTATAGCTGGACCTGAAATTTGAGGATGTTGCCGGTGGCGCTGGTGTTGATTGATCGATATGGACAAACTCATTCGGGTTCGAGTGAGCTACCTGGCAACGCGGAGCAAGACGGTTTTATTCGCCTGAGCCTTCCGCCGGCGCCAACCTTCCTCTCGTTCGATCCATCGCAAACTTCGTTCCGCGCGTTTGCAACGACGGGTGCAATACTGAAGGCGGCCAATCCAGATAGGATTGCGGTTCGCATCTCGGGCGATCAGGCGGAGTACCGAATTGCTGGAAGCGCATCAGAGGCCAGCAGCATCCTGTATCAAGCTCTGAGAAGAGCTAAGCGTGTCGGCGCTTTTCAGGCCGATCGCCGGAGCGTGGAAGAGCAGGACTTGGAGCCGTCATATAGGCTGTTGCTGGGGCTTTGGCGCGATACTGGCGGACGCATAGATGCTGAGACTCGATCGCAGCAGCTACACGAGATCATGTCTGGCAAATTTCTGTCGGTTCAGGAGCGGACGCCCGGTGACCTTCTCGAGTTCACTTCGATCGGCAAAGCATCGAATGTCTACAAAGACAAGTCTTGGCTGCTTCAATCTTCGGGCATGCTTGTCGAAAACCAGCCGGACATGAAGTATGGGCTATGGGTCCAGGAAGGCTACCGAGCTGCAATGCAGCAGCAAGAGCCACAGGTGGACGACGTTGATGCGCTTGTCTACGACCCATTCCAACAAAAGTATCGGCGCCACAAATACAGGCGGATGCTTCTCCCTATTCGTGGTCCTCACGACCAGCCAATGCTGCTAAGCGCTCCGATCCCGCGCTCTTTCGTCGAAGTCGACATTGAAGTTGCGAACGAAAGCAGCTGAGTCTGTAATGATTTCCTCCCTCTGCATTCGGCACAACACATAGAGCGTGGTCGCATTCGGGTAGCTTGGCGAGTTCGTGTGGATCACGTGACGCGTTACCTCTGAATAGCCGAGACGCTTGTCGAAATCCCGAACATTGTTGGCATCAGCAATGACCCCGCAGACGCTATCCACATTCCAGCGAGACAACGATAGGACGCGGCCTATTCGCGGAACGATGCGTGCCAGCTGACGCCCTCGCATGCTCGGGTGGTACCAAACGGCTCCCAAAAACACGACACTCCCGGTGATATCCTCGGCATTGGGCGCCGTCACGACGCATGTCTCACCGGATGCTGCTTGTATGCTTGGATCGCTGTAGAAGCAGCGCAGGCTCTCTGCCTCGCGCTTGAGGTTGCTCTGGCTCCAGTCCATCAGTTTGCCAGCCTGGGTGCAGACAACCTGGCCAGCGCGATCCCTGCCGACGACAACAAATCCAGGGCGCTCCAGCACACCGCCAGTGTCAATTCGGAAGCTTGTGTGTAAGGGGCGCCAGTTGACCATGTTCGCGGCATTGATCGCCTGGAGTTCGTGGAAATCAGATAGTTCCAGGAATACGCCGCGCGCGGCTGCAGCCTCAGCGGCCTTGAGGAAATAAGATCGGCTTTGAGGTGTGGGAGTATGGTCAGACGCGACTTGATCAAGAAAGCGGTTCGCCGGGTTGGTCAACATAATTGCGATCCTCACGACAAGGTGGAGGTTTATTGAAAACTTCCACCTAGCCGTGAAAATCACGCGCGTCAGTTGCGTATGCGAGTTATGCTCATTACTCTAGTTGATAACCTGTGTATTTTAATACTTAAGTTGATTGAGGGTGCCATGAACGATGATCGGGGTGTTGTTCAGAAAGTAGAGCGTCGGGCGCCAACAGAAGTCGAGAAGATCATAGGGCAACGTATCAGGCTCCGGCGGCGATCTCTGAAGCTGAGCCAAGAAGCACTTGGAGAGGTTTGCGGCCTCTCCCCTCAGCAAATTCACAAATATGAGAATGGGTTCAGCCGTATTAGCGTTGGACGCCTCATGCAGCTGGCGGAAGCCCTGGGCGCCACTGTCGAGTGGTTCTTTGAGGGCCTGGGAGAAAGGCAAGGCGATCCGGATGACGTTATGCACATGATCGCCAAGCCAGAATACACAGAGCTTATGCTGCTTTTGGAAGATCTGGACGACAACAGCTTCACCAACAGTGTTCTTGAGATGGTGAAGTATCGCGTACGCTCGTTAGAGGCCAGACCGGAAAGGGCGGCTAGTGCTTAGGATTTTGGGCGCTGCAACGCTAGGTCTCGTTGGGATTTCTGGAAGCGCCACCGCGTCGTGGGTTGAGATCACGAGCTGCAGTAGCCTAAGCGGAATGGCATACTATTTACCTGGCCCCTTGGTTCCTGCAGACAAGGCCGGATGGCAGGAGGATGCAATCTCCAAGGGAAGCACCACATTGCTTTCTGACGGCAAAAACTTTGACATTGTTTTCAAAGACGCTGCCGGGCGGCAAAGGTCGGTGCGTTTCCACGAGAAGGCGATAGTGAAGTCACGGATTAACACCCATCTAACCGTCATGGTTACGTATCCGAAAGGTAATCAGAGGAGTGGTGTAAGTTCAGAGCAATATACCTTTCGGCTATCCCGTAAAGGAGATGGCATCATGATTCTGAGCCAGCAGCGGGATGCACTTATCTCAAAGGTCTCAGTAATGGCAGGTGCTTGTAAAGCAAAGTAATAAGCAACCCGATGCCCGCAATTACAGCTCTTTAAAGACTCCGACGGCTCTAGCGAGGATGTGGTTGGGATGCTCCTCGTTCGCTGTCATTTCCGGATAATCCGTATTGTCAAAACGGAGTATGAAACTCTCTCGGCTGTTCGGCTTTAATGGCCGATACCTGCCGATGTATGCGGTTTCTTCATCTGGAGACGAAACGAGTATCAGTTTTCCGGGTTGCAGGTCTGCACCTACATCGAAGACCACAACATGGCCCTCACCGATCTCAGGAACGTTCGCAGTATCTTCACTCGTTACGCCGAAGCACCGCTCTGGGTGTTTTACTGGCACAACTATTGTTTTCTCTACTACAACATCAGTGAGGATCTTTTTACCATCCGTGAAGGCACTTACACCATGGATGCTAAGTAGAGGAATCGAGTGAACCTCCACTGTGGGGACAGGTATGTCACCAAAACGGAGATATTTCTCTGTCACTCCGACAGCGCCAGACAGCCGCTCGAGGACTGTTCCTCGCGGATTCTGAGTTTCACCTTTCAGGTAGCCATAGATCGACTTCGCCGGAACTTTAGAGAGCTTAGCTAGCTCCTCAACGTCCAAGCCTTCGCGTTCCATGGCTTTTGCAAGCCGCTCCCACCACATGTGGCGCAACCTACCCCTGAATTTTTCAGTGTGTTTCCAAATATTCCATCTTGTAATTCCGGATAATCCGGAATAGCGTCTGGATATGCGGAAGAACCCACGAGAGATTATTGATGCATGCGGCGGTCCATCGGCCATCGCTGCAAAGTCATGCGCATTCGAGACGAGTCAGAGGGTGTCAGCCAAGGCCGTCTACGACTGGCAAGACAACGGCATACCAGAGAAGCGCTGGCCCATCATCATGTCTCTCACGGATATCACTGAGGCAGAGCTTCACGCTGCCAACGAAGCAGTCCGCACCAAAAAAAAGGGATCTGAAATGCAGTCTGAAGCACACGCAGCATGAGGAAGAGAGATGGAACGAGCAGGCAGGATAGTGATCGGAGTCTTGTGCCTGTTTCAGGCGGTTAGGATCGGCGCGACCTACGTCCCAGAGATATGGCAAAGAGCGCCGCTAGATGCACTCATGATGGCAATGTTTTTAGCGGCCGGCGGCTACATGGGAATTTTGAACATGTATCAGCAGGACGAATGCGTCGCAAAGGACTAGCGCGCGACAC
>JBCDBQ010000682.1:0-4049 GCA_039183375.1 Pseudomonadota bacterium
GACACTGTCATCGACCTACTGGCCAATCAGAGCGACCCCGATGGCGATACCCTCAGCATCGACGGGATTGTCCAACCCACGCATGGCCGTGTGTTCGACAATGGCGACGGCACCATAACCTACCGCCCGGATTTCGATTTCGCCGGAACCGACAGCTTCAAATATTGGGTAACGGACGGACAAGGCAACTACACACCAGCCATAGTCAATATCGAGGTAAATGCCAGCGCATCTGGTCAGCCAAAGCCATTCTCATTTGGCGGATCCGACTACTATCTAGGCACGGCTGGTCTGACATGGGATGAAGCAAAAGCTGAAGCCGAAGCCCTTGGTGGAAAACTCCTTGAGGTCAACAGCCAAGAAGAAAACGACTTCATTGTTCAAACATTCGGTGGATCTGCCCCGATCTGGCTCGGCTTCTCCGATGCCCAGCAAGAAGGCGAATGGGTCGGAGCCAACAGTACCTCGGTCTCTTTCTCCAACTGGTTACCAGGGGAGCCTAATAATTACGGCAACCAGGACTATGCCGTGATCGCCAGCTCGGATGGAAGATGGGATGATACCGTCGCCGACGGTGGTTGGTTCTTCGACACCACAACAGGTTGGAGCAGCGGAAATGCCAACCTGACGATCATCGAAATTCCTCAGACTGTTTCGTTCAGCGGATCGACCTATCAGCTTGGCACAGCTGGGCTCACTTGGGATGAAGCAAAGGCCGAGGCCGAGGCGCTTGGAGGAAAACTCCTCGAAGTTAACAGCCAGCAAGAAAACGATTTCATCATGCAGACATTTGGTGGGTCTGCCCCGATCTGGCTCGGCTTCTCCGATGCCCAGCAAGAAGGCACCTGGGTCGGAGCTGACAATCTTTCTGCTTCTTTCACCAATTGGTTGCCGGGTGAGCCCAACAATTACGGCAACCAGGACTATGCCATCATTTCGAGCTCGGACGGAAGATGGGACGACATTGATGCCAATGGCGGATGGTTCCGCGACAGCGTCAACGGGTGGAGCAACGGGAATGCCAACTTGACCATCATCGAATTTGATACCGCCTCGGCTGCCGCTGCAGCGGACGGAAGTTCGATCCCGTTGGAAGACACCTTTTTGTTCTAGTCCTCTGGAAACCACCGGTTGTAGCGGCTCGGCTAACGCCGCGATGCTGTGTGAGATTCTAAACTGATATCCTACGCCGGCTGGTTGCCCGGCTCGAGAGGATATTTGGGCCCCGCATTAACGTGCAAGCACCCTCTTCTTGCGTATCAACCCAATTCGTTGAAGACTGCTTTGTTAATATCGTTTTGTGGAGGAGACGGTTTCATGACTGCTCTTCATCCTTTGCTTAAGTGTCTTGCAGTAAATCTGATCGCGCCCTGCATCCTAGTTGGAATGCTGGTTTTAGCCTCATCGGAGGCGTCGCCAGAAGATGATCCCTCGACATGGCCCCGTGGCACGTTGCCCGTCGAGCTGTTGGCGCCAGATCTGAGTTTTCTCAACGAAAAACCTGCAGGCACCCGTGGCCGGATATTGGCTGATGGCGGCGACCTTGTCTTCGCAGATGGAACCCCAGCGCGCTTCTGGGGCACGAATCTACAGGCCTACGCGCTCTTTCATACCACGCCAAAGCACATCCGAGCGCACGCCAAACGCATTGCGGCTCTCGGTTTTAATCTCGTGCGATTACACCATCATGACTCAAAGTGGGTCCAGCCAAACATCTTCGGGAATAAGGCGCCCACAACCACGCAGTTGCACCCGCCTTCGCAAAGACAGATTGACCTCTGGATCAGTGCCCTCAAAGCGGAAGGCGTTTATATATGGTTGGATCTGCATGTCGGGCGGCAGATGACAACTTTGGATGTGATCACAGATTTCCATGAAATTGCCAAAGGAGAGGCAGCGGCCGATATCCGCGGCTTCAATTACATTTCACAGACCATCCAACAGCACATGTTGGATTTCCAAGATGCCTATCTTAGACACGTCAACACCGAATCTGGCCTCACTTACGCTGAAGACCCTGCCATTGTCGCCGTTCAGATCACGAATGAGAATGATCTGACCCATCATTTTGGCAATGCACTTCTGCCGGATAAAGGTGTGCCCGCCCATAGTGCACTTTACATGGCTCTGGCCAAACAGTTTGCCGAGCAATATCGGCTCGATCCCGAGGAAACTTGGCGGAGTTGGGAACATGGATCTCCGAAGATTTTTCTCAATGATCTAGAGCAACGTTTTAATCAGAAAATGATCGCTGGGATCAGGGCAACTGGCTTTTCAGGCCTGATTGCAACCACCAGTTCCTGGGGCGGGATGTCAATCGCCGGCCTGCCGTCGCTGACAAACGGCTCGATCATCGACGTTCATAGCTATGGTACCGGCGGCGACCTCACCGCCGATCCACACCACACACCAGGTTTCTTGGATTGGGTCGCCGCAGCACACATCAACGACATGCCGCTTAGTGTTTCTGAATGGAACGTTTCACCGTTTCCGGTGGAAGATCGCTTCATCGCTCCACTGCGCATGGCAACGAGTGCTGCACACCAGGGGTGGGATGCACCGATGGTTTATGGCTACGCGCAGCAGCCCTTAAACACGGTTCTGAAACCCAGCAACTGGGACATTGCCGGTGACCCCGGAATCATCGCAATGATGCCTGCAGCTGCAATACTCTACCGTCAAGGGCATGTGCGGCCCGCTGCGATCACCTATGCACTAAAGTTGGGAGCAAGGGCCTTCTTTGATCGCAAGGTTACGCCTAAGACATCTGCGGCTTTGCGTACTATTGTCGAACAAAGCCGTCTGTTGATCGAGCTACCAAAGACTTCAATGCTGCCTTGGCTTAATCCAAAGTCGGCTGAGGCAGAGTCAACAGTCATAGCAGATCCAGACATGTCGTTTTTGTCCGCAAACGCCAGTGAGATCATCGCCGACACTGGCGACTTTCGCCGTGACTTCGACCGAGGTCTCTTCACTGTGGATACACCTCTCAGTCAGATCGCCGCAGGGCACGTTGGTGGCGAGATCCTGCGCTTATCGGATATCGAGCTGGCGGTCGAAACCCCTCTGGCCGCTGTCGCTGTCCAAAGCATGGACGGCGCGCCCATTCAAGCGTCTCGGCGCATCATGATCTCACTCGCTGCCCGCGTCATACCGTCAGGCGATGGAAAGCTGACATATCAGCTCGAGCCCATCCAAGGGCAGGTGCGCATTCGCGCAAACCCATCGCTTTCGCTTCGGCAGCCAGGACCCAAGGCATCAAACTTCAGTGGCGCACACAGCTTAGAAGGTGCAGTGCATGTCATCGACTTGGCGGAAATTGGCGGAGCGCAATGGTTGGTCCTGGAGTAAGATAGTCGTCGACGACGGATCTTACGAATCTTGATTCGCGACACCTATAGGGCGGAGGGACGATCCAGCATTCTTGCTACAGCCAACATAAGGCGAGCCGGTACTCGCGGACACGTAAGTTGCTTTTTGGCTTGGTTGGAACGCGGACACGATCGGTCATTCCTGCTCTCAGCGGACAGGGAGCTTTAAAATGTTCAAGATTTTCATTGTTCTACCTGCATTAATACTCTCTCAATGTACATTAAAAAACATTGAAACAATCCAGCCGATATTTACAAATAATAATGGATCACTAACAGGTCATTACTCTGCAGTTAAACAAAAAATTAAACCTTTAGCGAGAAATTTCACTCTCTTACACAATTCATGGGAGAGTGCGATGACCAACCCGGATGCTGGCCTAGGATCAGGTTTCGGTGATTCTTTGGTGGGTCCTCTGGCGTCGTCAGAGGAAGATATCGGAGCAGAAGGCTCTGTTCCAGCACGCCCGCAACTTGGGTCAAACCCAGTTTCATCGCAAAGCGCACTGCCTGCTGCTGCGGCGCCAGAGCAGGGATCGACCGAACCGGAAGACGACCCACTGGATGGCGGCATTCTCGGTCCCTGCCCAGATACCGGCGGTCCGATCTGTCATTGCGGGAATGAGGACGCGCACGCCGACCCTGAATGCGCCGATCATGGTGATCACGGTGACAAGC
>JBCDBQ010000683.1:0-4049 GCA_039183375.1 Pseudomonadota bacterium
CAAATCAGGTGTGTTCGCAGTCCGCCAGGGCCCGCCATTGGAAGCCAATCTGAGACGGGTTGTGTTGGGTCAGGATGCGCGAAACTTCCGGCCGCAAAGCGCGTTCCTCAGTTTAATCTCGACAGGCGCCAAGCATGCTGTTGCCTCGCGCGGCAACTGGTGCATCAGCGGTGATTGGATCTGGCGCTGGAAGGATCACATCGACCGCAGCTTCATGGATAAGTTCAACAAGCTGCCCGAGATGGAGACCAAGAGCGAAATACCATCCATCGCGCCGCAGCTGCTGACGTCAACTGTTGTAGACGAACTCGGTCCGCTCGATATGCGGTGCGGCGGCTGTGGTGCCAAGGTTGCGTCATCGACGCTCGCGGGTGTGCTTGCCCGGCTCGATATTGAAACACGGCCGGACATCATAGCCGGCGTCGCTTCCGCAGACGATGCCGCGATATTCAATCCGCCGCCGGGCAGGTCGATGGTTCAATCGGTCGATGGCTTCCGCGCGATGCACGATGATCCTTATGTCTTCGGCCGGATCGCCGCCAATCATGCCCTCGGCGATGTATTTGCCATGGGCGCAACTCCACACTCGGCACTTGCCTTCGTGACGGTGCCACATGGCCTGCGCCACAAGAACCAGGATCTCCTGCTGCAACTGATGTCTGGTGCGCTCAAAGTTTTGAACGCCGCCGGATGTCCGCTCGTTGGTGGTCATACAGCCGAAGGCGCCGAGCTGGCGCTGGGCTTTACCGTCAACGGCACCGTGGATCAGGCGCAAGCGCAGCGCAAGTCCGGCATGCAACCCGGTGATGCCATCATCTTGACCAAGGCTTTGGGCACCGGAACACTGTTTGCTGCCAATATGCATGCGGCAGCCAAGGGGCGCTGGCTGCAGGCCGCTGTGGCGTCGGCCTTACAATCGAATAGTACGGCAGCGGAAATCCTTGGGTCGCACGATGTCCGCGCCTGCACCGATGTGACGGGCTTTGGTCTTGCAGGCCATCTCATCGAAATGTTGACGGCTTCCGAGGCAGCGGCCGAGATCAAGATCGGCGAACTGCCAGCCATCGACGGCGCCATCGATACGATAAGAAGCGGCCATCTCTCTACGCTGCATCGCGCCAACGCCGACGCGAGCGCAAACTGGCTCTCGGACCAAGGCGCGCGCGTGGATGGAGATCATCGTGAGCTGATGTTCGATCCACAGACGGCCGGCGGATTGCTGGCCAGTATCCCTGAAGAAAAATCTGAAGCCTGCATCGCGGCCCTTGCAGAAGCAGGATACCAGCACGCGTGCCGCATCGGCACTGTGAAATCCATGGCATCCGGCACGTTGATCGAATTGCTCTAAGCGCGAGGAGCACGCTATGCTGTGCCTCCATCCATTCGATCAGCGATACGGCGGCCTGTATGACCCAACTCACCTCTCTCACGGCAACGGCGGCGATCGCCCTCCTGCGCAAGAAAGAAATCTCACCGCTGGATCTCATCGACGCGGCTGCTGAACGCATTGCCGAAGTCGAACCGGCAATCAATGCGCTTCCCACGCTCTGTCTTGATCGCGCCCGCGATAAAGCCAAGGCGATGATGGCCGACAACAATGAAGACCAGACTGACGAAGCTGGCGCCCTTGCCGGCTTGCCCGTCGCCATCAAAGACCTGAACGACGTCGCAGGCGTCCGCACGACCTACGGTTCGCCGATCTTCAAGGATTACGTGCCGGCCACGTCGCATCCGGTTGTCGAGCGTATCGAGCGCAAGGGCGGCATCGTGATCGCAAAATCCAACACGCCCGAATTTGGAGCTGGTGGCTCTACATTCAACGAAGTGTTCGGCCGCACGCGCAATCCGTGGAATACATCTCTGACATCTGGCGGTTCGACCGGCGGTGGTGCGGCAGCGCTCGCAGCCGGAGAAGTCTGGCTGGCTCATGGTTCCGACCACGGCGGAAGTTTGCGCCGACCGGGAACGTACTGCTCGGTAGTCGGACTGCGACCGTCTCCGGGTCGCGTAACGCGCGGCACCAAACAGGACCTGTTCTCAACGTTGTCAGTCCAGGGCCCCATGGCCCGCACAGTCGAGGACGTGGCTTTGTTCCTCGATACGATGACAGGCTTGTGCCCGCTGGACCCGTTGACGTTCGAAGCGCCTGCACAGTCATTTGCATCGGCCGTGTCGGAACCTCATTTGCCAAAGCGGGTCGCTCTGGCGCCAGACTTTGACGGGCAGGTGCCGGTTGATGCCGAGACCCGCGAGATCTGCGCCGCTGCGGCTCGTCGTTTCGAGGAAGCCGGCGTGATTGTCGAAGAAGCTTGTCCGGATCTCGGCAACATCACCGAGACTTTTCTTGCCCTGCGTTCGCAGCACTTTGTCGTATCCAACGAGGAACTCATCGCAGCGCATCGAGATCAGATTAAGCCGGATATCATCTGGAACACCGAGCGCGGCTACAACCAATCAACCCGCGATCTTGCCGCCGCCGAGCGAGCCAGGGCGGATCTCTACAAACGCATGGCAGAATTCTTTGAGACCTACGACTGTCTTATAACGGCTGGTGCATCGACGCCCGCCTTTGATGTCAATTTGCGGATGCCCGAGACCATCAACGGGCAAAAACTGGAAAACTATATGGGCGCATCAGTGATTACTGGCGCTGTATCAGTTACCGGCAACCCAGCCGTCGCACTGCCATGCGGCTTTGATCAGTTCGGTCGCCCGGTCGGCCTGCAAATCGTCGGTCATCATCGCGGCGAGGCGCGCCTGCTACAGATCTCAAAGTGTCTTGAAGACATCCTTGGGCTGTCAACCAGCGTCCCTATTGATCCGCGACCCGGTAAGGTGCCGCCAGTATCCTAGGAGTTCGTAAGGAACGACGGCAGTTAGGCGGTCAGAAACCGACGAATGGCATCCACCAGTTGCATGGTGATGGCATTGCGTTCCTCGTCGAGCGGCAAGTCCTGTGATGAGAATTTTGCAATCACGATCTGATTGTCGCGATCAACAAACAGGTTCTGTCCATGTACACCAAGCGCGAAAAGCAAGGGTGCATCGCCGTCCAAGACATACCACTGGCCGCGATAGCGGATCGGTGCATGCCGGTAGAAGTCCATGAAATCACCGATAGCCCACGCCTCACGATCGCCACCTGCAATGAGGTCATCAATCCAGGTGTCCGGTACGATCTGCCGACCGTCCCTCTGGCCACAATCAGCCAGAAGTTGTCCGATGCGTGCCAGGTCCGGCGCCGTCATGCAGACACCGCCGGCAGCACGCGGCGCACCTAGTCGATCGACGGTCACATATGCAGGCAGATGCGCACCCAGCGGCTGCCACAGCACGTCGCTGACGAGATCAGCATAGCGCCGTCCGGAGGCACGCTCCGCAATCCAGCCGAGCAAATCCGAGTTGGGTGAGACGTAGTGGAAGCGGCCTTCGTGAGGGCCATCGGAAGCGGTGAGCAGTTTGTAGAACGACCGCAGATCCGGCAGCGCCTCGCCCGCCTCAAGCGGGTTCCAGTTCGTCGCCTTGCGATAGGCGATGATCGTACCAGTGGTGGCGAGGTAGTTCTCATCGAACTCGATGCCAGCCCGCATATCAAGGAGGTGGCGGATCGTGGCACCCTGGTAGGCCGTCTCGGCAACTTCGGGAATGATGTCTGTCACAAGGCTTGCTGGATCGAGCCTGCCTTGCTCGGCCAAAACGCCGATCACAAGCCCCAGTACGGATTTTGAAACCGACATGATGATGTGTGGCGTAGCGCGCGTCATGCCATGCGCATAGCTCTCGTGCACGACGCGTCCGCGATGCAGGATGACAATCCCGTCCGTATCGGTTACCGAGAGTGCATCTTCCCAGCTCAGCTGACCGTTGTCTGACGCGAAATTGAGAGAGCTGAAATCGATTCGATCATCGGGCAATGACCACACATTGTCGGGGTCATTGCTGATGGCGGCAGACGGGACGATTTCTCTGACGTGCTGGAAAGCCCATCGGGCGTAGGGTGGCTTGCGCCAATTGTCCAGGGTCACTTGGCCGTTTGGTTCGGGTGGAAA
>JBCDBQ010000684.1:0-4044 GCA_039183375.1 Pseudomonadota bacterium
AGTCGCAGCTTTCGACTACAGCTATCTCGTGTTCAGTCTGATCTGGGGCGGTTTGTTTTTCGCGGAGCTGCCCGACTCCCTGGGTTTGATTGGTATTCTGGTTGTTATTGGTGCGGGTCTCTTGGCACTTTCGAGCCAAAAAAGGACGAACAGTTGATAGGTTAAGCTCTGCAAGAGCCGACATTCGGCCTGCTGCTCTGAATTTGCACTTTGTCCGCATCTGTGAGTTCGACCCTACCCAGATTTTGCGGTTGCGGCGAATGGCGGCAATGCGGGCTGCAATTTCAGCATCTTGACCAATTGGCCAACGGCAGGAATGGGCCGTTCCTAGTCCTGGTGTCCTCAGTCAGGAATATCACAAACGGTTATCGATCGCGATCTGTCGCCGGGACAGGCAGGACATCTGTTGGTGCCTCTGACAAGCCCTCTTCAATCTCAGGTGCTGGCGAAATGCGGGTGAATCTACCGCTAATCGAACCAAGTACTGAACCGCGGATGCGCAGCTCCTCCGCTCCACAGATATACTCGAACTCGTAGTGCCGATCCTGTCCTTCCAACCTCAGGTCATTGTTGGAATCGAGCGATCCGACGCTTCGATGACCGTCAGACGTGACAAAATCACCATAGCCGCGCGTCACGTCACGATCTTCGCAGACATAGAGATTGGGGCCGCTGCTGCCCCAATAGCCGAGTGCAGCGTTGAGGTTGTAGACCGTTTGCGTGCGTACCCAATTCCCGCCGTCTCGCGCAATCACGTCAGAAGCAAAGGGCTGGTCCGAGCGAAAGAGGCCGCCCGGATAGAAGGTCCAGACCGGCGGCGGGTGGTTCATGTACAAAACTTCGGTCCCGGGGACGGTGGATTCAGTTGGTGGTACCCAGGTGTCGTCACGCCAGCGCCCTACCAGACATTCGTCAAACGCTGTGGGCAAGTTTGAACAGCTTCGCCGACATGTATCACCCAAGCGATCCGCGCGGATGCTGTATCTGGAGGTATCCTGTTCGGTGCCGAAACTGGTTAGAACCAGCTCCATGTCTTCGTCGCAGCGCGTATCAATAATCACCTCGCTATCAACCGGGATCCACGAACCGTCCGGGTCACCGTTCGGCAGGATATCGGAGAGGAAAATGGTGCCGCCATCCTTGGGAACAAGCCGCCATTGACCCGGTGCCAGGACCAGTGTTGTGCGCATCAGCTTACCGAGGGGCACTTCGACGCCAAGGGTCTGATCCTCGTCCAGCCGGTAACTGGCGCGAGGATTGCGATGACTGGGTGTCAGGGTTCGTCCATCGCGTAGGCGAATATGGAAAGCAGAATAAAGTCTGGCAAAGTCGTACCAGCGTTCAGGTTCCATCAGGCGATTGATTTCGCGCGCATTGTCGACGTCGCGTGCGATGCCCTTCATGAATGGGAGGATCGCGGACGGGCCATCCTTTGCCGACATCCAGGCAAAGAAAGGCCATGCGGTATATTCAAGTTCCGTGAAGTCTTTCTCATCCGCCCAGAATTCGAATGCCACCAGGTCCACCATGGGTGCATTTGGTATCGCAAATTGCCCAAACCAGTCAGCGGAACCTTCAAGGTACCAAAATCGCGGGTCGGGTTCGATGGCCAAGCCTCGGCCAGCGAAACTATTGCCAAGGTGTTTGCGCACAATGCAGTGAAAAATTTCGTGTGCGACAGTACGTTGCAAAATGAGCGGATCATCGGTGAACATATTGGGTCCGATAGCAATATTGCAGCGCGACCAATTCAGGCCTGAGCGATAGAAGGATTCACCATCGGCCTTGGGATGACGTGTCTTACTAACGACCAGCTTTAAGACCTTGCCAAAGTCGATGTCCGATCCAAGCAGCCTCGCGGCGACCATCGAGTGGCGGATCGCGTTTGCAATGGCCTCAACCCCTGCGGGGTTGTCCGGTGCGCCGACTTCGACACCGATTTCGACATGAAGGATGGCACCTTCGGGTTCGTCATCCCAAATTCGAAAGTTGTCGACGACCGGCCAGGTGCACATCGACGTTCGGAAATCGAGAAACATTGATTGGTGGGGGAGCACTCTTGGATCGAGTTCTGGAGCGCAGCGTTCAAGACCCTGTGCAGCGGCGGTTGAGGTCATCACCGCGAGCGCGATTGCCGCAGCCCTGAAAGAGGTCACGGTGCGCCACATTTGAACGTGGTCTCGCCCATGAAGTCGGTAATGGATTGTAAGAATGCCTGTGCGGTCTCAACGCCTTGCGCAGCCATGATCTGTTGGCTGGTGATCTGACGGGCAAAAAACTTGGCGACAGTCTCCTGCTGATCCGCCTCGAACATATCATCGGCCACACCCTGCATGCAGTCGCAGGTTTCCGTATCCCATGTACCCCTCGCGCTGCATGCCTCTTCGATCGGTGCAGCCTGTGCGTTTACTGCGAGAAGAATAAACAGGGTCGGGATGGCAAGACGCGTCATGTTTGGGGTCTCCTCAATGTTCAACGAGACAGGCCGGTCCGTTGAGAAGTTCAGTCATCGGGTCAGGATTTGCGGACGAATACGTAAGTGAGGCGGTTTGTCCGCCGAGGAAAGACACTGTGTCGGCGCCCTGTTGAATGAAGTCAGCCATTATGGCTCGCGCTTCAGTGTTGAGCCCGCAACGCGTTATCTCGCCCCCAAGCCCTTCCATAGTCACGACGCAGGTTTCGCCTTCCGGTCCTGCCACCGAACGGCCAATCGTGCCGCGCAACAGCGGAGCCCATGCGTCCTGCTCCAGTGGTGTGCACGTTTCGAGGGCATCAAGATATGCTGACGCCTCACGCTGCACGCGGAGACTGCCAAAAAAGTAACTGACCAATACGGCTCCGACAGCCGCAATCACGGCCAGAGTGACAACTATGCGAATAACCCACGTCATCGAATTCACCCGTGAAAAGTTCAATATACTAAATCATCATAGCATATTACGGAATGCTAATCTCATCAACGCGCGGTCAAGAAATTGAATAACAGGATTCCAAGTTAAGTAACCTTGGCTCATTTCACCCTGGGACTTGCTTCGCGAAAACAGCTCTCTCCAAACTTTGCCTTCCAAAGGGGTAGCTGTGCTGAGCCTCCCCAACTGAACTGGCCCACAGCAATAGTTTTATCGCCGACGCCCAACGATCTCAAATTCCGCTTCTGTAACTTTTGCTCTCGCGGCGAAAGTCCGATATGCGGGTTGCGATTGCAGCATCGTCGGAACGTGATAAAGGTCCGCAATGGGCCGTCTGCGAAGTACGATCTGACGTCGAAGGTTTGGATGCCGCATTCTTACCGATGGCAGTAGAGAGCCCGTACTTCCTAATGCTGCGCTGAAGACCAATGTCGGCTTATCAATAGTTTATCCGAACGCGTTAGATCCTACCAAGCGGTTGTTGACTGCAAAGTCCGCAGTTTGCAAATTCATGTACGGCGCAGAGAAGGGTCACTATGCGGTCAACAGTGGCTGAGATTCCTTAGCGCCCTATTCTGCACTCACGCCACCCGACAAATTACACCACCTTGACGGAAGTGACCGAAGTCGAGCCCTAGAACTTCCACTCCTGATCCCGAATAAACTGCAACATGTTGATGCACCGTAGGTCGCGCTTGCCGCAGACATCTGGAATGCGCGGGCTTCTTTCTGACCCAAATGCTTCCTCCGTCACAACGACTAGGCGCGGGTTGTGAGACAGCGCGAGCGAGATGACCATCGGATCAGCGCCGGACTTCCCCTTTTTGGTGTCTACCAGGCGCGGAAACTCGGCCATGATGCTGGATAGCTCCGCCTCATAATGACCCAGCACTACTCCAGAGCCTGGGTGGGGACCACAAACCTCGCAGTCGATATCAACTGCACTATAGCGCTTCGAGACGCCGGTGGAGCAGGAGCCATCCTGCTTATCCGCTCGTTGCTTGTCGCGTGCACTTTAACTGGAGTGATGCGCCTCCTGAAGGCCATAGACCGGCGTCGGGATGCCTTCCATTCGGGCCTTTATTTGAAGCGATAAGAACTGTGAATAGTGCCGCGACTGATGCAGGTTTCCGCC
>JBCDBQ010000685.1:0-4038 GCA_039183375.1 Pseudomonadota bacterium
GAATAAGTGCCACCGTGACAATGCGTGGACCAGCAGCTCCACAACCTTGAAGAATGCGCCCAACGAGCAATTGTTCGAAGGTAGATGCCGTTGCACAGACTAATCCGCCAATGGCAAAAACGACTGCGCCAATTACGATTGCTGGGCGGCGGCCGATGCTGTCCGAGAGCGGTCCAAAGAATAGCTGACCACCGGCCAACCCAACGAAAAGGCAAATGATCACCAGCTGCCGACGATTATCATCGCTAACGCCAAACTCTAAAGCGATAGCTCCGAGTGCCGGGAGCATTACGTCGATCGACAATGCTATTGTCGCCATCAGGACTGTGGCGATGGCGATAAGTTCCGACTGTTTGGGATAGCTTGCCGTTCGCATCAAATCCTACTTCTCATCACTTAAAAGGGATTAATGCGGCTTCAGCACAAATCGCTCTTGGGCTTCTGACCTTGTCCGCCAAGCCTCCACGTCGGAAGATCTGCCGTTTGAACTTCTCGACATCGGTCACGTGCACGACTTTGAATGATTTACTTTTGCTGCAGAAGATGCTGGATTTGCAAACTAGTGTAGACTATAAGGCAACACTCCATGAACAAGGCTGGCGAAGTCGCATTTCTTAAGGTTGTAGAATTGGGATCAATTCGTGCTGCTGCGCGTGCTTTAGGCCAGGACGCCTCCGGTATCTCTCGCCGGATCACTGGACTGGAAAAACGGCTTGGCACGAAGCTCCTCAATCGTCACGGAAACGCCACTGCAGCAACGGCCAAGGGACAACTGTTTTACGAACGACTTTCGACGATCATCGACCAGCTTGCAGCACTTGAGACGGAAATTAGTGGAGAAGACCTAGTTCCTAGCGGTTTGCTTCGGGTAACTGCACCAATTGACTTTGGCCAAGAGTACGTTGCTCGGTGGCTGCTTCAATACAAACAGGCTTATCCCGACGTAGAATTTGACCTCATTCTGGCGAACGATTTTCTGGATCTCAACCAATCTCAGATTGATGTGGCTTTGCGAGTAGGGACCCTGCCTGATTCCGGTTTGATTGCGAAAAAACTGGCTAACGCGCCGCAGGCGATTGTTGCCTCTCCAAAATATCTTGAGCGCAAGGGAATGCCTGAGCACCCGAATGAGTTTCAAGCCCATGACCACGTGTTCTTCTCTGCTGGTTCCCGACAACAGCATCTGGAACTAACCGCCCCTGGTGGCTCAATGCTACGAGTATCGCGCCCGCATGGTGTTGCCATCAATTCAGTGCGTTCAGCGGTAAACGCTGTAACAGGTGGGCTTGGTATCTATTCTGGACCACTTTGGGCAGTCGCTGAGGAGATCGCACGCGGCAATCTTGTGGAAGTCCTGGCAGATTATGAACAGAACCAGCTTCCGTTCTATGCCGTGCGTCTACCTGCTACGGTTGTACCCGCTAGGATAGCGACTTTCATCCTACATGTATCGGAGCGCATTCAATCCGTAGACGGAATGAACTCTGTAAAAACATCTGGCATCCACCGATAATTCACTCAACCAATTGCACATCGTAAACCAGACAAAGCAGTTGTTCGGTACGATCACGTTAGAGTCCTTTGTCCCGACTGCGCCCGCGAAACCGCGGCTGCTGTTACACTGTCGCTGGACGTCATTTTATTGGATCGTGTCGAGACGTAGAAGGGATCGTGCAACATGGGTTCCCTCTGTTTTTCTAAACATAGTGGAGCACCTCTTCCGTGGGCGAAGACCGGTGCAGGACTGGATCGCTGCCGTAGTCGCCAAGACCGCCTATATTGAGCCAGGGTCCCCTTGGGAAAACGGATATTGTGAAAGCCTATATGCCCGACTCTGCGACGAGCATTTGAATAGTGAGGTCTTCCACAGCCTGAGGGAGACGCAAATCCTCATCGCGCTATGACGCGTTCACTACAGCACAGTCAGGCCGTACAGCTCGCAGGGCTGTCGCTGCCCTGCGCTAGAAAGCATCGTACACAAGGACCAATGGCTGGTCATGCACTAACGATCAAACCGGACCACCCGATGGGTGCACGCCATGATTTCGAAGCTGACGTTCGCAGCGATAGAGCGGACGGCCGCTCTCGACGAGGTCAAACTCAACCACGACTTAAAACCTTCTACGCCGCACGCAAAGGAATTGAGGATATCTTAGAGCTCGAAGTCACTCCTTTTTATATCATTGCAACTGCCGTTCTTGAGAGCCGCCAGAATAGCGAAGCATCCACTTTCTCAACGCAACGATCGCCCAAACGCCTTCAGCGATCATGAACGGAATTGACCCTATCAGGAGCGCATAGATGGCTGCGCATAGGCATGCTCCGGCGAATGCGAGGGTAAAGATGGGCGCTCTACCCTCCAACGCGTAAAACAGTACCATGAAGCAGATTGCGAAAAAACCGAACACTTCAATCATCGCGGTCGGCCAACTCGCAATCAAGAACGCCTCCGCACATGCAAGTCTCAAAACGGGCAAGTGCGCTTTCTACTTGTCGGAGCGCCTCAATTTGCGACTGCACCATTCGACGATGATCTGCGATTATAGCCGCCATTTCACCTTTTCTCCAAGGTCGTTGCAGAATGGCAGCGATGTCCCCCACCGGTATGTTGAGCGATCGTGCGTTCCGAACAAATCTAAGGGTCCGGACATCGTCCTCAGAATAATCACGGTTTCGACCGGTTCTGTTTGGCCTACGAATGACTGCTTGCCTTTCGTAGTAGCGGATCGCTGAAACAGACAATCCTGTCACTTTGGCGACGTCTGAAATGCGCATTGTCGTTCTCACAGTCTTTTATTGGTGTTCCCCGTCATGTTGAAGGAACTCCGAGCTCTTCGCAAAGGGGGCGCCTTTGAACAGCCGGGCGCGCCAGTGGAGATTTTTCGTTCTAAGGGTGTCCTGAACAACCGCAAGGTACGGAAGCTTCGGATGTAAAAAGAGCTCGTACAAAATCTTCGCTTCCCTTCGGTCCCGAAATGACCAGCGTGAACGTCTTGGTGGCTTGCCGCAGGTCGAAAGTGAAAAATGGGCAACAGGTTCGCTCGAGCCTGATAAAGTGCTCTAACTGCGGACGGGAAACTGCAGGTCTTGCGAAGACAAGTGTTGATACACCGTCCATGTAGGCAGAAGTCATAAGGTGACGACCTAGGTCTTCGCGAACTTCCAGCTTTCGCTGGCGCAACTTTGGTTCTGTTAGGTTGCAGAAAATCTCTTCAGAATCGGTTTCCATTGGGACCTCTAGTATGTTGATCCGTTGCTACGCTATGAACCGCGGTTCACAGCAAGAGCTGAATAGGCGTTTTTCTCTGGAGCATTCGTTTATCGTCCCGTGCGACTTTTTTGATCCGCATCCCTCATTGCGGTGAAAACCGGCAACTTCTGCTCTTTGGCAGAAGGCTCGCTTTTAGAAACTTCAATCGGCATCACTGCCAACGCCCGCTAAGCGGGGTTCGAAACCTTTTTCGATCGGAGAGAGGATTCATGGTTCCGGAGCGGACTGTCGGCGCTTTGTTTTGCGGCGCTTTTGGACATATCTCGGGCAACAGATCTTGGACTTACCCCCATAGTCTTTCTAAACATATGGCTGAATGCACTGGGGGATTGGTAACCTAGCTCAAGCGCAATGGATGTGACGTTCTCGCCAGAAGCGAGACGAGACACTGCATGGAGTAGTTTAGCATGCCTGAGCCATTGCGATGGGGTCATACCTGTGTCGGCAACAAAAACGCGTTCGATGGTTTTAAGGCTGCCTGCCGCACCGTTGAGCCAAGTCCTCACCGACCGGATCTTGCCTGGATCGAAGAGCGCGGCCTCTGCAAAGCGGCGCACCCGTTCATCGCTCGGGATCACTAAGGACAGAGGCATGTCAGCCGCGGCACAAAGTTCGTGTCGGAGCAAATTATAGAGAGCCTCGTTGTGTGACTTAGTCCGCATGGCTTTCGTGCCGGGATTTGTGGCATCGAACAACGCCTTTAGAAGTGCGCTCATCGCTATCACACGACAATCGCTTCCCAACTCTGCTGATTCCTCTCGATTTAC
>JBCDBQ010000686.1:0-4037 GCA_039183375.1 Pseudomonadota bacterium
CTTGGCGTCCGAACGCGCGCCGAAGCCGCTGCCAAGGCTGGCAGGGGCGAGCTCGATCTGTAAATTCGCGATCATTTGAAAAGTCCGCTTTCCGGAAGCTGCGCCGTAGCGTTGGATCGCACAATGAATGTCTGCTCCGGGTCAATGGCGACTTCAATCCCATCCAGTGTAACCGAGGCGGATCTGAACGACTTTTAAGGCCATGGCCGAGATGTCATTTTCTCCAGCGATTTGTGGGCGAAAATGCGGAGCGTGCCGGCTCACGGGGTGCGTTGAGCCACAACTCGCGACCTGAGTGTATGCCCCCGCCCTGAACTGCGGGCACAGCAGACGTTCGCATGCGTTGTAAAAGACGTGTGTCTGCAACTCCGCAATTTGGATGGACGCCGCCGTTTCCGACAACTTCCGCTTCCCAGTGCGCACGGCGTTTAGCGACAATGTCTGAATCTTCCAAAACCGGCGCATTTAGTTCGTTTGAATTCAGGTCAGCGATGATTTCATCACCATCGTTGATCAAGGCTATTGGTCCCCCAAGCGCCGCCTCCGGCCCCACATGACCGATAACGAGCCCGACTGATCCACCCGAGAAACGCGCGTCTGTCATCAGGGCAACCGTAATACCCCGCTCACGACACAGCGTCGTGATCCGCGCCGTGGCATCCAGCATTTCCGGCATGCCAGGTGCACCCGAAGGTCCCTCGTATCGGACAATGATCATGTCATTGTCTTCGAACCCCATTGGATCGGTATCGAGTAAGTCAAGCAGGCTTGCTTCGCCTTCGAAGACGCGCGCCTTACCTTTGAATACGTTGTTCTCAAGACCACGCTCCACACCGGCCAGCTTTAGGATGGCGCTAAATTGTGGCGACAAGTTGCCGCCCAGCAGGCGCAGCCCTCCCGTTTCCTTGAACGGAGTCGCTACGGGATAGATCACCTTTCCATCCGGTGCAGCAGCGCCTAGGCGTTCGACCTGCTCGACCAGACTTTCGCCGGTGCAGGTGGGTGCGTCACCGTTGACCATTCCCGCGTCTATCAACTCTTTCACGATTACTTGCACACCTCCGACCCTGTCGATGTCCACCATAGAGTAGCGGCCATATGGGCGCGCGTCGGTCAGAACAGGAACGATTTTCTGGGACCATTCGTTGAATTCGTCCGGGGTCACAATATCCTTCCAGAAATTCGCATATCCCGCTGCTCGCGCTATTTCCGGTGCATGAAGAACGACATTGGTAGAACCACCAATCGCCATCGCAACAATCAGCGCGTTGCGCAGCGAGTCGCGGCCAACGATGTCGCGCGGACGTGTGCCAACTTCGATCAACTTGGCAAGGTATCCCACCAATTGCGATGGAAACTCTTCCATGCGACGTGGATCGTTCGACGGTGGTGCCACCATGTGCAGAGGCTGCATGCCGACCACACCGATAAATGTTTGCATCGTGTTATAGGTGAAAATCCCGCCACAAGACCCAATACCGGGACACGCGAGGCAGGCGATACGCTTGCGGTACTCGGCGTCCTCGCTTCCAGCCACCTGATAGGCCGAAATGATATCCAGCATTTCGCCAGTTTCAGGGTCTTTCGACGGATGGATCGACCCATCTGACATCATAATGGCGGGCTGGTTGTGTTCCAGCAAAGCGGCCAACGTGCCCACCGGTGGTTTGTCGCATGCCACAACGGCAATCGTTCCGCCAAGCCCGGATGCAGAGAAGTGCTCGCAAAACACATCATTGGTTACTTCGCGTCCAATGAGCGAATACCGCATCTCACGTGTTCCATTGCGAATGCCGTCGGACGTCGCGATGGAGTATTCTGGCTGGACCAGGCGCATCGAGATCTGACCGGCGTCTTTGCCGATCTGGTCTCGCAGTGCCACGTGAATTGCTTCGACCTTGGGCTGCACTCCCAGATAGCACTGGCTGTCGCCCTTGGTGCCCACAACGCCTATAGACGGCGCATGGATCAATTCCTCATCCGTGCCAAGCTCGCGGGCGATCCCGTAAGCTTGGGAATTGCGTCCGGGATGGTAGTCAATCAATACAGGTTTCTTGGCCACAGATTTGCTCCGAAATATACTCGCTAGGTCTTTCGATTGATGTCGACCATTTGGGTCTCCATTCAAGAGAGGCCTGATGCACTGGTAGGTCTTAAAGTGCGTTCGTACTGAAACGGATACTACTTGTTTCGTCAATGAAACTCGCGGTGCTGAAACAACTTCATTCCGGATCTAGAGGCGATGGCTTCAAAACAAATGACCTATCCTGGGCTTTGCTGCAGAACTCTTTTTGCCAGGGTTTCACAACGAGAACCAACGTGGCTTGCAACCCCCACCCACTTCTCCGAAGGTAAGCATTGGTGTGCGGACAACATGTGGACGCCCGCCCATATCGAGGATCTGTTGCCATGGATTCAAAAAGTCGCTGACACCATGCGGCCTGTGCCGAGCCACCCACTTTGGATAAACTGGTGTCCACCCGCCAATCGCGCTGACTTGGCCTTTCGGGTCGAAGCCAAGCGTTACTTCGCATGAACAAGATGCGTCAGACCCTCTTTTAGCTCACGCCGCCATGCGCCAAATCAGCCGATGCTGCGCGCAGCGCAGACGCCGAAATTCACGACGCTCGGCTTAGTTGTGGCGCGCGCTTTTGATAGTCTCATACCTCCAGTCGCATAAGAACGTGAACACGCCGATATCCATAGCGCAAAGGCGTCTCTGCGATCTCTTTGATCCGTCTCTCGACGGCAGCCTGGTCCGTCCGCCGGGACTCATAGTGGTAGGTGGAGGTGTCGAAGCAGATGGCCCCTAACCAATCTGTCATCTTCAGGCAAAGTTGCAGACAGCACGCCTCCCCTAATTAGTGTCGCAAGCGGGATGCACCGCATCGCAGATGACAAGGGAAATCAAACATGAAAAATGTAACGGATTTAACGGCAAGTGCAGTGACGTTTGGCCTGCTCTGCACGGCAAGCAGCGCCCAATTGGCGGCTGACCATACACCTCTAGCGTCTTCGCTGACATTCAACGAGGCCATTGCAATCGCGCTTGAAGAGCAACCCGGCACAATCGCAGAAATCGCGCTGGAGCGCTCCAATGGCGACGTTGTGATCGACATTGAAGTCATCAACAACGTTGGAGACGAAATCGAATTCCACCTCGATCCGGAGACTGGTGAGATTCTTTCTTCCTGGACCGATGACGACCCCAGCGATGACCCCGGTGAAACAGACGACGAAGATCCCGACGGTTGAGGTCCGGACATCTTCAAGGGCTCGCCACAGTCAACGAAGTCGTTGACCGCGTATCGTGTGAAGCTGGTCCGCAGCGGCCAGATCCCTGCGAGAAACACCTGCAATCCTTCCAACCTATCTGAAAAGGACACCAAATGAATATGTTTGCCAAAGCCCTCTGTGCTTCCACTGCTTTGCTGGCCGGCGCCGCGCACGCCGACCCTCACGTGGAAATGAGCATTCCTCTCGATTGGGCACAGACCGCCGCTACTGTTGCGTCTCAAACCTGCGCAGATATGGGATTTGCCACAACGGTCACGGTTGTGGACCAGCGCGCGCAGCCCCGCGTCCAACTGATGCGCGAAGGCGCATTCCCGCACACCATCCACACAAGTAGCCGCAAAGCAATCACGGCCGCGTCGCGCCGCGAAGCGACCTCGGTGATTGAGGCCGAAAATGAGCATGAGCCTACGTTGGGTGCTGTATTCAATGAAATCGGCCTGATTACACTTTCGGGGGGCATCCCCATCGTTTACGAAGGTGCCGTCATCGGTGGCATCGGAATTGCTGGGTCTCCCGGTGAGGACGCAAATGGCAAGGAATTCGACGACATCTGCGCCGAAGCAGGTATTGCGGCGATCAGCGACCAACTGAAACCGTAGCGCAGACGAACTTGAATAGAGGGGCGTCCTTGGGAGCCCCTCCTTCTTACAGCTACTCCAAGATCAGCTTGTAAAGTGACCCGAGACTTTAGCGCAGTCGCAGTGAATGACCGCTTCCGCCCGAACTCTCACGTATATCGA
>JBCDBQ010000687.1:0-4032 GCA_039183375.1 Pseudomonadota bacterium
ACGTTGATGTCCATGACGGCGTCGTAGTCTTCCTCCGTGGTTTCCAGCATCGACGAATGACGCGTGGTGCCGGCATTGTTGAAAAGCACGTGGAAGGGATATCGCTCCTCTATCAACCTGCGCACAGCCGCGACGTCAGTCATGTCGATGGCCACGCCTTCGGCTGAGAAACCGGCATCGCGGATCGTTTGGGCTGCCGCTTCAATCTCTTGCTGGTTACGTGACGTGATGACGACATGGGCGCCGGCTTCCGCTAGTGCAATCGCACCGGCAAAGCCGATGCCGCGGCTGCCGCCGGTGATCAGGGCACGGCGCCCGTCCAGTCGAAATGAGGGTGTTTTCGGTAGTGTGCTCATTCGGCTGAGCCTCCATAAGGAATGTTGCGTCCGCCGTAGCGTCTGACACGAATGTTGGCCTGCTCACCATGTCCGATGAAGCCTTCCAGGGTGCAAAGGCGCGAGCAATATTCTCCAACCATTGCCGAGGCTTCATCGGTCAGGACGCGTTGATAGGTATGGGTTTTGATGAACTTGCCGACCCAGAGGCCGCCAGTGTAATGGCCCGCCTTCATTGTCGGTAGCGTGTGGTTGGTGCCGATGACTTTATCGCCATAGGCGACGTTTGTGCGCGCACCAAGGAACAGTGCGCCGTAGCCGGTCATATGCTCCAGGAACCAGTCATCGCGGTCGGTCATGACCTGGACGTGCTCCGAACAGATCTCATTGGCGACTGACAACATTTCATCATAGCCGTCACAGACGATGACCTCACCGTAGTCGGCCCATGACTGTTTGGCGATCTCGGCGGTTGGCAGGATGGTGAGAAGGCGTTCGATCTCAGCCATTGTATCGCGCGCGAGCTTGTCTGAATTGGTGATCAAGACCGCGGGCGATGTCGGCCCGTGTTCGGCCTGGCCAAGAAGGTCGGTGGCACACAGTTCGGCGTCAACTGTTTCGTCGGCGATGACGAGTGTTTCGGTTGGGCCGGCGAAGAGATCGATGCCGACACGGCCGTAGAGCTGTCGTTTCGCCTCAGCCACAAAGGCATTGCCGGGGCCAACAAGCATGTGTGTTGGATCAATTGTTTCGGTTCCGATCGCCATAGCGCCGACGGCCTGAATGCCGCCCAGGCAATAGATCTCATCTGCGCCGCCAAGGTGTTGGGCTGCAACAATGGCCGGTGCCGGTTTGCCCTGGTACGGTGGGGCTGCGGTGATAATCCTCGGTACACCAGCAACCTTTGCGGTCACAACGGACATGTGGACTGATGCGATGATCGGGTATTTACCGCCGGGAACATAGCAACCAACGGATTGTACAGGGATGTTCTTATGGCCCAGTATAACACCGGGCAGTGTTTCGACCTCAAGATCCTTCAGGCATGCCTTCTGGTGCTCGGCGAAGTTACGGACTTGTTCCTGGGCAAACTTCAAATCTTCCAGATCCCGTTCCGGGACCGTGGCCAGACATTCCTGAATTTCTGTTTCGCTCAGTCGGTAGTTTTCCCGATCGAAGGAATCGAACTTGTTTGACAAGTCGCGAACCGCTTGGTCGCCGCGTTTCTCAATGTCTGCGAGCGTCGCCTCGACAATCTGGCGGACTTTGGCATTGTCCTCCGCGCGGACTTCAGCATCTTTTCCTCTTTTCAGATAGTTGGCCACGGCATCATCCATTTGTTCGGTTGAGTTTGCCTGAACTGTAGCCTACTGACGCGGATTGTCACCAGCGTGCGACCGAAGGCGTGATGGTGCTTGGGCTTCGCTCTGCCGGTGGTGTAGAGATAGGGCAAAAGCAATTCCAATTCTCTCATCCGGATGAGCAAACCAGCATGAGCACTCCTCCAATCGATCTTGTGGCCGCGTTGCGGCCATCAGCGCAAAGACTACCTGTTAGCGGCATCATCGAAGTGTTCAATTATGGACGCACGCGAGAGGGGCTGATCCCGTTGTGGGCGGGTGAGGGCGATGCGCCGACACCTCCGGTGATCTATGAGGCAGCGGTCAAAAGCCTGCAGGACGGCGAAACGTTTTACACGCACCAGCTCGGTATTCCGGAATTGAGAGAAGCTCTCGCCAGCTACTTTCAGGGTTTGTACAAGCGAGCATTCGAGGCGGACGAGTTCTTTGTCGTTGGTGGCGGAATGCAGGCCATACAACTCGCCATGCAGATGACCGTTGGCGATGGCGATGACGTCATTATTCTTTCGCCCGGATGGCCGAACTTTGAAGGTGCAGCTGTAACGCAAAGCGGGCAGCCGAAGTTCGTCGAACTCAATTTTGGTGCTGATGGTTGGGCATTGGATCTCGACCGCCTGTTTTCCGCATGTGGACCAAAGACACGGGCTATCTGCATCAATTCTCCATCCAATCCGACGGGGTGGACGGCGAGCGAGCAGGAACTGCGCGCGATCCTGGATTTTACGCGTAAACACGGGATATGGATTATCGCCGACGAGATCTACGGCCGCTTCCATTATGGGGATGGCCTCGCGCCGAGCTTCCAGACGATGCGCGAAGACGGAGATCGCATCCTTTTTGTTCAAACTTTCTCAAAGAACTGGGCGATGACCGGTTGGCGGATGGGCTGGATCCAAGGTTCAAAGGAACTGGCGCAGGTGGCGGAGAATCTGGTCCAATACAATACATCCGGCGTCGCACAGTTTATGCAACGGGCCGGCGTCGTTGCTTTGCAGGACGGTGAAACGTTTGCGCAGCAGCAGATCGAGCAGGCACGTCGCGGTCGCGAAGTCATCTGTTCGGCGCTGGAACCCTTCAACAACGTTCACTTCAGCTGGCCAGATGGTGCGTTCTATTTGTTCTTCGGAATCGAGGGACAGACAGATTCCATGCAGACCGCACTGCGACTGGTCGATGAGGCCAATATTGGTCTGGCGCCAGGGTTTGCGTTTGGTCCTGGCGGTGAGGGCAATTTCCGTATCTGTTACCACCGCTCAGAGGCATCGCTGACGGAAGCCATGGAGCGGTTCACGACCTGGCTTAGGCAGCAATCCGGCGCTTGAAGCAAACCGGCAGATTGAACAGCTCCGAGGACCGAGTGACGGCGCCCTACACACCATATGGAGAGCCCCGACCTGAGCAGGTCAGCCGCGTCTTTCTTACGACGATGGTCAGCCTGACGCTTTTAATGAATACGCTCGGGCGCGGTGTCACCGAGACGTTCACAGTTTTCCTTCTACCTGTCGAAGAGACGATGGGGGCGTCGCGGGCCGAGATGACACTGGCTTATTCGATTTACATGCTGGTCAATGGAATTTCCGCGCCGATCGCCGGACAGATGATTGATCGACTGGGTGGGCGACTAACCTACGGCATCGGACTTGCGTTTCTCGGATCCGGCTTTTGGTTGGCCGGACATGCTGAGGAGCTCTGGCAGTACTATCTGTTCTACTCGGTATATGGCGGATTTGGTGCGGCAACATTGGGCATGGTTGCGGCATCCGGTTTGCTCAGTCGCTGGTTCACCAAACGGCTCGGCACGGTGGTTGCTATTCCGCACGCGGCTACGGGACTGGGTGTCTTGTTTATCCCGCCGCTAGCTCAATTTCTGATGGGATACTTTAGTTGGCAGCAGACGCACCAGATTATCGGTGCCGGCGTTTTGGTGTTGATCCCGTTTGTGCTGCTGCTGCCGCTTGGCGCCATGTCACGAGGTTCAGAACTTTGGCGAGCTCAGCGGCGCGCTGCCCGCGCCTCGGGCGCCCAGGCATGGACGGCGCTGCGGGCTATTCGAACTGAAGCGTTCTGGTCACTCTTTATGTTGTTCTTCTTTACGTCAGTCGCGGCTTATGCAGTAATTCCGCAGTGTGTGGCGTTCCTGGTGGAAAGTGGTTTCGATCCGCTTTTTGCTGCTAGTGCATTCGGTGTCTCTGGCTTGTTTTCGGCCATTGGGATTTTTGCATCAGGCTGGTTCTCAGATCGGATCGGGCGCCTGACCATCGTTACGATCACCAAGATCCTGACGATGACCGGCATTGCCTCGCTCATCATGATTGTTTGGTATCCCAACCTGCTCT
>JBCDBQ010000688.1:0-4016 GCA_039183375.1 Pseudomonadota bacterium
GTGATACGCAAGTCCGCAGCCCATAACACCGCCGCCGACGATGACAACCTTTGCCGTTGATGGGACCATTTGAGGAAATCTCCCTGGCCGTGAAGCCAATGCTTCTTCTCAGTAATCTGCTGACCGAAATATCGAATCTGTTCCGAGGTTTGTTATTGCATTTGTATTTCGAACCATGATCCTGATGATCCGACGAGCTTTTGGCGATGAGCGACAGACGTCACAAAACTATCCGTAGATTTGCAAGCGAGAGGAGCAGTTATGTCTACCAATGATTTCGAAGCGGGCCTGGCCAAGCGCAAAGCCACCCTGGGGGCCGAGTATGTTGAAAAGAACCTGGCTGCGGCGGATGACTTCACGCGTCCATTTCAGGAAGCGATGACAGGCTGGTGCTGGGGGTTCGGCTGGGGCGATGAGACGATCGACGTGAAAACCCGATCGATGATGAACCTCGCTATGATTGGTGCTCTCGGCAAAATGACAGAGTGGGAAACCCACTGCCGGGGTGCATTAACTAATGGGGTAACCAAGGAAGAGATCCGGGCGATCATTCATGTGGTTGGCATCTATTGCGGTGTGCCGCAGGCACTTGAGTGTTTTCGTGTGGCGCGCAAGGTTCTGGAAGAAAAGGGCGAACTGTAACATCGCAGATGGGACGCAGCTTTTTCCCATAGCGGCAGGCCGAGAACCGGTAACGGCCTGCCGGCTTGCCACGGGAGGATCAGTGAGCTGCCGCTGGGCCATTGTGGTTCGCTGGTCGGTTACAACGCTCGCTTGCGCTCCAGGCGCGGCGAGTAACCGAACCGATCGCGGTAGCGTTTCGAGAAGTGCGATGGTGTTGCAAATCCAGAGGCCAGCGCAATCTGCACAATCGGCATGGAAGTTTGCAGCAGCAGGAGTTGACTGTGTTGCAAGCGTAGATTGACATAGTAATCGTTGGTCGTTCGACCCGTGTGTTCGCGGAACAAACGTTGGAGTTGGCGCTCGCTCAGACCGACTGCGTTTGCTACTTCAAGTGAAGACATTGGTTCTTCAATGTTTTGCTCCATGAGCGTCATGGCATTGAACAGTCTCTCGGATTTGACGCGCACCGCCAAATGTTTGGATTTGCTCTGGACCTCCTGTGCGTTGCGCACGCGATCCTGCAAAAATTGATGGGCGATGCCCGAGGCGATCTGCTCGCCATGGTCCTGAGAGACGATATGGACAAACAAGTCGATTGCTGATGTTCCTCCGGCGCATGTCGAGAGGCCGCGATCATTTTCAAAGACGCCGTCGACAAGGTCGATCTCTGTAAACTCTTCTCGCAAAGAGCCCGCTTGATCAAAATGAACGGTGCATTTCCGGTCCTCCACAACACCGGCTCTTGCCAGAATGTATGTGCCTGTACTTATGGCCCCCAGTCCGACACCGTAGCGATAATGGCGATGCAACCAGGCAAGTGTCTTGGCATCGGCTGATTTTTTGGGTTCGAAACCGGCGCATACAAACACGCTGTCCAGATTGTCCGTGTCAGCGATGGATTGGTCGGCAATGATCGACACGCCGTTTGAAGCTGTCACCGGATCACCATCGACGGAGAAAACCTGCCAGCCGTAAAAGGATCGGTTTAGAAAGCGGTTTGCGGTTCGCAAGACTTCGAGGGCAGCAAAAAATCCCAGTGGTGCGAAACCTGGCGTCAGCAGGAAGCCGAACCGTCTGACTATGTCATCAGATGGGCTGGGTGTTCCTGTTCTCGCTTTGCTTTCCATTTGCAAATGATATGTCTCGCGGTTGCCAAGGCAAGTGCCTTTGTGCATTTGCCTTTCTAGCGTTGATCCTTTGCTCCGTGCAGGGATTATCGAGCGCGATTGCCTGTGCAGGAAGAGATTTAGGCTGTGTTTGGCATTCAATTGGAGCGTGGCTGCTGCGCAGTGGAAAATGTCCGAATTTCGTTAAACGGCGTCTGGTTTCCGGGACTTGGTCCGGGTCCTACCGTTCAATAATCGGTTTGGAGCATTTGGGTCGAGGGTACGTGCGGATCCCGTCAGTTCATGTCAGGCAGGTGATCTATCTGCGCCATTCATGCCGTCTGCGCGTGGTTCTCTGATATACAAACCTTGCGATCGACGGTGCCAGTGCATTGTCATTGACCTTCGAGTTCCGAGCGGCTGAATGTCCAACCATAAGATGGGAAAGCATATGTCTGCAGAAGCTTCAACGGCTGCCCCCAGGCGCCGGCAGGGCAAATCGCCCAGGGATCGTCAGCGATCCAGTCAGAAGCTGCCGCAGCTGCCGTGGCGGCAGGTTAAGAACCCCTATCCGCCGATGGCGGTCCTCAGCGACGACCAACTGAACGCCATCCATGAGACATCGCTCCGGATCCTTGAGGAGCTGGGCATCGAACTGATGAGTTCTCGGGCGCGGGATCTCTTTCGCCAAGCCGGGGCCGAAGTCGATGACAGCAGTGGGCTGGTCAAGGCTGACCGTGGTCTGATTATGGAGGCGATTGCCAAGGCACCGTCGCAGTTTACCCTGACATCGCGCAACGCTGAGAAGCAGCTGGTGATGGGTGGCAATAACATGGCTTTCGGGTTGGTTGCCGGCCCACCGAATGTGCATGATTGTATCAATGGACGGCGGCCGGGCAATCTCGACGACTATCAGAACTTCACGCGACTGGCCCATACCTTCAATGCCATCCACATGATCGGCAACCAGGTGGTCGCACCGGTTGAGCTGCCGGCGAATACACGACATCTCGAGACGTATAGAGCAAACGTCGAGCTATCCGACCTTTGCTACCACTGTTCGGCGATTGGACGTGGCCGGGCGCTGGATGGTGTCAAAGTGATGGCCATCAGCCGCGGCAAGTCGATGGAAGATATGAAGAGCGAGCCAGGGGTCGCGACGATCATTTCGGTCAACAGTCCGCGCAAGTTTGATGATGCTATGGCCGAAGGGCTGATGGCCGTGTCCGAATATGGCCAGGTTGCAGTGGTCACGCCGTTTACGCTCATGGGTGCCATGACGCCGGTGACGCTAGCCGCCGGTCTGACCCAGCAAAATGCCGAAGCGCTGTTTGGGATTGCGCTGACCCAGTTAACTAATCCGGGAGCGCCTGTGATCTACGGGGCATATACCTCGAACGTTGATTTGCGATCCGGCGCACCGGCCTTTGGCACGCCGGAAAACACCAAGGCCAATATCGCCAGTGGTCAATTGGCACGTCTCTACAACCTACCCTATCGCGCGTCGCCAACGAATGCCTCTAACTGTGCCGATGCGCAGTCAGCCTACGAGACTGAGATGGCGCTGTGGGCATGCGTGCTGGGTCATACCAATCTGCATTATCATGCTGCCGGCTGGTTGGAAGGTGGTCTGACGTCGTCTTTTGAGAAGCTGGTGCTTGATGTTGAAATGCTACAGCACATGATCGAGTTTCTGGAGCCGATCAAGGTCGATGAAGACGAGCTTGCGTTTGACGCCATCGCCAATGTGCCGACTGGTGGACACTTCTTTGGCGAGCCTCATACCATGGAGCGTTACGAGACGGCCTTCTACCAACCGTTGGTGTCATCGTGGCAGAACTCTGAGGCCTGGGAGATGGCCGGTGCTCAGGATGCAACACAGCGTGCGACAGGTATCTGGCAGCAGGCGCTCAAGGAATACGAGCAGCCGGTTCTTGATCCGGGCGTGCAGGAAGAACTCAATGCCTTTATCGCAAAGCGCACCGAAGAAATCGGATCGGGTGAACCATAGAGAGTGGTTCGGAGATAGAATTCCCAAATCCCCATCAAGCAAAGGGACATCATGGAAACGCATGCCAGGGTAGTTGTGATCGGCGGTGGTCTGATCGGATGCAGTATTCTCTACCATCTCGCCAAGATGGGATGGAAAGACCTCATTCTCTTCGAGCGTGATGAATTGACGTCAGGGTCGACGTGGCATGCAGCTGCCGGTCTGCATGGTCTGCACGATAACAACAACATCACCAAGCTGCAGTACTACACCATGAAGCTCTATAAGGAGCTTGA
>JBCDBQ010000689.1:0-4008 GCA_039183375.1 Pseudomonadota bacterium
CACGGCAAGGATACTGGGCCTGCACAGGCGCAGCCTGCAGCGCATTCTGGTTCGACTGGGGTTGGACGGAAACGGCTCAGACTTTGCCCGCCGCGCTACTGCAATCGGCAGGGCGAAACGCATGATGCGCCTCTGGTCAACTGTTGTCACACGACGCAAGGTACCGGCGCGGCTTGGAACACGGCCTGGTCTCAGGCAACCTTGGATCGCCGCACGCTGGCAGTATCTCAAACCGCAGACGGAACTTCAAACCAGAGATCCGTCGCCCATATCTACGGAAAGCACCGAGAGACAGGCATGAGCTCAGACGGACAAGACGCCACCGACGCTAAGAACCTCACCGTCTACTTTGACGGCGCATGTCCTTTGTGTCGTCGGGAAATCAACCTCTACCGTAAGCTCAAAGGCTCCGATGACATTGCCTGGGTCGATGTCGCGACCGCCGACGAGGAAGCTCTCGGATCAGGCCTTACATCCGGGTTGGCGCAACGGCGATTCCACGTGCGCGATAAAAATGGGCAGCTCGCAAGCGGCGCATCTGCCTTTGCGCAGTTATGGATCTCACTGCCAAGCACGTCATGGCTTGGCCGTTTCACCGCGCTACCAGGTGTGCGCCATGTTGCCGATGTCGCTTATATGGGATTTCTCCGCATTCGGCCGTTCATCCAAAGAGCTATGCCACGCTAATCAAGATTAGCGGCCACACCCTAAGGCTCGACAATCTCACCATCCCAAGCCATCAGGCATCCGCTCTGATCACTCGTAGCACCGGCCATCACATTCAGCAGTTGCGCAGCGGATTGCCCGGGAGTGAACAGCTTGTGCCCCGCAGCAAGCGACTTTTGGAACGGCTCCGACAGCCCCGTATCAACAGTGCCTGGATGGAGAGCCAGACAGATCGCATCCGGGTGCGTGCGACGCAATTCAATGCTGAGACACCTGATAAGCTGATTCAGCGCCGACTTGCTGGCACGGTAGCTATGCCAACCGCCCAGGCGGTTATCCGAAATGCTGCCAACACGGGCAGAAAGGGCACCGATAACGGCTCGTTCCTTGCGGGGAACGCGTGGCAGGACATGCTTGATGACAAGCGCCGGTAGGATTGCGTTAATGCGAAAGTTCTCGGCCATGTTCTCAGGTGTAATCGCGCGCCACGACTTTTCCGGGAACAATCCCTGCGGTCCATGCAGAACGCCTGTCGCAACAAGGACCAATGACAAGCGCTCAATCTGATCAGCAGCCTTTTGCAACTGCTCCTCATCACCAACATCCAATATGGTCTGCTGCAGCTTCGGATGGTCGCTTTCAATCCGGGTTCGTGACCAGGCGTGGACCGATCGAACATTTTCATCGGCCAAAAGCGTATCGACAAATGCACGACCCAGACCGCCATTGGCACCGACCACCAAGGCATCAATTGGTTCCGCGAAAGAGGCAAAAAGCGACATGAACCTCTAACCTTCCTAGATGGCCAAACCGGCGATGATCAAACACGTCAGAACGGCCGAGGTGAGTTGAATGCGCAATCTCGAGTACCACTGCGGGATGATCTCTTCCCGCGCCAACCATAAATCAAATGCAAGCAACCCGGCAAAGCCAACACCGAGTGCCAACAAAGCCAAGTGAACCGGCAACAGAAGTGCCGCTACGGCAACGAGCGAAGGAAAAATGCCGGAGTGGTAGAGGAGCGAGCCGCGACCTGCACCGCGCATCTCCAGGCCCCAATGAACCCCACCCATGAACGTCAGGATGACAGCCGCGTAGGGCACGAGGACCTGTTGTGCCATGCCCATTAGGGAGGCGTCTGCAAACAGAAGTGCTACGCAAAGGGCTGCAAACGGCAACACCCCGGCCCAACCCCAGGCCAGAGTCGTCATCGGAATCTCAGGAGTATGTTCGGTTGGGCGCTTAACGGGTTCCATGACGATCAAACGAAGCTATGGCAGCAACAGATCACGAAGCGTCATTCCATAACTCTTCGTCACTACTGTGCAATCCACGCCCTGACGGGCAGGACATCACTAGGCGTTACTTCCTCTTGCGTTGCGGCGGCAGATCCGTGCACACGCCTTCAAACACCTCAGCCGCCATGCCGATCGACTCACCAAGTGTTGGATGCGGATGGATTGTCTTGCCGATATCCGTTGCATCCGCACCCATCTCAATCGCCAAACAAACCTCGCCAATCAGGTCACCAGCGTGCGTACCGACAATACCGCCACCGATGCAGCGATGCGTCTCCTCATCGAACAACAGCTTGGTAAAACCTTCGTCCCGGCCATTCGCAATAGCCCGGCCGGAAGCCGCCCAAGGGAACATTGCCTTGCCGAACTTGAGGCCTTGTGCCTTGGCTTCTGTTTCAGTAACGCCAGCCCAGGCAATCTCCGGATCAGTGTAGGCGACCGAAGGAATCTGGCGGGCATCGAAGAAGCTCTTCTGGCCGTTGGCTGCTTCCGCTGCCACATGTGACTCATGCACGGCTTTATGCGCCAGCATCGGCTGGCCAACAATGTCACCAATCGCAAAGATGTGCTCGACATTGGTTCGCATCTGCTTATCGACATCGATGAAGCCACGCTCACTCACCGCGACACCGGCCTTGTCGGCATCGATCAGCTTGCCGTTCGGGCTGCGTCCAACGGCAACCAGCACCATGTCATAGACCTGAGGGCCATCCGGCGCGGCGTCGCCCTCAAAACCGACATGGATACCGTCGTCCTTAGCCTCAACGGACACCGTCTTGGTTTTCAGCATGATGTTGTCAAAGCGAGGCGCATTGACCTTCTCCCAGACCTTGACGAGGTCACGATCCGCTCCCGGCATCAAACCATCTAGCATCTCAACAACGTCGATGCGCGCGCCAAGTGACGAGTAGACATTCGCCATTTCGAGCCCGATGATGCCGCCACCAATGACCAACATGCGCTTGGGGATTTCGCGCAGCTCAAGCGCGCCGGTTGAATCAACAATTCGCGGGTCTTCGGGAATAAACGGCAGTTTGACCGCTTCTGAACCGGCAGCAATGATCGCCTTCTGGAACTTGATCGTCTTACTGCCGGATCCATCGCTGAGCGCGACCTTAATATGATGTGGGTCCAGAAATTGACCCGTGCCAGTCACGACATCGACTTTGCGCGCTTTGGCCATGCCGGCGAGGCCACCCGTCAGCTTGCCGACCACCTTGTCCTTGTGGCCGCGCAGTACATCGAGATCGATCGTCGGCGCGGCATACGAAATGCCGTGTGCAGCCATCGCCTTGACTTCGTCCATGACGGCAGCCGTGTGGAGTAGCGCTTTCGAGGGAATACAGCCTACGTTGAGACATACCCCGCCAAGCGTCGACCAACGCTCCACCAAAACCGTCTTCATACCAAGATCGGCCGAGCGAAATGCAGCTGAATAACCGCCAGGTCCTGCTCCTAAAACCATGACCTCACATTCGAGATCACTGCCACCTCCGTGCGATGCTGCAACGGGCGCCGGCGTTGTTTCCTCTTGCGGTGACGCGGCAGCAGGCGCGGCCTCACTAGCCGCGCCCTCGGCTTCAAGCATGAGAATGAGACTGCCCTGGCTGAGGCGATCGCCAAGAGTCACTTTCATTTCGACGACTTTACCGGCAGATGGCGACGGCACATCCAAGGTTGCCTTGTCGCTTTCCAACGTGATCAGTGGGTCTTCCGGTTGGACGACACTGCCGGCTTCAACATGGATCTCGATAACGGGAACATCTTCAAAGTCACCGATGTCCGGAACCTTAACTTCTATCGCTGCCATATCGTGCGATCTCCAGATATCGGTTAATTACAGAACAAGCTGACGGACATCTTCGAGGAACTCGCACATGCGGCGCGTGAAGCGGGCCGCCAGCGCGCCATCAATGACCCGGTGATCGTAGGAAACGCAAACCGGCAGCATCATGCGCGGCTTAAACTCCTCACCATTCCAAACCGGCTTCATCTGAGACCGAACAACACCCAGGATGGCAACCTCCGGCGCGTTAACAATCGG
>JBCDBQ010000690.1:0-4008 GCA_039183375.1 Pseudomonadota bacterium
CGAATTTGATCACAAGGGCGAGGGCGGAGGCGACGCCTAGTACAGATGCAATCCCCCAGTGACGCACCAAAAGCAAGTAGCCGCTAACCACAGCGAGTGCGACGACGCGCCAGTCGAGCGTGAGCAGGTCCGGTGCCCAGAGTTTGAGCCAGCCCATATCCTGCAGGGTCACATCCTTGAAAAACACGTGCAAGCCAAACCAGATCGCCAGGTTCAAGATCACGCCGACGACTGAGGCGGTAATCGCCGACAAGGCTCCTTTGAGGCGAGGTTGCGCGTTGATCCAGTCGATGTAGGGAGCCCCTGCAAAGATCCAAAGGAAGCACGGTGCAAAAGTCGCCCAGAGTGCCACGCCGGCGCCAGCGAGCCCCATCACCCAGGCAGGCCCGCTGCCCTGTTGATAGGCCGCCATGTAGCCGACAAACTCGGTGACAAGGATGAGGGGGCCAGGCGTTGTCTCTGCCAGTCCCAGACCATCCATCATTTGCCCCGTGGTCAGCCACTGATAGTGCTGCACCGCGTCCTGTCCCATGTAGGCAAGCACCGCGTAGGCTCCTCCAAACGTGACGACCGCCAGCTTGGAGAAAAACAAGCCGAGTTCGCTGAGGACGTGACCGTCTCCGAGAACTGCATATAGCGCTGCCAGTGGCGCGATCCAGATGAACAACCACAGCACAATGGTCTTCAAAGTCCCGCCCAGGCTCGTCGCCACCGGCTGTTGTGTCTGTGGATCATCGTCATCGCGCACTGCCAAGCGAAAGAAGCCCCAGACGGCTGCCAGAAACACAATCAATGGAAACGGCAAGGCCAGGAAGAAGATCGCGACAAACGACAAGCCCGCGATGAGCCAATGCTCTGTCTGCTTGAGTGCCCGCTTCGCGATCCGGAGTAATGCCTCAATGACAATGACAAGAACGGCCGCTTTGATGCCAAAGAACACGGCCTCGACAAAGCCGACATTACCGTAGGCCGCGTAGATCATCGAAAGGGCGAGAACGACAAGAGCGCCCGGAATAACAAACAGAAGCCCGGCTGCCAAACCTCCTATCACACCGTGCAGCCGCCAGCCGGCGTAGGTCGCAAGCTGCATGGCTTCCGGCCCCGGCAGCAACATGCAGAACCCCAGGGCATTGAGGAACTGCTGCTCCGTTAGCCACTTCCGTTCGTCAACGATGACGCGGTGCATGAGGGCAATTTGAGCTGTGGGGCCACCAAAGGACAGCACACCAATTTGCGCCCAAATACGGATTGCCTGCCACAGGCTGAGTTCTTGCCGCGCTGTTTGCTCGGCATTCACGCTGGTTTCAGTCAAAAGGCCAACTCCGTATCAGGATGTGCTTGTGCTTGTTACCGACGGCCAGTCATGGCCTTCATCAGTCGCATCGCGGCACCATCGATAAAACGCGTCGTACAATGCCATACCGGCATCCAGTTGTGCCAGATCATCACGATACATGCGTGACAGGCCGAGGGAGGCTGCAAGCAAGCCGGCAGCCTCCGGCGCAAGGTCATGACGATCGGTATCGGCACCGCGCACGATCTTCGCCAGATGGAGCAGAGGCTCGGTTGCGAGCCCGAACTCCTCAATCATGGTATCGAATGAGCAAAACTCGCCACGATGGCTCCAATGCACACCTTCGATGTCAAACGGCGTCGCGTTGAACTTGTCCGCAACGTCAAGCACTTCCGCCGGCGCAACGAACAGGAATTGCGCCCTGGGGTCAACGAAGCGCCGAATAAGCCACGGACAGGCGATGCGGTCGATCTTGGGGCGGTGACGGGTCACCCATACCGTCTGGCCGTCCTGGTTGCGGTCAGGCACCTTCGCGACCGGCACCAATGGTAATCCGGCCTCGCGCCAGGCAACAATGCCGCCGTCGAGTAATTCAGCTGTAATACCGTGATTGCGCAGAATTGCTGCCGCGCCTTGACTTAGCTTTTTACCGCGATGGCAGATGATGACGACGCGCTGGCCGGATAACACTGGAGCAAGTTGGTCGATTTGCCCGAAAGGATGCCGAATGGCAGTCGGAATGAGCCTCGGGTCCTCATTAAAGTCTTCATCGATGCAAACATCGACAATGACCGGCGCGTCAGGAGTGCCAATCAAGCGAGACAATTGAGATGTGGTGATTACATTTGGAGACGGCATGCGCGTCCTCCCTCGGAATTGAGGTTGGTGGACACGAAACTTCGGCTGGCGCCTCACGGGGTATTCGCGGTTCACCCCATGGGCGTAAAAAATGCCAAGTTGGTCGGCTTGTCAAGCCAGACTGTTGTCAGGCCGGATTGGGGGCGTGCTTCTGCTGCAGATGCGCTGAGAACCCGATCGATCCAACTGGGATGCCGCCAGCATCCCGGCACTAGTGCCGTCGAATCCTGCTGAAGGCTCTCGGTCTAGCTGCGGCGCGCCTCGCGCTCCTGCTCCTCGGACTTGAGATCAGCCATGACCGTCTCACCCGCGATCATCCGCTGCCCGACTGAGACCAGCGGTGCAGTGTTGACGGGCAAGTACACATCGACGCGACTGCCGAACCGGATGAGGCCGAAACGCTGGCCGACGCCGACGGTGTCGCCTTCACCGGCGAAGGTCACAATCCGCCTGGAGATCATACCTGCGATCTGGAGCACGGCGACTTCAGCCCCACTCGGGGTCTCGATCACAAGTGCCCGGCGCTCGTTATCTTCGCTGGCCTGGTCATTGGAGGCACGCAGGAATGCGCCCGGGACATAGACCGAGCGTGTGATCCGTCCAGCCACGGGGGCGCGATTGATATGCATGTCGAAGATCGACAGGAAAATCGAAACACGAACTCTCTCGCCGTCATTGAGACCCAACTCGGGTGGCGACTGGACCTTGTCAATCGACGCAATTCGTCCATCGGATGGCGCGATGACCAAGCCTTCGCGCAACGGCGTGACGCGGTCCGGATCCCGAAAGAAGTAGGCAATCCATGCTGTAATGATGGTGCAGATCCAGCCGAGGGCCGGCCAAATCAGGAAGAATAGGATGGATACAGCTAAGCCGACGCCAAGAAATTTGTGCCCGTCCCTATGAATCGGCACAAACAAATCTGCGATGGAATCCAATACCCCGTAACGACCGGCCACGTCTCAGCTCCGCCTGCATCTCTCGCCCAAACTGCACTGAGGACCAGTCAATATCGCGAGACAGAGCCGGCGTCTACATGCCGGGCTCTACTAGGTGTGTAACCGCCGCTAAGTCACAGGCAATGCGACGAACCTGAGATTGCCCGAACTGTCTTCTACGCGCAGCAGAATTGATGGCCGGCCGCGTTCTTTGACCGACGCAATCGCGTTGACCAGATCGGACAGCTTGAACATCGGCTTCTGGTCGGCCGCGACAATGACCTGCCCGGCTACCAGCAGCTTTGTTGCAGCCGGCGAACCGGTTTTTACCTCGGTAACGACAAGGCCACGCTTCTTAGCGCCAAGCTTGTACTTCTTGCGCAATTGATCATCGAGAACAGACAAGCTCATGCCAAGGACGAGCTTGTTGCTTGGTTCTTTCTCCTTGGCCTTGGACTCTTTTTTCTCCTTGGTCTTCTTCTTTTTCGGATCGCCTTCTTCGAGGCGGCCAACAACAATCTTGAGGCTTTCGCGATTACCCTTCCGGATGATATCGACATTGACCTCTTTGCCGTGCGCCGTTCTTGCGACGATCCGGGGCAGGGCTCGCATGTTGGCCACAACCTTGTCGTCGAACTTCAAGATCACATCGCCAGCCTTAAGGCCACCTTTGTCAGCAGGTGAACCCTTGCGGACACTTGAGACGAGTGCGCCCTTCTTATCCGACACGCCAAGCGACGCAGCTAAATCATCGGTAATTGACTGGATATTGACCCCAAGCCAGCCGCGACGTGTCTCGCCATACTTCATAAGCTGATCAATGATCGGCAGGGCAATGTCGGCCGGGACCGCAAAACCGATACCGATGGACCCGCCGGTCGGTGAAATAATCGCGGTATTCACGCCGATAACGTCGCC
>JBCDBQ010000691.1:0-3998 GCA_039183375.1 Pseudomonadota bacterium
TCGGCCAACGCTTTGCAGATTTGACTTGGATTAAAAGCCCGCGCCTGATCCTTGAAAATGACCGCACTGTGGTATTCATCAGAAAGGTCTGGCTCGATCTCTTTGAGCTCTCCTCGACGCACAACTTCAACGGGTGCGCCGCGCTCGATACGAAGCTTCCATGCCAAATCTTCAAGGTTGGGCTGCGCACCACCTCGAAAGACACTCACATTCCAGCTGTCGCGGACCAAGTCTTCCTGACCAGTCCCTTTCAGGAGCTCCTTGTAGGCCATTGCGTTGTCGCTGACCAAATGGGCCATCGTGTCCGATATCGCCCGCAATCGGTCAATCTGAGCGTTCCTGAAGAAAGCCAACGACCATGGAAGCAGCCGCGGAAGAATATTGATATGGGCCCTAACCGGACCAAGCGGGTCCAAGAGCCACTTTGGCACACTTTTCCACATGCCCGGCATGCTCTGCGGAATGCAGGACCAAGGCGAAATCACGCCTGCATTGCCATAGCTGGTCGCCTCGCCCGGTTCCAACCGGTCGACCAACGTCACACTGAGCCCACGCTCCTGCAGATGAAGGCCACAGCAAACGCCAATAATACCGGCCCCGAGCACCGTCACATCGGTGGTTTCACTTTCGAGCTCTTGCATTCGTGTCTCCCTCGCGGCAACGCGACGTTAGGCCTCTCAAACATCCGAATTTAAGTGGGCTTTTTGCCGTTAGCCCTTGCTCCGCCGGAATTCAGCAAGTACACCGTCGAGCGCATCATTTGGCCCAAATCTGGCCCGACGGAAGAAAACGCCATGATCGAACTGCTGGGTTTCATCAGCTATATCGTCCGATTGTACGAGTGGGTGATCATCGCGACGGTCATTTTCTCATGGCTTGTACAGTTCAATGTCATCAACTGGAACAATGACTTCGTACGTACGCTGGGTCAGGCACTAAATGCTTTGACTGAACCACTTTTGCGGCCAATCCGTCGCGTGATGCCAAATCTGGGCGGACTTGATCTTTCTCCGATCGTTCTTCTCCTCGGATGCCTATTCGTGCGCAGCGTAGTGTTGCCGAACATCGCGAAGGCCGTAATCGGTTAGTGAGCTCCTCGCAGCCTTTCCGAGTTACCAAGCATGGCATCGAACTCCGTGTCCGCTTAACACCTAAACCATCCCGCGATCAAATCGGCGAAATACTTGAAATTGAGGGGATAGGCGTGCTGCGGGTCGCCGTACGTGCCCTGCCGCAGGCCGGTGCGGCCAACGCTGCATTACTGGCACTGATTGCAAAGTCACTGCGCATTCCGAAAACATCCATCCGATTGGCATCAGGGGGAAAGTCGCGGATCAAAGTTCTCGAAATAGCTGGAGATCCCGAGACGCTCGCAGCTAACTTGGATCGGATAATCTCTCGACCATCGTAGCTGCGAGGAGATCACAAAGCACAAATTCCAGGCACCGACCGTTGCTAGCCGTCATAGCCCTTCACGACGACCACGTAGCCCTCTGAGGCTTCATTTCGGATAACAGTCGCGGCCCTATACTCCGGGCTTTCATAGCACTCTAGTGCCGTTTCGTAGTCATCAAATTCCAAAATCACGTGGCGGTCATAAGCATGCTCACCATTCTTCACGACACTATCGCCACCACGAACTAAAAAGCGGCCCTTGTATTTCTCAAACGCCAAGGCATTCGCCGCCACATAATCCTTGTAACGCTCTGGATCCGTTACTTTGACGTGCGCAATCCAATACCCCTTGGCCATTTGATTTCTCCCTGTTTTTAGCGTCAATCAGTTGCCAACTATTGACAGTCACGGGTACCGTATCACATCCTTACTTTCTGGTTGAAATAACGGCATCTAATCTCGATTTGTCGCGTCAGAGACTTGGCTCTGTCGCAACACTGTGATTTTGTTGGCCCATTAGAGACAAACCGTCTGCAATCCCGAGGAATATCATGAGATACGAGGCGCCTGAGACGCTTGATGCAGCCGTGCAGCTGCTCTCATCCGAAGCCGGACTGGCAAAGATCCTGGCTGGCGGAACCGACCTTTTAGTTCAGTTGAGAACAGATCTTATCGAACCTGACCTAGTCGTTGATATCAAAGGTATCGGCGAACTACGCTCAATCACCGAAGAAGCCGGCGGCTTCCGCGTCGGTGCTGCTGTCACTGGCGCCGAGATGGAAGAGCATGCGGGACTCAAGAGCGCATGGCCTGGCGTTGTTGAAGGCACCAACTTGATTGGATCAACACAGATCCAGGGCCGCGCAACGATGGGTGGCAATCTTTGCAATGGATCGCCAGCGGCAGACAGCGTTCCAGGTCTGATCGCGTCCGGCGCTATTGCAACCGTCGTAGGCCCCAACGGCAAGCGAGACATCCCCGTCGAAGATGTCATGATCGGGCCACGCAAACTATCGATCGGGAAAGACGAATTCGTCGTCTCCTTCCTGCTTCCACCCCGCAAGGCAAACTCTTCCGACGCTTATCTACGCTTCATTCCTCGCACCGAGATGGACATCGCTGTTGTCGGTGCCGGTGTGAACCTCGAAACCGATGGCTCAGGTAAGATCACCGCCGCACGCGTCGCTCTCGGCGCCGTGGCACCGACACCGTTGCTGGTTGGCCCGGCCGCCGATGCTCTCGTTGGTACGTCTCTCGACAAAGCAGCGTTAGACGCCCTCGATGCAGCTGCCCAGGCTGCTTGCAACCCAATCAACGACAAGCGCGGAACCATCGAGTACCGCACAAAAGTCGCTGGCGTCATTGCGCGCCGCACAGCTGAAATCGCCTACAACCGCGCAGGTGGCAAATAATGAAGCATCATATCGCATTTAACGTAAACGGTGACCCGGTCGAAGCGCTTTGCGAGACCGAGCAAACCCTGCTCGACGTGTTGCGCGACGAGCTTAACATGACCGGCACGAAAGAAGGCTGCGCCACCGGCGACTGCGGGGCGTGTAGTGTTCTCGTCGACGGTCGCTTGGTTTGCGCCTGTCTTGTGCTTGGTACGGAGATGAAGGGGCAGGACGTCGAAACCATCGAAGGTATGGCCGACGGTGACAGTCTGCACCCACTGCAGCAGAAATTCTTGGAGCACGCCGCGCTGCAATGTGGGGTTTGCACACCGGGCTTTCTGGTCGCCGCGAAAAATCTTCTCGAACGCAATCCGGACCCAACAGAAACGGAAGTTCGTTACTGGCTCGCCGGCAACCTTTGCCGTTGTACTGGTTACGACAAGATCGTCCGCGCTGTCATGGACACCGCAGCTGAAATGCGAGGAGCCTAACTATGCAGGAAAAAGTAGGTACGACTCCAATTGACGAGAATTTCCGCGTCGTCGGTACAAGACCCATTCGCCCAGATGGTGCCGACAAGGTTACAGGTCGCGCCAAGTTTGGTGCCGATTTCAACGTGTCTGGTCAGCTGACGGGACGTGTTCTTCGTTCACCTCACGCGCACGCAAAGCTGATCAAAGTCGATGCTTCAAAGGCATTGGCTCTGCCAGGTGTTAAGGCCGTCGTAACGAGAGATGATTTCGCTGAGCAGGCTTCTGAGTTCTCGCCCGCCGGTGAAATGCTCATCAACTACCGCGACGTATGCCAGAACATTATGGCACGTGAGAAGGTCTTGTTTGCCGGTCATCCGGTAGCAGCTGTGGCTGCGACCACCAACTCAATCGCCAAGAAAGCTTTGAAGCTCATCGAAGTCGAGTACGAAGTGCTTCCTCACGTGATTGATGTAGTCGAAGCGATGAAGCCAGATGCTCCGCTCCTGTTCGACGACATGTTCACAGATGGCGTATCACCAAAGCCAGACAAGCCTTCCAACATTGCCAAGCAGGTTGAATTCGCACTCGGCGATGTAGAGAAAGGCTTTGGCGAAGCTGATGTCATTATCGAGCGTGAGTTCGAAACGGCTCCGGTTCACCAGGGTTACATTGAACCTCATGCTTGCCTCGCCAACGTCTCTCGCGACGGCACAGCTGAGCTTTGGGTGACCACTCA
>JBCDBQ010000692.1:0-3996 GCA_039183375.1 Pseudomonadota bacterium
CTCAGCCTTCTTCTGCTCAACAGCCAACGTATTGGCGAACAGAAAGAACACGATCATTGACAGGAAGAAGATCAGCGAAGGCAGCGAAATCACGCCTTTGGTAATCTGCTGGAAATGCGACAGGAAGCTGAGCGACTCGATACCCGATATGATGAAACCGGGCGCCCAGGCTTTGAAGAAACCGAGCACAAGCGGCAGGCTGCTCATGACGAACAAGAAGCAGATCACAGCGGCAACAATGAACGCAATCACCTGGTTCTTTGTCAGCGCCGAGACAAACGACCCGATCGCGAGAAAAGCACCGGCCATGAGGAAACTGCCGATGTAACTCGCCAGAATGACCCCGTTGTCCGGATTGCCCAACACATTAACCGTGATCCACATCGGGATTGTCAGGAGTAGGGCGACGCCGAGGAAAGCCCAGGCCGCCAGAAACTTGCCGACGATGGCGTGCATCGGCGCGACCGGTAACGTCATAAGCAGTTCGATGGTTCCGGACTTGCGCTCTTCAGCCCACAGCCGCATTGCAACCGCTGGCACAAGGATCAGATACACCCAGGGATGATACTGGAAGAAGACCGCTAAATCTGCCTGACCGCGTTGGAAGAAGTTCCCGACATAGAAAGCCAGGGCGCTTGTGAGGGCGACGAAGATCGCAACAAACACATAGGCCAGCGTGGTGTTAAAGTAGGCGTTGAACTCGCGGCCGAAGATAATCTTGATGTTCCGCATCAGTTCCCTCCTGCGTTGGACTGAGCGCTCGATGGTCCCGTATCCGACGTCGTAATCGACCGAAACACGTCGTCCAGCCGCCCACGCTCGACAATCAGCTCGTCAATGTTGATCGACTTCTCCCGCACGAGCGAAGCGATCTCTGTTGCGATCGCGCCATTCTCATTTGGCAGCGCTCTGAAGCGAACATGACCGTTGGCGCGGCCAATCTCTTCCACGGCAGCGACGCTGGGCAGTTCTTTGATCGCGCTCATCAATGAGTCTGCAGCATCTGACGGCGCACGAACCGCAACAGCATTGTGGTACGGCATCCGGGCCTGCAGGTCTTCGGCTGTGCCATCAGCCACGACGCGGCCTTTGTCGATGACAACGGCACGCGAACAAACGGCTTCGACTTCCTCTAGAATATGGGTCGAAACGATGATGGCTTTCTCTGCGGCCATATCGGCGATCAATGAGCGAACATGATGCTTCTGGTTGGGGTCCAGACCATCGGTCGGTTCATCCATAATCAGAACTGCAGGATCGTGCAGAATGGCCTGAGCCAGGCCGACGCGACGCTTATAACCCTTGGAGAGTGTCTCAATTTGCTGACCGAGTACGCCCTTCAATCCGGTCTTATCGACGGCCTGGCCGACCCGATAATCGCGCTCGCCACCATCAAACCCACGGATCGCGGCAATAAACTGGAGGAACGACTGCACGGTCATATCCCCATAGGCCGGCGCACCTTCGGGCAGATAACCGATCTGCTTCTTGGCGTTGATGGGATCAGCGGCCATATCGATGCCGTTGATCCGGACGAGACCGCCATCCGGTTCCAGAAAGCCCGTAATCATCTTCATCGTCGTCGATTTACCGGCCCCGTTCGGACCGAGAAATCCCAGCACCTCGCCTTTCGGAACCGACAGTGAAATACCGTTCACAGCGGCGATGTCTCCAAAGTGCTTTGTGAGCCGGTCTGTCTTGATCAGTTCGGCCATCGGCGTATCCTTAATTCAGTGAGATTTTACGCGCTCGCGATCGAGCGATGTTCAGCGACCTGCGTAATTGAGGAAGAAGTGTCTGGCGGCATAGCATGGACCGGCCTCAGCGCAAACCGCCCAAAGCAATCCTTACTAAATTGTAAGCCAGCAAACGGGTTACGGCCCAAAACCCAATGGCCAAACAAGTGATAGAATGTCGATCCCGCGGATATTCGTCCGCTTGCCAACGGGACAGGCATTTTCCTCCTCCGCACGTGCATTTGTCTGCAGGTTGCAGCCGTTGACTTAATTCAAGTCTTAGCACTGTCAAGAGATGAGTGCTGTCCAGAGCAATCAGAAGAACGAGATCGCCGACCAAAACCTTGGAAAATCAAAGACGAAGGTGCGAGTGGACTAGCCGCACAATCAACCACGCCTTGAGAACAAGCGGGCATCGGTGGGCGTCGGATCCGCTGGAATACGGGCGCGGGCGGCTTCATCCAGAGCCTCACGGATCAAACCGTCCAACAGGTCTGTAAACAGAACGGAAGAGCCGGTCATCGCCTCCCACAGGAAGTAACCAAAGGAGCCTGGGCAGGGATTGACTTCGTTAAGCCAAATCTCTCCCGTTACTTCATTGCCAATGAAATCGATCCGAGGCGCGCCCGTGCCGCCAACAGTATCGAACGCGGTGACAGCCATCTCGCGTATCTTGTTTTCCAACCCCTGCGGCAACTGAGGATTGAGCTCGCGTGTTAGTGACAGCATGCCTTCGCTTGATTGGCCCGGTGTCTTGCTACCAGTCTTCTTCGAGCCACCGCCCGACAAGTATTTTTCTTTAAAATCAAGCAATTCACTTGATCTCTTAGGGCGCTCGATTGCTGACGTACCGACGTCACCACCATCCTTCGAAGCACCATACTTTGAGACAGCGACGTTGTACTCGATCATGTTCTCGACGAACGGCTCCAGGATGGCTGATGTGTCGAATTTGAAGATCGCCGGCAGCACATCCGAGATCTCCTGCAATGTTTCCGCCCGCGCGACGCCGATGCTACTGCCGAGGTGGCTGGGCTTGACGCACCAAGGTCCCGGAAAATCTCCAAGGATCTCCTCTAACTCACCTGGCGTCACCATCAACCCTTCGTTCGGTCGACGGATCTCTCGATAGGGGAGGATGTCAACATCGGTTCCGGCCAACATCCGCTTGGTCGCCACCTTGTCCATGAGAATGGCTGACGCCATTGTCCGCATGCCCGTGTATGGAACACCAGCTGCCTCAAAAGTCCCCTGTATCTGGCCATCCTCACCGATCAGGCCGTGAAACGACGGCAACGCAACATCGAAATCAAATCTTTGCGCCTTCCGAAACAGGCCCGACTGTTGCGCAACCAGCCCCGGGCGCCCTGAAGCCGTCATGTCCAGCGTGACCTGCGTCAGCTTATCGAATTCAGCCGCACTTGGCAGATAAGTCGAACGCTCACGCAGAATGTCGCCCGTCCACCAACTGCCATTCGTTGCAAGATAAACAGGGAGAACATCGTAGCTGTCCGCATCGAGCGCTGACATCACCTGCAAGGCCGTGACGATGCTGACATCGTGCTCAGGCGAACGCCCGCCGAAGAAAACGGACACGGTTCTTTTCGCCATACGATCATCTCCCCATAGTCCCAGCAGCGATTTTTCGCCAATGCATCGGTTGAGTTAGCCCAAAGCACGGTCAAATGCGAGCCGCATTCCACAATATAACCGCCGCGACGACACCCCACACAGCGCAAGCTTGCCTGCCACGCCGAGAAACAGGATAACGCCAGATATGAGCCCTGATTCCTACGATATCGCTCAATTGAGCCACGATACATTGGGCACCTTTGATGTGCCGGAAAAGTGGCGTTTCGTTTGGGCGCACGGATGGGGCCAGAACCGCCACGCAATGGCCAATCTGGCGCAATCACTGACAAGCCTTGGCGGGCACCTGCTGATTGACTTTCCAGGTTTCGGCGATGCACCAGCGCCCGGCGACACGTGGAGCACAGCTGACTACGCTGATTTTTCTGCACGCCTGCTCAAGACTGGCCCAACTGCCGGGAACACTACTGGGCCGACAGTCTGGCTTGGTCATTCGTTCGGCGGCCGGGTCGGCATTCAGATTGCTGCGCGCCATCCCGAGTTGATCGATAAGCTGGTTCTGATTGCCGCCGCAGGCCTTCAGCGTCAACGGTCGTTGGTCGAGCAGACGCGTGTCCAGAGCAAGATCTACACATTCAAGACATTGAAGCATCTCGCTCCGGTTCTTGGA
>JBCDBQ010000693.1:0-3979 GCA_039183375.1 Pseudomonadota bacterium
CCGCATCGCTGTCCTCAACCGGTACACAGCTCTTGGCATACCTATTACTGAAGTCGTAGGCTAAATCCGTCTGGGGAAAGGCGTGATCCGCCAATCACCCGATTTGTGCAACAAAGCCGTCGTCCCTGGTACATAATCCAGAGAACGCGGTCCCTTAGCGCGAAACGCCTCGACAAGTCGCGCAATAAAAAGCGGATTGCCACAAGCGCGTTGAACCAACAGGTCTACATCTTCCGTGTCCAGCTCCGGAGCCAAGGCCTGGACCAGTTGTGAAGATTGCCGTCCATTCAGAGGAGAGAGCGAGAGCGCAACAATGTCCCCTTGTGCCTTCCCAGCCATTTCTTCGAGAAAATCACGAGAGGAAGGCCGTGCCGTGACAAGCAAGATTGCCTGCATCTCGGAACAGATTGCCGCCAGTTCAAGGGCAAGCTCTCGGCTTTCGCTATCGATCCAATGGGCGTCTTCGATCACGATCAGGAGCGGCGCCTCCTCGGAAACTGATTGGAGCACAAGTCGATGATCGCGTCTCCCAACGCCTCGGTGTGTTGCACCGCCTCCCGCCCGATCGAGCCGTCCAGTATGCGTTCCAATAGGCGGCCAGCGACGGGTGTCCGCCCGGATGGTGCCGCCATGGCGTCTTGGGCCGCTTCACGGAATCCGCGAAAGATGTTGCGGTGGAGAACACCGTCGGCGCTTAACTCGCGCACAAAGACATGACTGGCGAAACCTCCCGCTTCGACAATCATATTCACTGCCCGGTTTGCTATTCGGGATTTGCCGACGCCCGCTGCCCCTTCAAGCGTTATAGAGCCACCGGACTTTTTCTCGATCATCGCTTCTACCGCACTTTCGATCAGTCCGACTTCGACGAGGCGGCCGACGAAGAGCGCATTCGCGTTCAGTTCCGGTAATGGCGCTTTCAGTCCCACAAGGCGCAAATAGCCCTCGGAGACGTCTTCCATCCGGGCGTGACTTGGCATGAGATCGACAATTTCTGGCGACACATAAACCTCGCCGGCCCGAGCTTGTCCGACTGCCTGAATGGATCTCAGCATCGCCGTCCCACGATAGTTGGCGCCCGCGCGGGCAATCCGGCCCTTCGCAATAGCTACGGCAAGTTTTGCGTCGCCACCTGACGCCGTTCCAGCAAAGTCCAAAGCCAGATCGGCTGCACGTTCGATATCATCATCCCGTGCGACCTTGGCGCCGGTCAGCACATAGATCGTGCCTTCTGTCCCTTCGATCAGATCATCAGCATCCGGATCAATGCGCTCTGAGAGTTCTCTTTACACTGTCAAGACCAAGCGTTCGAACCGCTCGGAATCAAACGGGCGATCAAAGGCGAGTCTCGGCTGAAAGGCTATAACAACAGCTGGCCGCAATTCATCGCTCGATTTTCTCGACGCGCTGCCGATGAGTGCGGGTAACGGTTCGCCTTTCTCAAGAGCCTCGTCGAACACGGTGACCGGGGGCAAAAACTCGTAGCCAACGCGGTGCACCGTTCGGATACAGGACTTGCCGCCAACGTCATCGATTGCCCGACGCAGACTACGAATACGCGTTGTCAAATCGGCATCGCTTATGGCGCGGTTGTTCCAAATGCGTTCAAATATCTCGTCTTTGGTGACGGCGCGGCCGCGACACTCTATCAAAAGGCAGAGCAGGTCGAAGACCTGCGGTTCGACGTGCACCGGTGCGCCATCGCGCTCCAACAGCAGTCTTGCTGTGCTGACCCGACATGTTCCGAACACGTAGAGCAACGGTGAACACTCCAAAAGCAACTCGAAGCCACAATACCTGCCATCTTCAGAATTTCTTCAGAAATTTGGTTGCGGACCTTCAAGTCTCCCGACGCCGACAGGCCTAGAAGCGGCCGCGCAAGGATTGGCCATGAGTGGCCCATCCAACAGACCGAAAGAGGGAGCCAAACCATGATTGGACACAAAACACTTTGGGATGCCGCAATGAAACCTCGACTGGATGCGCGGGCGCGCGGCGGGGCTATTCTCCATCAGAATTCCGCACGCTTCGAACCAATTGAACTCCCATTTAGACGTGACCGCGGTCGCGACGGTTCTAGTCACTCAGACTCATTCCAGGAAAAAGAGACATTGTCATGACTACAAATCACTTGGCATTGTTCAACGGAGCGATCGGAACGCGCGTATCGGTCCCGGAAAAGTGCGGAGCCAGCTGGCTACGGCGCGCACTAGCCGCACTGGCTGCACATCAATAGGCAAACCGCGACTATGACCTGCTTCTGGAAATGTCGGACCACATGCTGGACGACATTGGCCTCGATCGGAGCACAATCCGAAAAGAGCAGGTGCGGCATCAACGCTGACCTTGGGGGAAGTACGAATGATCAAAGGTATTAGACATGTCGTGCGGCACTACTGGACGGGTCGCCACATGTCCTCTCATTCGCGCGACGTCGACGCTGCTCTTGCCGACTTGCGACGCTTCAGCGACCACGAGCTTGCGGATATCGGATTGAGTCGCGGTTGCTTGACGCCCGAAGGCCTCGCAAATTGCGGGGTCCGGCGGAAGCTATAACGCGAGAGGAGGCGCGTGCACTCCTTTCTTAGATTTCGGAGAGGTGCAAGATGGCTCTCGTGCACCTGAGATTGTTTGGCGGTTCGTCAAGCGCTTCTGGCCGCTCTAAGCCTTGCTTCACCATGAATTCGAATGGCAGCAAATCGTGCTGCAACTGCGGCATGTTGAGGAAGTACTCAAGTTCAACAAATGGCCGCGGTCGCGTAGGCGAATGTCAGCAAACCGCGCATTTGCGGCTATCCATACGTAGTGCAGCATTTGGAACTCTGGGCTCGGCACCGACCAACGCCGCATGAGGGATAGACATCCTCTTCGGGATAGCGAACGGCAGGACCGTTCGCCAGGGTAGCTCAGATATCGATACGCTCAGCGATGCTCAGGGCATCTTCGAGTTCAACGCCAAGGTAGCGCACTGTACTATCGACCTTTGTGTGACCAAGCAGCAGTTGGACTGCGCGGAGGTTGCCGGTCTTTCGATAAATCTCCGCTGCCTTGGTCCGGCGAAGTGAATGCGTTCCGTACCCACTTGGCTCCAATCCTATTGCCGTGACCCAATCACGAACAAGCCGACCATATTGTCGCGTTGAGATATGTGGGCGGTCATGGAAGCGGCTGGGAAACATGAACCGACACGCAAACATCTCTGGGGACTTGACCCATGCCAGGACGGTTTCACGCGTGTTTTCCGTCAGTTCGAACTGCACAGGTCGCTTGGTCTTGCTCTGGATCACGGAAACGCGTTCCCGAACGCGGTCGTCCTTTACAAGGTCTGACACGGCCAGTTTCACGAGATCACAACCGCGCAGCTTGCTGTCGATGGCGACGTTAAACAAAGCCAGATCACGGAGATAACCCGCCAGCTCAAGCCGCGCCCGGATCGCCCAGACCTGCTTTGGCAGCAAAGGCCGCTTTTGACCGATGATCCGCCCCTTGTTCCAGGCTCTGCGTTTCGGGGTGGTTGCGGGAAGTTGGACTCTTGGCATAATTTGCCCTCCGATCCACCCTCCAAGCCCAGTCATCAGCACCGCGCCGACGGGACGAATCTACATTCTCAATGAATGACCGGTGTCACAGACGCGCGATGTCGGTCGTTGCCGCACAAGCATTGGGCGGCTCAAGCCCAAAGTAACCATTCGTGTTTGATGCCGCACACGTGTTGGAGGCGCGGCAAGCTGTCTTTGGCAACATGCTTCACTAGGTCCAGCAATTTTCATACATTGATCAATCGGGGGGCGTCATCGTTACGAATTTCGACCGCAGCCTATCTTCTAGCCGCACGAGCGATGCGCGTGTGCGCCCGTCAGGCAGCGCGTCAACAAGTTCAGTGGTTCGACACATCATTCCGCGCAGCAGAGTATGGTTGCTTGGAATCTCAAACTGATCAAATCTGTCTGCAAGGTCCGGATAGCTTTGGAAAATACCC
>JBCDBQ010000694.1:0-3971 GCA_039183375.1 Pseudomonadota bacterium
CGGCCGCCAGAGTATATGACGGCCGCAATCCTGCATCGCGATGCAACAATCGACATTCGGGTCGTTAGGCCTGGTCTTCCTGTCCGCGAATAAAGCGAATGATGCTTGAGAAGTCCGTGCCACCAGCACCGGTGCTCATATAGAGACGGTAAAGATGTGCAGCCTCGGCACCCATTGGCGTAGATGCGCCGGATTCAAGCGCCGCGTTTTGTGCCAAGGTCAGATCCTTTGCCATGAGTGCTGTCGCAAAGCCTGGCTTGAAATCGTTGTTGGCGGGTGATGTCGGAACCGGACCTGGAACCGGGCAGTAGCTGTTCACAGCCCAGCAGCTGCCGGTTGCTGTCGACACGACATCGAACAGAGCCTGGTGCGATAGACCCAGTTTCTCACCAAGGCAGAAACCTTCCGCGACGCCAATCATGGTTACGGCCAGGATCATGTTGTTGCAGATTTTCGCGGACTGGCCCGCACCACCGTCACCGCAGTGGACGATTTTCTTACCCATTCCTTCCAGGATTGGTTGGCCGGTAGCAAACGAGTCGCCCGATCCACCGACCATGAACGTCAACGTCGCGCCCTGGGCACCTCCGACACCTCCTGAAACCGGCGCATCAAGGGACAGCATACCGGCTTCACTCGCCAGGGCGTGAGCTTGGCGGGCATCCGCGACGTCGATCGTTGAACAATCAATCAGCAATGTTCCCTTTCCAGCTGCCGCCAACAAGCCATCTTGATACACACCGAGCACATGCTTGCCGGCTGGCAGCATCGTAATGATCACGTCCGCGCCTTCTGCCGTGGCATTGGCCGATGCCGCGGTTCCAACGCCTTCAGCAGCGGCAGCCTTCATATTGGCATCGACAATATCAAACGCCGTAACGGTATGACCGGCCTTGACCAGATTGCCCGCCATTGGCAATCCCATGTTTCCCAGTCCGATAAAGCCGATCTTGGCCATTGCCTCTTCTCCCTCGTGATACTTCTGGATTACAATAGAGCGAGTTTTAGCTGGCCTTGGGTGATGACTGCAAGGCTGGCATTCACCAGAACGACCTATCACAATCGCCGGAGTGCTCCTTGATGGCTTACGCCCCGCTGCCGCCTGACGCCAATATGCCGCCCGTCCGCATCAATCTTTACTCGGATACGCAAACAAAACCGACGCCGGCCATGAAAGACGTGATGATGGCGGCCGAGGTGGGCGATGAGCAGCATGGCAGCGATCCGACTGTGCGCGCGCTGTGTGAGAAGGTGGCTGCACTACTTGGCAAGGAAGCCGCAATTTTTCTACCATCCGGAACGATGTGCAATGTTATTGCCATCCTGGTTCATTGCCAGAAGGGCCAGGAAGTCGTGGCCCACGAGACAAGCCATATCCTGACCAGCGAAGGTGGTGCACACGCAGCGCTTGCCGGCGTGCAAATCCATCCGCTCAAGGGACCAGCAGGCACATTCGACAGTGAGACACTGCGCGAAGCTGTGCGCGCAAAATCCCGCCATGCCCCGGAGCAGCGCCTCTTGAGCCTTGAGCAGACCGCCAATATTGGTGGTGGCACTGTTTGGCCGACGTCGCAATTGAGCGACGTGATTGCCATCGCGCGGGAAGAGAACCTGGCCGTCCATGTCGATGGGGCGCGCCTGATGAATGCTGTGGTCGCCAGCAACAATTCCGCCCGTGCCTACGGGGATCTGGTCGACTCTGTCTGGATTGACTTTACCAAGGGGCTTGGTGCGCCACTTGGTGCAGCACTGGCCGGAGATGCAGACTTCATCGACCAGGCCTGGCGCTGGAAACAGCGCCTGGGAGGTGCGATGCGTCAGGCCGGCATCTGTGCCGCCGGTTGTATTTATTCGCTCGATCATCATGTCGAACGCTTGGCCGAAGACCATGCCAATGCCCGATACCTCGCCGAGCAAATCGGAAAGATCGACGGCGTCACCGTCGATCAGCCGCATACCAATCTCGTCTACTTTGATCCAGCAGGTGCAGGCTTGAAGGCCACCGAGCTGGTGCAGCGCGTGCGCGGTGAGGGCCTCCTTCTATCGGTTCTCGGGGGCCGAATCCGCGCCTGCACTCATCTTGATGTGAATAAGTCAATGATCGATGAGGCGATCGAAATCATGTCGGCCGCGCTTGCGGCCGCCAAGTAAAACGATCGGATTTTAGTCCTTGTGGCGGAACTCTACGCCCAAGGCCTTCTCGTAGATCTTGAGCATTGAACTCTTCGGCTCAGCGCCATACCCCGCAGACATGGCCGACTGGTAGCTTGCTACCATGGCGTTGACGACCGGCAACATGGCCTTCTTCTCAACTGCCATTTTCTGGACGTTGACAATATCCTTGTAGGCGTCCTGCATGGCAAAATCTGAATCAAACTTGCGATCCATCATGCGAGGGACGAAATACTCAGATGCGAAGCTGCGCGAGCTAGCAGAGGTCACGACGCGCGCCACCTCGTCAGGGTCCAGACCGACAGATACAGCTAGGGGAAGGACTTCGCACAGAGCAACAATGTTGACGTTATAGATGACATTGTTGAGGGCCTTCATGGCCTGTCCGGTGCCGATCGGGCCGCAATGGATGACATCGGTTCCGAAACTCTCAAGGTAAGGTTTGGCTTCCTCGAAAGCTGCCTGGGTGCCACCGAACATCACTGTGAGTGTGCCATCATGCGCGCGAAACGGCATGCCGGAAATGGGACAGTCCCAATAGTTGATACCCAACGCACCAGCTTCTTCCGCAAAGGCCAGCGCATCTGTTCGGTCAAGTGTTGTTGTATCAACGATTGTCTGGCCTTTTCGACCAGCACTTGCGACGCCGTTCTCACCGAAAACAACCGCACGCACTTCCGGCGAAAATGGCAAACACAGCAAAACGACATCGCATTTCGCCGCGAGTTCAGCAGGGCTTGCACACGCCGTCGCTCCGGCTTGAACAAGGGGATCGGCTGCGGCTGGCAGCGGATCGTGGACATAAAGCGTGCCGATAGATTTCAAGAGATTGGCAGCCATGCCACCGCCCATGCGGCCCAACCCGATAAATCCTACTGTCTTTGACATTTTCCACCCCTTCAATCTTGATTGACATCTAGATTACGAGGGGACGCGACGGCTTACAATGTGTGCAGGCGTGGTCAATAAGCGCGTTTCTAGACGCCTTGGATCTTCTCGGCGTCGGCAAGTTCCTGGGCGACGCGCTCAGCTTCTGCATTGCGTGGGTTGACCAGACCAGCAATCAAGACATAGAGGGCCGGTGTCAAAAACAGCGTGAAGACGGCCGCCATCGCTAATCCACCAAACACAACCCAGCCAATGGCGGCCCGCGCTTCGAAGCCGGCGCCTGTCCCCAGTATGAGGGGCAAGCCCGCAAGCACCGTTGAAACCATTGTCATTGCAATCGGGCGCAGCCGAACAATCGACGCCTCGCGCGCAGCGTCATAGACCTTGTAACCCTGCTCGCGCAGCTGATCGGCGAATTCAACCATCAGGATGGCATTCTTAGCCATGATACCGATCAGCATCAGAATGCCGATCTGACTATAGATGTTGATCGTGGTTCCAGTCAGGGCCAGCGCGAAAATCGCGGCACAGATACCAAGCGGAACCGTGAGCAGGACGACCAACGCACTGGTCACGCTCTCGAATTGCGCGACAAGCACTAGGAAGACGATCAACAGTGCAACAAGATAGGTGATTGTGACGCCCGACGTCGTCTCATTGAGCGCTGCTGCCTCATCAAGAAATAGTAGGCCAATTCCGGAGGGCAGCTGCTTGTCCGCCAATAGTTGGACGGCATTAACTGCCTCGCGGAGTGAATAACCCTCTACCGGGTCGGCGAAAATCTCGACTGCGCGGCGCTGTCCATGACGATCCAACTCAGCTGCCACAGCCGTTTCGCTGAAGCTGATCAATTGCGATAACGGAACGAGCTGACCGGAAGTTGAAGTAACAAAAAGGTTTTGGAGATCGGA
>JBCDBQ010000695.1:0-3968 GCA_039183375.1 Pseudomonadota bacterium
CTGGTTCGGCGTCCGGGTTCTGGCAACCGCGGACACATCATGGTTGTCAGCACTTTTCGGAGCACTTCTGATCGCCTATGCGGGCAGCGGCCTCATTCGGCCGGTAGTGCCAGATCTCACAGCTCACGAAACCTGGCTGTCGCCAGTGATAGGGGCGATCAACGGTGTCTTGACCGGTATGACGGGCTCATTCGTTGTCCCGGGTGTCCTTTATCTGCAATCATTGAAACTCAATAAGGACCAGCTGGTCCAGGCGATGGGGATCCTGTTCACCGTTTCCACGGCCATTCTCGCGGTAGCGCTCGGCCAGAAGAAGCTTGTCTCGCAGGACCTTCTCATCCTGTCGTGCTTAGGCGTAATCCCAGCCTTGATCGGCATGGTCGCCGGCCAGGAACTGCGCAAGCGCATGTCGGAAGACACGTTCCGTAATGCCTTGTTCTGGGCCTTACTCTCAATGGGAATTTACATCATCTACAGAGCATTGGGCTGAGCCGGAACGCGTATACGCCGAACTAACTCAGATGTAGCTGGACCTTGCCACTCCCTCGCTCGGTAGCCCATTTGACGATGGTTTTGGGCGGTCGGGCGGGGGAGTGGGTAGGCAGGGTGATCCGGCTAAGCCGGAGATGATCTAAAGACTGCGGCCGATGTCCAGGAAACGATCGTGGCGCTGCTTGCGGATCTGATCAGGCGTCTGCCCGTCAAACTCGACTAAAGCGGCCTCGATCGCGTCACCGGCAGCCTGGATCGTCGTCGACATGTCACGATGCGCACCGCCAACCGGCTCTTCGATGATGCCATCAATGACACTCATCGCCAGGAGATCCTGCGCTGTGATCTTCATATTGGTTGCAGCATCGATGGCCCGATCGGAATCACGCCACAGGATCGAAGCCGCAGCTTCGGGCGACGCCACCGTATAAATCGCATGCTCCAGCATCAGAACCTTGTTAGCCGTCGCGATAGCAACGGCGCCACCGGAACCACCCTCTCCGACGACCAGCGAGACGATCGGCACACCCAGCGCCAGGCAACAATCGGTTGATCGCGCAATAGCCTCGGCCTGGCCGCGTTCCTCAGCCCCGATGCCCGGATAGGCACCTGCCGTGTCGACGAATGTGACCACCGGCAGCTCGAAACGGTCGGCCATTTCCATCAGGCGAACAGCTTTGCGATAACCTTCTGGCCGCGCCATCCCGAAATTGTGCTTGATGCGGCTCTCGGTATCCGCCCCCTTTTCGTGGCCAACGATCACAACCGAACGCTCACCCATGCGGCCAATGCCGCCAACAATCGCATAATCCTCGGAAAAGTAGCGATCTCCTGCGAGCGGCGTAAAATCTGTGACCAGCTCATCAAGGAAATTCTTGCAGTGGGGCCTGTCCGGGTGGCGCGCAACCTGAGTCTTTTGCCAGGGCGTCAGCTTTGAGTAGGTGTCGACGAGCGCCTGCTGCGCCTTCTGCTGAAGTGTTTGTATTTCTTCAGCAATTGAAACCGAAGACTCGTCGGAACTTAGCGCCTCCAGCTCTGCAACCTTGCTCTCGAGCTCTGCAATCGGCTTCTCGAAATCCAGATACGTCCGAATATTGGCTGGTTCCACGGGTCCACTGCCTATGCAATTTCATCACCCCGGCGCAAGCACACCGGATTGGCAGTTGAATGAGGACGCCAGCGGGTGATTGTCAAGTATTATCAATGGATTTCGTCAACGCCAGTGGCCTTTAACCTGTCCCACCTGACTTCGCTAGAGGATGATGTTCGAAGACAACAGCCTTCAGACGTTCTTCCAGCACATGCGTATAAATCTCTGTGGTCGATATGTCCGCGTGGCCAAGAAGCTTCTGCACGGCCCGCAGGTCCGCTCCGCGGTCGAGCAGATGACTTGCAAATGCATGTCGTAAAACGTGCGGACTGACCCGATCAGGATCCAGCCCGCTTTCGAGGGCCAGCTCCTTCAGCTCTCTGGCAAAGTGCTGCCGCGGAAGAAAACCTTCCTGGCTATTCGCTGGAAACAACCACTTTTTCCGACCTTTGAGGCCGGAAATCTGCTCCTCGGTCTCAGTCGCCTGGAGAAACTGGTCAAGCGCGGTCTGTGCCGCCTGATTGAGCGGCACCTGCCGTTCTCGACCACCCTTGCCGGTAATCGTCAGAATACGCCGGTCGCCCTTCAAAACAGTCGTTGGTAGCGACACCAGCTCAGAGACACGCATGCCGGTGGCGTAAAGCAGTTCCATCAAACAATAGAGCCTCAGGGCGCGGTAGCGCTCCTTCCCGATTGCCCCGCTGATCCGCTTCTGCGCCGTCTCAATGAGTTGGTCGACTTCATCAATCGACAACAACTTGGGTAAAGACTTCTGCTTCTTCGGGCTAGCGACACCATCGGCTGGATTATCGGGCAGCATCCCTTCACCGACGAGAAATTTGAGAAACTGACGAATGGCCGACAAGCGTCGCGACCGGGATGAAGCTGAATACTCACCTTTGGCGAGATCGCTTAGGTACGCCTTGACGTGAGCTGTCGAAAGGCCCTCCATATTCAAGTCTCGTGCGGAAACAAAATGCGCAAAGTGATCAAGATCGCGACGATAGGCTTCCACGGTATTGCGCGCGGCGCCGCGTTCGGCAGCAATCGCGGTCAGATAGTCTGTCAGCAGGATTGAGAATTTGTGTGTCGATTGCGTCATGGCCGTCTTGATTTGGGAAGGCGCCGCGGGTCAACATCAAAGCCGACCGCGCTGCACCTTTCGGGCTCAGATTGATCTCGAAATGAAACGCAACTGACTAGCCGAACGGAACACAGGCACCGGCAGCCTATCACCAACTGGCTAATACCCACTGGGCCGCGGCCAGACATCGAAGACAGCCTCGAACGCCAACCGTTTTGCTTCGCTAAGAAGACCAGCACGTTTAAGCGCACGAATAGAGTCACCGAGCGCGATCAAATGGACATCGCGCGGATGATCCCCGCCCATGCTTCGCATCACAAGCAGCACCGTACGAACAGCTTCTTTCTTCTTCGAAGCTCGCTGCAGCTGGGTCAGCACTCCGGTCGGCGGCAGCTGACCGGTTTTCGGTTTCGGAGCCCGGTTCGCTGCATCCCAGACCGGTAGTGGAACGTTGTAGTCCAACGCATCGAGCACGGTCGCCAAACGATGAAGGGATGGACCTGACAACTGGTTGCGGGCCATCAGCCGTTCCAGCGGAAAAAGATTTGTATCGCCTGCCGATCGCTTGGGGTTGCTGATATCAGCCAGTACCTGCCAATGCGTCAAAGGCTCAGGATAAACGCGATCAGATGCCTGTGTCAGCGCCAACCAGGGCAGAATGCTATTGTAGTCACTGGCCGCCAACGAGACCTCGATCGCCGTGAACGCAAACCAGCTGATCTCCTGTGCCGGCCGGATTTCATCGACATAGGGTTTGACCGCAACCATCACAGGCATCGCCATTCCGGCACGCCTTGCACTATCGATGATCGCACGGATGGCACGGGTGCGCCGCAAGGGCGTAGGCACGCTTTCAATAATCTGGAACTGCTCGGCCCGCCGCAATCCGTCACTTGGCGCTTGGGACGAGTTACCCGCTTCATAGCTGCGGTACGCTGCGGCAAGATCCTTGGCAGAAATGACGTTGCGCTTGGCCGCTTCTTCAGCGGCAGCAATCCGAACTTCTGACTTGAGCGCGCTGTCATTGGCCATAACAGCGAGAAGTGCCGGTGTCGCCGACCGCACAAGTCGCTCTGCCTGTTTGAAACCCGCCTTCTTGAGCAACAGGAAGTCAAGCGCGGTCACTTTCTTGGGCAGAACACGCTTCGCTCGTCGACCCGACGCGATCGACTCAAGAACCGCAAGCGTAAACCTTGAGCGATAGCGCTCTTCTCGCGCTAACTCAGCTGCGAGACCTGCCGTTGATCGGTTACCGTTCGCGGCAGCGCAGTAACCCACCAGCACAGCAATTTCACCGCGCAA
>JBCDBQ010000696.1:0-3966 GCA_039183375.1 Pseudomonadota bacterium
AGGAATGATACTGAGTATGTCCAAGTCCCGGGATCGAGCCCTTCAACAGGAAACAGGGACATGCGCATGCTGCTCGCCAACAGCAAAGCCACTAATATTATTGCTGCCACGATAAGGCAGGGCCATACGATCTGGTGCCACCAATCGGGCAACGGCGAGCGTGTCGGAGATCCGAGACTGTCGTTTTTTGGCATCAATTACTGACCTTGTCTCGATTCGGTGATTTGATCACCGTTGTACCAACACAGCGGTTCAGGCATGCAACGTTACGAGCAGGCACAGCTTTGGAGTGTTGGTCGCTATGAAAGAGACGTTGCGAACACTTTACCGTGGAACCTCCGAACGGGCGCGCATGTTTCGGTTCGCGGTCCTGGCCTTCGATGTCGTCACAATCCTGTTCTTCATTGTTTCGTCGCTGATGCAGGACCAGCTGTGGATTTATATCGTCGATGCAATAGTCGGGTTAGTGATCTTAGCCGATGTCGCAGCACGTTACTGGATTGCCGAGCGCAAATCTCGTTTCCTAATGGAAACAACGACTTGGGCAGACATTATTGTCATCATCACGCTTTTCCTGCCGGCTCTCCTCGAAAGCCTATTGTTCCTGCGCGTTGTGCGGGCGCTACGGCTCTTGCGCTCTTATCGCGTGCTCAAGGACCTTCGCAACGAGTTTAGTTACTTTCGCCGCAACGAAGAAACAATTCAGAGCGCAGTTAATCTCGGCGTATTCGTGTTTGTCATGACGGCGCTTGTTTACGTCCTGCAGGTCAATACGAACCCGCAAATCAATAACTATGTTGATGCACTTTACTTCACTGTGACCGCGCTCACGACAACCGGGTTTGGCGACATTACATTGTCCGATACGACAGGCCGGATCCTGTCAGTCTTGATTATGGTGTTTGGCGTCGCGCTGTTCCTGCGCCTCATCCAGACGATCTTTCGTCCATCACGCGTCATTTACGACTGTCCGGATTGCGGGCTGCACCGCCACGATGCTGATGCCATTCACTGCAAGCACTGCGGCCGGGTCATCAATATTGCCTCCGATGGCGTGGACGCGTGAAACGCAGATAAAAACCGTTTAGTAACAAAAGATTGCATCTCACGACGGTGAAGCTTTTTTTTTCCACTTTCGCGTCTTATATTAGGTGTGTCGGATTCGTCCGACTATGGCGATAAATGGTCATCGTAATAAGCTCATCGGACCCGGGGGCAGTACCCGGCGCCTCCACCAAAGCCCGCAAGAATGCGGATTTACTCAGCATCAAATTCTGATTGCGGGTTTTGGCGGGGGCGAAACAGGATCGACGAGGGTGTAAAGGGTGTTCTTTCGCTCGGCATGATACCACCGTTATCGGGTCATCTTAATAGTTGCAAACGACAACTATGCTGAGCCACAAGCCGTAGCTGCTTAAAGCAACGTCTAAAGCTCAAATCAAGCCCTTGGAAACTAAGCACTTTCAAGGCGGGGTTCGGCTGGCACCTGGCAACAGAAGCCAGCCTCAACTTTTTCCGCCTTCACCTGACACGCATCACTGCAGGTATGGAATGGAACTACGTCTCCTTCGTTTCCGCGTGTGTGTCCATTGCCACGTGGTTCGAACTAAAGTGGACGACAATCGGCTGCAGTCTTGAAAGGGTTGTGAATCGATCACCGAAATTGGTAATGTCTTTCAGAGATATAAGAACCACAGATTAGTTGCTTCCAACGTTCACCTTCGGACTGACAGCTGTCGGCCCAATTTTAGGTCACTTGGATTGCCAACCCAGTTAGCCGGGAAGACTACAACGGCATGTCAGGCGACGGAACGATTGACTACGAATCGCTGATGCAGGATGCGATGCGCGACATCGTGCGCCGCGTGCTTTTGCTAGCTGCTAACGAAGGCCTGCCAGGCGAACATCACTTCTACATCTCTTTTGACACCCTGGCTCCAGGCGTCATCCTCTCCAAGCGATTGCGCGACAAGTACGCGGAAGAGATGACGATTGTACTGCAACATCGCTTTTGGGATCTGGAAGTTAACCAAGATCGCTTCGAGGTAAAGCTGACCTTCGACGGCATTCCGGAGCGACTGGTCATCCCCTACAATGCAATCAAGGTCTTCTTCGATCCCAGTATTCGTTATGGCCTACAGTTTGATACAGCGGATCTTCTCCAGGATCCGCGTCCGTCTCCGGGACTCGGCGGACGTGATGCTCCATTTGATGCAATGACACTTGAGCCAAGCTCTGTAGACGCTCTTGGGGTCGGAGAACGTGAGGCCGGTGAGCCGCATACATCAGAAGATGACCTGATTAAGCGGACGGTGCCTGCGATCGTTGCATCGCGGGCTGCCGATGACCAATCCTCACCCGATCAGGATCCTCCTGCGAACGAAGAAGATGACGCAGAAGAACAGCAGGCCGGCGCAGAAATCGTTAGCCTTGACGCGTTTCGCAAGAAGTAGATTTTCCCGACGCCTCGGCTTGAGGGTCGCTCTGATTATCTGACAGTGGTCATATGTTGAACTGGTTGCTAGCCGCCCCATAGTGCGGGCGTCATTCTCCAGAGCGGAGCAAACATGATCTACGAATTACGCATATATACCTGCGCGCCGGGACGGCTACCTGCGCTGCTCGATCGTTTTGAGACGATTACGCTGAAGATCTGGGAGCGCATGGGCATTCAGCAAGCCGGGTTCTGGACGACGGTGATTGGTGACTCCAACCATCAGCTCATCTACCTGCTGCAGTGGGAGTCTATGGCGGAACGCGAGCAGAAATGGAACGCGTTCCAAGCGGATCCCGAATGGCAGGAAAAGCGCGCAGCGACAGAGAAGGATGCGCCCATCGTTGCGAATGTTGCCAGCCAATTCCTGGCCCCGACCGCATTCTCAAGTGTGAAATAGCGCTGCAGATTTAGCCAATCGGCGCTTTCGACTGCGGGCCGCCCTGCGATTGCTTCTCTTTTGGCAATCCGTTTGCCGGCGAGTGTTGCCGAAACTTTAGCCGCAATACGCCGTCTTCAAGCGCTGCACATTCAACGTGTTTCACGAACGGATCAGACGCCTCGATGTTTGCGGCCTCGATGCAGCTTTGTGGCGTCTTGAATTGCCGGACATGGACGTTGTTGTCTCCGGCTCCAGGTAACGCCAGCATTGTAATCATTACGATGATCTTGGCTTCCATGATGACTTCCATTCCACGCGTGTGGGAACGCGTCTTTCGGCCTAACTTTGAGCATCACCTGCGCAATCTGCTTGCTCGTGGTGGCGCCCGGCCTAGCTGCACTGAAGTGAAGCAAACTAACCGTCTCATCCAATGACGGCGCTCACTGCACGCTCACGCAATACTTATGAAAGTTTCTCAAGAGACAGGCCGAATCACTAGCGCCTGCTCAATCGATGAGACGTGAGAAAAACGGCAGCATTTAGAATGCGTTAGACTTAGTTTGATCAGAACAGTCAGAACTTGGCTCCAGGCGTTGGCTAAATGACGCCCCACACGCGGAACCCTGGAGCTTGGCAAGGCAGCGTGCTAACTGCAAAGACAGCAACATCCAACATGCACAGAATGAGGCCCCGCGATGAGCGCAACCCGTACCGAATCCGACACCTTTGGCCCGATCGAAGTTGCCTCCGACCGTTATTGGGGAGCTCAAGCGCAGCGGTCCTTAGGTAACTTCAAGATCGGGTGGGAGACGCAACCGCTTCCCGTTGTCCGGGCTTTGGGAGTTGTGAAACGCGCCTGCGCAGAATCCAATATGGCGCTTGGCCGTATGGACGCGGGAGTTGGCGATGCCATTGTTGCGGCCGCCCAGGAAGTCATCGAAGGGAAGCTCGATAGCCATTTCCCATTGGTCGTCTGGCAGACAGGCTCCGGCACGCAATCCAACATGAACGCCAACGAAGTTATCTCCAACCGTGCCATTGAGATGCTCGGCGGAGAGATGGGCTCCAAGTCGCCGGTTCACCCGAACGA
>JBCDBQ010000697.1:0-3958 GCA_039183375.1 Pseudomonadota bacterium
ACCGGTGTCGCGATCGTAATGTCGTGCAGCTGTGAGACCGTAATCCAAGGGTCGTTAGTGATGATAACGTCACCGTATTTCATGCTGTCGACAGGGAATTTCCTAACGATATGCTCCATGCCTGTTGCCATGGAATTGATGTGCCCAGGAGAACCTGTCACGGCCTGCGCCACCATCCGGCCGCGCCGGTCAAAAACGCATGCTGACAGGTCACCGGCGTCGCGGACAATCGATGTGAACGATGAACGCATCAGCGCGGCGGCCTGCTCATTGACGGTCGCAATCAGCCGCCCCCACATGATGTCCTGGGTGATTGGATCAATATTCTGAACGCTCATGTGGTGTATTCCATATCAACAATCAGGTTGCGGTTTTCGTCGACTTTGATCGTTCCGGGGCCATTGATAACAACCGTGGATTCACGTTCCTCGATAATCGCAGGTCCCTGCAGAGATTGACCGGCCGGCAGCAGATAGCGGTTATAGACGGGGACACTCACCATGCCATTTTCGGGCACGAAGATTGTCCGCCAGCCTTTCAGTGGATTATCGCCGCTTGCCATGTTCTCGGGTAGTTTGAGGTCTGGCCGGGGTCCGCTTGCAACGACGCGCCAGGACATCACATCAATCGGCGTGTCAGGAATAGTGTGACCGTAGAGCTCTTTGTAGACGCGTTCGAATGCAGCAACGATCTCGTCGAGACTTTCGGGGCCGAGTTCACCATCAGGTAGTGGTACGCGAATGTCAAAACCCTGTTTGCGATAACGCATATCAGCCGAACGCTGGAAGGTGACTTTTGCGCCATCTAGAGATTGGGACAATCGTCCGCGACCCTCGGTTTCCATGTCGGCAATCTGCTGGTTGATCTCCTGCCAATCAGCACTTTCCAGGCGCACCAGGTTGGACCGCACAAAATCAAAAGCGAGAGGTGCCGTCAGGAATCCGACCGCAGACATGACACCGGCACCGAAGGGAAAGACGATTTTGGGAAGCTTGAGGATCTTTGCCACGCCATACGCATGGACGGGCCCGGCACCACCGAAAGCGAACATCGGGAACTCGGAAATTGTCTTACCTCGTTCGATTGCGTGGATGCGCGCGGCTGAGGCCATAGCCTCATTGGCCAACTGGTGGATACCCCAGGCAGCCTTAAGCGGTTCGAGACCTAGTCGCTGACCGACCTGATGTCCAACGGTCGATTGTGCGCCGGCGTGGTCGAGCTGCATGTCGCCGCCCAGGAAGAAGTCTGGATTGAGATAACCAAGCATAAGATCTGCATCGGTAACCGTTGGCCTGTCACCACCACGTCCATAACAGACAGGGCCCGGAACAGATCCAGCGCTTTGGGGGCCAACCTTGAGGCGGCCCAGCGTGTCAATCTCAGCAATCGAACCGCCGCCTGTACCGATCTCGATCATTTCGATCACCGGTACTTTGACGGGCAATCCACTGCCCTTTTTGAACTGGTACCGCCGGTCAACCTCAAACTCCGGCGCAAGCAGCGGTTCGCCATCAACGATCAGGCAGGCCTTTGCCGTCGTGCCACCCATGTCGAACGAAAGGATGTCCTTGAGACCGAGAGCCTGACCATAGTGAGCTGCAGCCAATGCACCGGCCGCCGGACCGGACTCAACCAGTCTGATGGGAGCATCAACGGCCTGCGAAGCTGTCAGCAGTCCACCGTTCGACTGCATGACAAAGAGATTGGTTGACCGCGTCAGCTGCTCACGCGTTCTGGATTCCAGGCGACCAAGGTATTGCTCGGCAATGCCCTTTACGTAAACATTGCATAGCGCTGTTGACGTACGCTCAAACTCGCGGATTTCCGGTGCGATATCGCTCGATAGCGTGATAGCGAGTTCGGGCACTTCCTTGCGCAGAATGTCATAGACAACGCGCTCGTGGGCACCATTGAGATACGCGTTGAGGAGGCTGACCGCCACAGCTTCCACGCCAGCCTGCTTGAGCTTTGCCGCCAGCGATCGGATTTCATCCGGATCAGGCGTCTCGCGAACCGTACCATCTGACAAGACCCGTTCTGAGATCTCGAAACGATGGCGTCGACGTGCGATAGGTTCGGGCCGCCGCAGTCTCAGATCATACATATCATAGCGGTGCTCCCGGCCAATCTCGATGGCATCGCGAAAGCCCTTGGTTGTGATGAGCGCCGTCAGAGCGCCTTTGCGTTCAATGAGAGCATTGGTGAACAGGGTCGTGCCGTGGACGACATGGGAGACCTGCTCTGCGTCGCTGCCAATCGTTTCACCAATACCTGTGATCACGCCATCATCGGGCTGAGCTGGCGTTGTAAGCACTTTTCCAAGGCGGAATGCGCCGGTTTCATCATCGACCAGTACGATGTCTGTAAATGTTCCACCAATATCTGCACCGATGCGCATCACGACCTCCATATTGAGATACAACGGTCTTAACTGCCAATTCCAGCGAAGCGAATTACCGTTTCGGCAATCCTGACTTGCAGGCTGGCGAGCTTGGTGCTGCAGTAGACATTCTTTCCACGAGAGAAACACCCGTTCCCGAGGCCGACTAGATGGATCTTCGCCAACTCAGATACTTTACGGCTGTTGCCGATCTACAGAGCATTGTGCAAGCGTCGGCGCATCTCGGCGTGGCAGGCCCGGCAATCAGCCGCTCGATCTCCTCGTTAGAGGCTGAACTGAAATGCCTATTGTTCGATCGTGATGGCCGCGGCATGCAACTCACCGCCGCCGGAAAGATGCTGCACAACAAAGCCAGCCAAATACTGCGAGAGGTCGAACTCACACGGCAGGAAGTGATGGCCGAAGGCGCCCATCTCGAAGGGGTTGTGACCATCGGCGGTACGCCGTCAATCATAGCAATGATTGGCAGAACCTTGATCAATCGCTGTCGTGAGCAACTGCCACGCGTGAGCCCGCGTATCACGGAAGGCTATAGTGCCCATCTCGTGACATGGCTGCTGGCCGGCAACATCGACTTTGCACTTGTGAACGGCTATCAGCCGGCAAACCCACGGATAACCAGTGAGTGCCTCGCAACAGAACGCCTCTTTGCGATCGGACGATCAGATTCCTTCGACAGCGGTGGCAAAAGTGTGGCCCTCAATGCGCTTCTCCAGAACGACCTTATTCTGCCGTCAGCCCGGAACCCGATGCGCGGGTTGATTGACGCCGCTGCGGCAGGAGCCGGGGAGACGGTTTCGGCGGCAATTGAAGTGGACTCTGCGGGCCTTCTCAAAGAGTTGGTTCTTCAAGGAAGCGGCTGCGGTGTTCTGCCATTTGGCGCTGTGAGACAAGAAGTCGATGAGGGATCATTGGTCGCCTTACCGATCGGCGAGCCTGAGATCCTCATTGAGTTGGGTTTGGTCTACGCAAACGACTCGCCACCGTCTCGCGTTGGCGCAAGCGTCATCGCAATCATCAACGATGTTCTAAATGAGATCGTCTCGCAGGATGGGCGACACGGCTTCGTAGAGATACGCCAGCAATCTAAAGCAACCTGAATTAGGCGAAGGATTGTGCGAACCGACATAGAAGAATCGATCGCCGCTACTTGCTTAAACCTTGTTCCAAGAGTGCTCTGCTTGGCTCATAGCGATCTGGCACTTGCTGGCTTATCTGGGAATCCTGAAGAACGCGCATTTGGTCAATGGTATCGCAAACATCTGCCAGCTTCATCTCTATGGCTGCATGGTTGCCGCTCGCAACCAAGCCCCTCACATAATCGAGATAGCCTTGATCATCCTCCTGCGTCACAGCCTTGAAGTCACGATAATAATCGGCATTCGGCGGCGGCGTCGTCACCCGAACAATCTCTATGGCGACTTCCGAGAGATCCAATGCCTCCATGCGTTGACGGCCGCCGCCGCCTGTCATAAGTGCATCGTGGAGCAAGGCAGCTTCCAACTGATCGCGATTGGGTTGCGGGTAACGCAGACAGAGCCGAAGCGCGACGCGCCG
>JBCDBQ010000698.1:0-3957 GCA_039183375.1 Pseudomonadota bacterium
CCGATTACGCAAAAGGAGCATGTCATTGGATCACGAGCACATGCTTTCTACCGCTGGGCTCAGATAGCAATGAATGGTCAAGCCACGCCAAAGTGGAACTTTCACAAGTATCTTGTCAGGCGTGATGGTCGACTTGCTGGTTCATTCTCGCCGTTAACATCCCCTACATCTAGACGGCTCACGAGATTGATCGAAGCAGAGCTGCAGCGCTATCCTGACGAGGTGGGTGATGGCCCAATCTACTGATAAAAATGTTCTAGGTGGAGCGATAGACTCTTGTTCGCTCGAGCCGTTGACTGGGTTCTTTCGAGACGGGTGCTGTAAAACCGGACCGATGGATTTAGGTTCGCATACGGTTTGCGCCGAGGTGACAGCAGAGTTTTTGGAGTTCACTTGCAAGGATGGAAATGACCTCATAACACCACGTCCAGAATTCAATTTTCCTGGTCTCAAACCAGGTGACCGCTGGTGCCTTTGTGCAGAGCGGTGGAAAGAAGCTTACGATGCCGGCGTTGCCCCTCCCGTTGTGCTATCGGCCACCAACGCCGCAACACTTCGAGTAATAGAGCTCGATACTTTGGTTAAGCGATCAGCAGGCTAAACCTAGTCCCTGAGATTCACACGGCATGGAGGATGCGATGTTCGCGCAAGTTGCTCGGGTACTTGCGGGAGAAACAAGATAGTGCAGAATGCTCAGCTTCTCTGGAATGCAAACTGCTCTGGCCTTCTCATCGTCTTATTTAGGCGCAAGCGCTCGCAACTCCATGTTCGTCCGCACAGCGTTCCGTTACTAGATCGTATTGCTGTCGGCGTGCGCCCTTAGACTAAACTGTTCAGGCCAGGGCAGCGATTTGGAGCAGTCGGCATTGGATTCTCACAATCACATAATGAGCAACAACAAAACCATCCGGTACCCACGTGAACGCATCATTGTTCCAATCACTAGTATGGCTCGGGCGCTTTTAAGCCCGCGTCCGCCAGGCTGAACAAAGTCGGAAGTCGTACGCCAAAAACGATTACAAAGTTAAGCGCAAGACGTGGATCAGCCTTGCAAAAAATGGGTGCTGGTAGGTTGTAGAACTGTAGCGACTCTCCGAGGCTTAGGCACCCCAGATGTCGTCGTGCAAGACCGTTCCATCGGTAGGATTTCTCATCGCGTCTCTATGATTGCCTGTTTGCTTCCCGGCACGGCGAAAAACGTCAGCAGTGAAAAACACGCCCAACAGCAAAACAACATGTGCTGCAACGCTAGGGCCGTATAGCGCAATCCAACCCGTCCAAATGGTAAAAACCGAACACCACATCAAGGCAAGTATTGCCATAAGGCGAAACCGGACGATTTTGGGCAATGTTCGCAGGGGGTTCGTATCTGGATCCATTATGATGTTGTAGCTTTGCCTGACCATTGAATTACTCCGCTGTTCTGCTTTACGTGAAGGGAAAATGAAAACGCGCCAAACTCGAAGGCGGTTCACTCAAACTTGTCGCAAGCCAGAGCCGAGTCACCCGACGCGCTAATGCTCATCTGATGACAAGAGGCAAACAAACAGCACGATCTCAACTATGGCTGTTAACGATGCTAAGCCGGCAGCCCCTACAACATACGCAAGGTACGTTTCAGGGGTCGCCAGCAACATCCGTTTCAATTCACCAATGTCGAAGAGAACGATGAGCGAGAATATCAACACGCCCTTTGCCGCGCCAGATAGGCCATGGCATAGCAATGTCTTCGGTAGATCCATCCTCGTTCACTCCGTCATTTTGGACAGGTTTGGAACGTCCGCTCAGACGATTTAGCCAGTGTCGGGGATTTGCACCGGATCGCGCAACATTTTGCTTTAAGCAGCGACCAGTCCAAGTTGCTACTGGTCAGCCAACGTCGCGCTCAACATCCAGAGTGCCTTCTCATGAAAGGCCATCCGCTGAACAATCAGTTCATGCGTGACGAAGTCTCGGTTGTCGTCGGCCATAAGCGCCGCCTTGCGATACTCGCGAACAATGTCTTCATGAGATGATGCAAGATCACGGATCATTGCTACGGCAGAGCGAGCGCCTGCACTAACTCGCTCGTTCGAGGGCGCCGGGGAATGCTTTGCGATGTTCACCGGGTGACCAAGTGCCCTAAACCGTTCTGCAATTTCGTCTGCAGCTTCAAAAAGATTATTGTAGTGTTCTTCTGTCAAATCATGAATCGGCTTGAAAAGTGGCCCTACGACATTCCAGTGGCTAAGCTGTGTGTCCAACATAAGTGATAGCGCTGCTTCTAAGCTTCCATGCAGGGCTCTGGCAATTTGTTCTCTTGCTGCATCTGACAATCCGGTATGCGGTTTCGAGGTTTCGAGGTTTCGAGGTTTCGGCAATTGGTCTCAAGACACATATGTTCATAGTCGAAACTCCTTCAGTCGTTCTGTCTAGTTGGAGATGGTTTCGATAGCCCTCCCGTCGGAAGGGCGCTTGAGCAACCGCCAGTCCTACGACTAACTCCACTATGTATCTGGCAGCAGCAGCGACGCTGTTAGCGACTGGAACGCTCACCGCACAGGTCTGGATCAGTCATCTCGGTAAAACGGCACTTGGCAGAGCGGAACGTCGCGCCACTTTCCTTATTGGTAGTACAGTTCTATTGATGCCAGTCGCTTTTGATTGGGGTTTTTGATGGGTTGTTTCTTCAGCCATACGAGAAGGTCAACATGATAGCGAAGCCGAGCGCGTAATAAGCCATCGATTTTATTAATGCCATCGCAGCCGGTCCACGTAATGCCATCTGTGCCAGACCCGAGAGCCTTATCGGACAAGAACTTGCCTCGTCGTAGCGACAATTCGGCAAGCTCATCATCATGAACCCGACAGAGGCGATCAAAATTGACGTATGTGATGCCGCCTGTGAGCCAGCCAGAACAACGAGCACTGCCAATATCGAACCGGCCCGGCTTTTCGATAAGATTACACTAGCCATTTAATATTCCACTACAGTTTCTTCGTATCAATACGGCCGAATACGTCGCGAGGATTGTACCAAACCGGTCCTCGCTCTTCGTGGGCTGCTCTACATCAAGACGCTAATTAGCTTGCTCGAGCAATTGCGACAACCGGCCCCCGATAATACTGCAACCACCTGAGGCTCTATCCCGTAACCTCCAAAAATCTGGAGAGACCGCGATGGAAAAGAAACCGTTGTCGTCGCCTTACAAAGGCGTGCTTGGTTGGATTGACGCTCGCCTGCCGATACCGCGTATGCTGGACCGCGAGTATTTAAAATTCCGTGTTCCGAAAAACCTGACATACTTTTGGTCGTTCGGCGGCATTCTCATGCTCACACTCACGACATTGATCGTGAGCGGCCTCGCGCTTGGTATGCACTACAAGCCATCTGCAGACGAAGCGTTTGACTCGGTGCAGCGTATCACGCGGGACGTAAACTTCGGCTGGTTGATCCGCTACATGCATATGAATGCGGCACACTTCTTTTTTATTGCTGTATACATTCATATCTTCCGCGGTATGTACTTCGGCTCGTATAAGCAACCGCGAGAACTGCTTTGGATATTAGGCGTCATCATATTCTTTTTGATGATGGCAACCGCATTCCTCGGATACACGTTGCCTTGGGGTCAGATGAGTTTTTGGGGCGCGACGGTTATTACAAATCTCTTCAGCGCAATCCCGTTTGTTGGCGACTCGATCGTCGTGTGGTTGCTTGGCGGTTACAACGTCGGAGATGCGACCGTTAACCGGTTCTATGTGATGCATTGGTTCCTCGCATTTGCGATCGTTGGCGTCGTGTTGCTTCACGTAACTGCGCTCCACATCACCGGGTCGAATAATCCCTCCGGTATTGAGCCCAAGCACGAAAGTGAAACTCTGACGTTCAACCCTTTTATGACAATCAAGGACCTTCATGGTGCTGTTGTCTTCTTTACACTGTTTGCGTTCGTGCTGTTTTTTGCCCCTGACTAC
>JBCDBQ010000699.1:0-3952 GCA_039183375.1 Pseudomonadota bacterium
ATGGGCACCGCTGCCCTTATCCCAGCCTTCAAGCTGACGACGGTGGCCAATGTCGCTTTGATCTATGCCGCGGCCCCGTTTCTGGCGGCCGCTATGGCCTGGGTGGCGATTGGCGAGCGGGTGTCCAAGCTCACGGCTTTTGGCGCAGGCGGCGCGCTCCTCGGTGTCGGCATCATCGTGTGGGGCTCCATCGGCCAAGTGAACCTGATGGGAGATGCTCTTGCTCTGGCCATGACGCTCGCCATGTCGATCATCATGGTCATTTACCGAGTGCGCCCTGATACACCGAGCGCTGGCCCGTCCGTTCTGCAATCGGTGCTTCTCTTCCCCTTTGCGATCGCTTTCGGCGCCCCGTTCAGTATCGCACCTGTAGAAATGGCCATTCTAGCTGGTTTTGGGGTGTTTCATGCAATCGCATCGGTCACCTTGGCCGAAGGCGCAAAGCGCGTACCCGCAGGCCAGACCGCGATCATTGGCGCGCTTGAAACACCTTTGGCGCCTTTCCTTGCTTTGCTCATTCTACGAGAGGTTCCGTCGCAGATAACGCTGATTGGCGGTGCCATCGTGCTTACCGCCGTCTTAGTCTCTCTGCGTCAAAAACCTGCAGAGTAACATGGTGAGGAGGGCACTTCGCCGAGGCACCAACATGGTACCATGGTTTAGCTCTAGCGAAAGCCGCGCCCAATGGGACGCCACGTGATCACTGACAGCACAAGAGTGTCAAAGGTCGAGACGAGCAAGGGCACAACAAGTGCAATGCTCCGGCCCAAACTGATGTCCGCGATGTTGACCAAGGCTCCTTAGGACAAGAGACCGAGTGGTATCGTGCCCCAAGCGGACATGTGACACTCAAGGCATTTGCGCGGCTAGAAATTTGAGCGCTGACACATCGACCTCAAATATCGATTTATCAGTGCCGCTGGCTCGGTTGATCTGGGGAAGTACTTCCGCATCCCGTTGTCCGTGTTCTCAACAATGCCTTTCTGGTGGGGCGCTTGTGGATCGCAAAACCGCGTATCTGCGCCAATCCTGGGCACATCGAATAAACGTGAAGGGTTTAACATGGCACGTGCTTTGGAAGGCAGCTTTGTGTTTCACCCTGGGCGCTTTCAAAAGTGCGAGCGAGCTAGGTCAAGCTGAGCGGGCGAGCCGAACGCAAAAAAACACGCTGGCCAACACCAACGCTGCGCCAATTGCCTGTGTCGCGTTGAAGCTTTGCCCCAAGATGCCCCACCCTAAAATGACGGCGGTCACGGGGCTAAGAAGGCCAAGGGGCGCGACAGTGTTCGGTCCAAGTCGCGCGATCCCGGAAAACCACAGAAAGTATGTCAGCGCCCCGCCAATGACGCCCAGGTACATAAATCCTGCCACGGCCTTGAGATCAACGCCCGTCAAAGCCGGCTCGTAAATCATGCTAATGGGCAGCAGCAACGCCCCGCCGCAAGTCAGTTGCCAGGCTGTGAAGGTGAGCGGTGAAACGTCAGGTTGCCAAACCTTGGTCAGAACAATGCCGAATGCCATAGAGACGGCCCCACCAAATGCAGCCAACAGGCCGACAGGCGGCAGCGAAACTGTAGACTGGACCATGAGGAGGCTCACGCCCAGAACACCGCCGAAGCCCGCCAATACCGCCAAAAGGGAAAGGCGGCTTTGCAAAAAGACAGCGGATAGAAACAGAACGAGAATTGGTTGAACCGCTCCCACCGTCGCTGCGATCCCGCCGGGGAGCGCGTAGGCGGCAACAAAGAGCAGCCACCAGAAAATGGAGAAGTTAAGCGCGCCAAGAACAAAACAACGCGCCAGCCAAAGTGGTGAGGGCAGGGCCCGCGTAAACGCGAGAAGAAGCAGCCCAGCTGGCAATGCACGCAGCATTGCCGCAGTCAGAGGATACCCATCCGGCAAGAACTCAGTCGTAACGATGTAGGTCGTTCCCCAGATGATCGGTGCGAGAGCGGTAGCAAGAAGTAACAGAGGCAGTTTCATTTCAGCTTTCCATATATCTTGACGTCAAGATATATTCAGCTCTCTTGACGTCAAGATAATTCTCCAAGAGACTGGTCAGATGGATAAGGTCGACACCATCATCGCACAGTGGCACTCAATCAAACCTTCGCTTGACGTGTCCGGGATGGAGGTCATCGGGCGCTTCTCGCGGTTGGCTGATCAACATCGGCTGGCGATGGAAAAGACGTTCAAGAAACACGGTTTGAATGGCCCGAGCTTCGACGTGCTTGCAACCTTGCGTCGTTCCAATGACGCCAAAGCACTCACACCCGGCGACCTAATGGCGTCAATGATGATTACGTCTGGAACGACGACCAACAGGATTGATCGCTTAGTCGCGCAGGGCCTGGTCGAGCGCAAAGCTGATGAACAGGACGCTCGCAAAACTTGGGTTTGCTTGACGGCTGCTGGACGCAGCAAAGTAGACGCCGCTGTATTGGATCATGTCGAGACGCAGAAGGGGTTGTTGGCTGGTTTGTCGAATACCGAAGCGGTTCAACTTAACAATTTGCTAAGGAAAATGATGGTCGCAAGGTCAGACGCGAGCGAAGGCTAGCTTATCACATCATTTCTGTCCGGGTCGCGAGGGTCGTCATTTAGTTCTGCAGCTCCAAAAGAAATGCATGCCTCAGCAACGGCGAACATCGCATCGGCCATCAAAGGCTGAAACGGGTGGTAAGTCGACGGCCGGGCTCCATCTAGGCATGCTTGAACAATCATCTGTCTGACATTCCTCGCCGTAGTCCAGACTTACAGATCTTCGCGCGACGCTCAGCACGTGTCAAACAGGGCAAGTATCCGCCATTCGTCGCATGGGCCCTCCCAACGACCGTAACCAGCCCGAAGTGGGCGTTGGTTCAAGGGTTTCTTAAGGTTGGAATGCGGGTTTTGCGGACCTTCGCGTTGACCAAACGAAGGTCCGCAAATCCAACCTAAGTTCGAATCCGCACTTCGTCCTTCTCAGTCCACACAAGGTGAAGGGAACCGCCAATTATCATCAAAGAACCCAGCCACATTGCTCCCGGTGGGATGAAGCCGAAAACCAACGCACCCAATCCGACGTTGAAGGGCAACTTCACATGATCAAACGGCTGGAGAAAGCTCGCGTCCGCAATTCGGTATGACGAGACCAGAGCGTATTGGGCCAAGGCGGTCAGCAGACCTATGGCAATGATCAACGTGCCAAGGGATGAAATGTCGATATGAAGGCCATCTCCCAACGCAAGGCCAGCATTCACCGGCGTCAAAAGGAGAAGCAGATACACCGTCAAAGTCTCTGGGCTTTCTGTCTCGGTCATCCGCTTTGTCAGCAAGGATGACGCGGCCCAAAACGCTGCTGCGCCAACGGGTAGGAGCGCTTGGACAGTGAAAGCGTCAGACCACGGCGCGAGGATGATCATCCCCCCTGCAAAGCCGATGGAAACGGCGATCCAGCGCCGCAGACTTACACTTTCGCGCAAGATGAGACCCGCACCGAGCGTCACAAAAAAAGGGGATAACATGACAAGCGCGATTGCTTGCCAAATCGGCACGTACGCCAGCCCAAATACCCAGAGCTGAACACCGCCCGCGGCCAGTGCGACGCGCAATACGTGCAAGCCGGGAACAGCCGTGTGCAACGGTGATTTTCCGTTGTCGATAACCGACGGCAACATCACACATAAAGCAATCGCATATTGCCAGAAGGCGACGCTTGTCGGGGACGCGTTTTCGATCATGACGGCCCGCTGCACCAAGGTGTTGATCACCGCGAACACGGCGCCAGCAAGGACCATTAAGGCAGCCCCGGCGACGGCCGGAGAGCAATTTCGAGTTAGGAGAGTCATGGCGTTGTCCTTTCATCTGCGCTCACGACTCAAGGCACACAGGACAACGACGCATGCAGCCCGTGCAGGCGCATGCCTTATTCCCTGTTCTCTTCCATCCGGACTTTAACCGTCGGCTCAGG
>JBCDBQ010000700.1:0-3950 GCA_039183375.1 Pseudomonadota bacterium
ATTTGAAACCGCAGACCCGTTGATCATTGTCGAAGGCAAGGGCATGCGGGTGTGGAATGCTGCGGGACGTGAGCATGTCGATGCTGTCTCAGGTGGCGTTTGGACGGTGAACGTCGGGTACGGCCGCGAGTCGATTGCTGATGCGGTTCGCGATCAGCTGGTCAAACTCAACTACTTTGCCAATGCAGCCGGGAACGTTCCGGGCGCGCTGTTTGCCGAGCGGCTGACCGCGAAGATGCCGGGCATGTCCCGCGTCTACTATTCAAACTCAGGTTCTGAAGCCAACGAAAAGGCCTACAAGATCGTTCGCCAGATCGCCCACAACAAGTATGGCGGTAAGAAGCACAAGATCCTGTATCGCAACCGCGACTATCACGGTACGACGATCACGGCTCTTTCGTCCGGTGGTCAGGACCAGCGTAAGGATCAATATGGTCCATTCACGCCGGGCTTCATTGAGGTGCCGCATTGCCTTGAGTACCGTTCGCAGTGGGGCGACATTGAGGACTATGGTATCAAGGCTGCTGATGCGATCGAAGAGGTCATCCTGCGCGAAGGTGCGGACACAGTCGGCGGTCTGATCCTTGAGCCGATTACAGCCGGCGGCGGCGTCATTGTTCCGCCGAAAGGATACTGGGAGCGCGTCCAGGAGATCTGCCGCAAGCACGATGTTCTGCTCATCATCGACGAGGTTGTCTGCGGCATGGGCCGCACCGGCACCTGGTTCGGTTACCAGCACTACGGCATTGAACCCGACATGGTCACGATGGCGAAAGGTGTGGCGTCAGGTTATGCCGCGATTTCGTGCACCGTCACCACCGAAGCGGTGTTCGATCAGTTCAAGTCGGCGCCGGATGATCCGATGAGCCACTTCCGCGATATCTCAACGTTTGGCGGCTGTGCCGGTGGTCCTGCGGCAGCGCTTGAGAACATGCGGATCCTGGAAGATGAGAACCTGCTTGAGAACTGCACCGAGATGGGTCACTACGTTCTCGAAAAGCTCGAAGAGCTGAAGTCGAAGCACAAGGTGATCGGCGATGTGCGTGGTAAAGGCCTCTTCTGTGGTGCTGAGTTGGTGGCCGACAGGGACACCAAGGAGCCGGTCGATGAGAGCATCACGCAGGCCGTTGTGGCCGATTGCATGACGAACTCTGCGGTTGTGATTGGCGCTACCAACCGCTCGCTGGCTGGTCTCAACAACACGCTCTGCCTCAGCCCGGCGCTGATCTGCACCAAGTCGGATATCGATGAGATCGTCTCAGCGATCGACGGTGCATTAACCCGTGTGATGGCTGCCTGATGAATTGAACTCGCATCTTTGTGTGAGCGATCGCCCGGGACTTCGGTCCCGGGCTTTTTTGTGAGCGACGCAGGAATTGGTGTTATTGCGGGGCAGTGACTAGGGCAGGAGCTCTTGCTACTTCTGCATTGACGCTGTTGAAGCGAAGATGACCAGGCGCTACGGAGCCGGCCGCCACGACCAAGTAATAGAGTAGGATGCACTCCGTGTCGGACAGCTCATGTCAGGCACAACCATGTTTTGTAGCAAGGACCTTGACTTGAAACGTTTGCGGCACTCTTTCGACATCCGTCCACTTGTGAGACGGCTGGACGGCCAATAAAGACCGGACTTTTTTGCAGTGAGAACGACTTCACCACGACCGCTCTCGCTGATGTATTCGCTTTCCCTATTTCTGCCCGTGAGTGCAGCAAGGACCAAACCTTCTTTCATGGAAACCCGAATCTGCCCAGCTTGGATACTCGCATCGTAGTTCGCTACCAGTTGATCACCTGTTCCAAGCCATACGGGCGAAACGAGGGATAGCGGTTCGAAGCGCGAGCCCGTTAGTCCAAGCTGCGATTGGTATTTCCATTCATAGCCGACGAGACTGAATGTGCCGGTTGCGCGACCACACGCGACCATTGCCAACACTGTAAGAATAAAAACAACAATGTACTGACCGTACAACTTGAGGATTGTGACCTCTGGACGGCTTCTTTTCCGGTTTCGGAACTGCTGCTGCCCGGATGTTAAACTCGCTCGCATCGCCACTCGCATCACTGCCGTCTACTCTGTTCGATAGTAGCGCAAGGCCATTGCCCCCAAGTTAATGTTGGGCCCTCTGTTTCAGAGGGAAAATGAGCACATCGGGTCCAGTTCGAGGGGCAACCTCTGCCGTGGTATGCTCCCTTCTGGGACTGAACACAGTGACCTTTATCTGCCCTTCGGACGAAGCTTGGTCTTTCTGAACCAGATACAAACCGACGTTGGCTGCTGCCGGCCGTAGATCGTCTTGAGATGTCAGGCGCCCGCATCACCGCTCTTCGCTTCCGACCTAAAATGTCCTATATTCGACGCTAAATTGTCTTTTTACGACATTGAATTGGAGGGCTGGGACGTGAAATCTATGGAAAATCAAGACGATACTCGTGAAACGCCGTTAGCAACTGAGCGCTTGAAGGAAGTTTTTTCGCGCGGTTCGGTTGAGGAACTCTGCCAGAGCTACGGCCAATGGGCTGATGACTACGACAAGGACCTTGTTGATGAGCTTGGGTATCGCGCACCTGAGCTCGTGGCATCTGCCGCCGCTCGCCACGTCAGCGAAACTGACATTCCAATTCTCGATGTTGGCTGCGGTACCGGTCTAACTGGCAAGGCTTTGCTGGAATGTGGTGACTGGACCTTGCACGGATTGGATGTCAGTCAGGCGATGCTGGATCAGGCGAACGAAAAGACGATCTACGACGAATTGATTCTGGCGGATCTTAACGGCTCTCTTGCTATTGCCGATGACACATATGCCGGCGCGATATCATCAGGAACGTTCACGCATGGCCATGTCAAGGCAGATGCCTTGTGCGAGATTTCTCGTATTCTGAAACCGGGTGCGCCTTTTGCTTTTACTGTTCACTCCGAGTTTTGGGATAAGAGCAGATTTCCCGAGACACTCGAGCAGTTGGCGACCGCCCAACAACTCAGAATGGTTGAGAGAGTCGAGCGGCCTCATATCGACAAACTCCCTGACAAAACCAGTTTTGTATGTGTCGCCGTCGCTGCGTAAACGCTGACCAGCAAAAAGCAGTCATGCCTGTCGTTGGTCCTTTTCGACGCGCACCCTAACGCGAACGTGTCTGCAGTGAGACGTAGGAGCACTCCCTTGATGCTGTCACTTCTCGCGCAGACCTTTGGCCTCCAACCACATTCATTTTCGACCAACTCTGACTTTGTGGACCTGACCGTGGTTGCTAGTCCTGCTACAGTCTGGGCAGATCCATGCCAGACACAGAGGAGCGCATACAGTGGTCGAAGCCGCCCATCCTTCGCACGATACCTGTCTCACTCTGGTTGAACCCGATGAACGCGTGGTGGCACTTGCACGGATGCTTGAGGTCAACGATCCCCAAGCGAATGCAGCGCTCATGGAACGCACCCAACAATTTGCGCGTTTCGGGCAAGCCTGTACCGGTCAGGCACTCTATCGGCACCGCAGCGTTTACCAGCGGGCTTCAGATGCGCCTTTTGGGAGCCATGTTGAACTGAGCTACTTTCGCGATGTCGTTCCGACCGATGCTCTGCGTGAACTGCTCAACGACCAGCAACCAGAAGGGTCGATGCTTTTGCGTGCCGAGTTGCTGCTGACAACACCTTCGTCGTTCATTCTGCCTCATGGCTGGCAAGGCTCCGGCGATCGCCCCGAGTTGCAAGCATCGTTGGAATTCATCCACGTGGAGCCAAGACACCTTGGAAAATACCGGGGTGTGATGCGGGACTATTGCGGTCCAGCCGCGCAAAAACTCGTGCGTGCAAAAACGTTTGGTACGTTCAGGGCAATGGAAACAGCAGCTGTGCTCTATCAAGCTCCGTCATTCAGCATTGACTGGAACCAACTTCATATCTGCGAATTGGAACCGGAAGGGTTTGACGGATTTGGCAAGGCATTTGGCGATGC
>JBCDBQ010000701.1:0-3938 GCA_039183375.1 Pseudomonadota bacterium
ACCGGTTCCAATCATGGCTGCCGCCGTTCTGGTGCTGGCCGTCTTCGGATCTTATTCCGTGCAGCAGTCGATGGGCGATGTCTACATCATGCTGACCCTCGGCATCGCGATGTACTTTCTTGAGAAGTTCGGTTTCTCCGCTGCGCCGCTCGTACTCGGGCTGATCCTCGGACCGATTGCCGAAGACAACTTCATCCAAGGCTCGCAGATCGCGGCCGCCCAGGATGGTGCGCTGATCTACTTCCTCACCGGGCCACTCAACATCTTTCTGATCACTCTCGTCGTGGCCTCTGTGCTCTACAGTTTATGGGGCAGCGTGATCGCGCAAAAGCCAGCGCCGGCCGCCCAGCAGGAGGCCGCCAAATGACAGCCTCCCGCTTTCAGCACGTCCTCTCTTCATCGGCTATCCTGTTGATTGCAGCAGCCGTGACCACCATCAGCTTCACGCAGGAACCCGCTGCCGCATTCCTATTCCCGCGGCTGATCTCAATCGTCTTCATTGCACTCGCCATTTGGAACTTCGCAAGAGCGGCCCTCGGGCTCGCCAAAGTCGGCGAGGGGCTGTCATGGAAAGACAGCCTCAATCTGCTGCCGGGCCTGATCATCGCGTTGGCCTTTGTCTTCTTCGCAGCCAAGCAGTTTGGCTTCTACACGTCCTCCACGATCGCGTTCTTTGCGGTCTACACCATCTACGATCCCGCTCCACTGAGTAGTGCCATCGCGTGGGCCAAGCGGATAACAACAACGGCACTTTTCATGGCGGTGATGTATGGCCTTTTTGCTCTCCTGCTCAAAGTCCAAACGCCGCGCGGAATGTACTTCTAACGAACTGCACTCTCAGTGTTGTAACGAAGGAGAAGAGCTTATGAAGAAGCTTGCGATGATCGGCATGGCGTCACTTGCCGCAGCAGCGATGACGCTGTCGACCACGGCCCACGCCGAATACCCTGAACGCCCGATCGGCGTTGCCGTATCCTACGGTGCAGGCGGCGCAACTGACTTTCAGGCCCGCATCGTCACCATGGTGGCTGGCAACAAGGACATGCTCGGCCAGCCCATCTATATCGTCAACAAGCCCGGCGCCGGCGGCCGTGTCGGCTGGAATTGGTTTGCCTCTGAAGCGCCTTCCGACGGCTACATGATGTCGGCCTACAACGTTCCACACTTCATCGCGCAGTCAATCAAGGGCGGCGTGAAGTATTCCGCTGACAGCTTCGAGCCGATCGCGAACTGGGGTGCAGACCCGGCCGTCGTGGTTGTCGGCAAGGACAGCAAATTCAACTCCATCAAAGAGCTTGTCGAATTCGCCAAAGCCAATCCTGGCAAGTTGACACTCTCCGGCGCTGGCCTCTTCGTCGGCCATCACATCGCCGCACTGCAGATGATGAAGGTGACGGGCACGAAAATGGCCTACATCCCGACCAAAGGCGGGGGTGCCGCAGCTATGAAGGCCGTGATTGCCGGCAACGTCCTTGCCGGTGTCAATAACCTGTCCGATGCCTTCCGTGCGCGTAAGGCCGGCAACGTCAAGATCCTTGCCGTCGCTGACAACGAGCGCAACAAGGACTTTCTCCCCGACGTCCCAACGTTTAAGGAAGCCGGTTACGCCGTGGACAACTCATCGGTCAACTTTCGCGGCCTGATGGTGCCAAAGGGTACGCCTAAGGCCATCATCGACAAGCTCGCAGCCCAGGTGCCGAAAATGTTCGCACACCCGCGCGTTGCCAAGCGCATGAAGGCCGGCGGCTCACCCATCAAGGTGATGACCCGCGCCGAGGTCCAGGCGATGTGGAAGGAACGCCAGGCATTTCTGAAAGAACTGCTCAAGGGCCTGTAGTCAAAACTTATAGGACACGGCGGACGCCAACATCGGTAGCGGCAACGGGATCAGATCATTGGAACTATTGCCCAGCCCGCTACCGACAACATCACATCTGTTGCCGGGCTCTCGCGCGCGAGGAACCGCCGCCGCAACGTCGACATTTTCATGCATGCTTTTCAATGATGCTGCAATTGGACGACGGGTTCACAAGAGCGGATATTGAGCACGTCGTGAGCGTAGCCGAGATTGTAGCACTGGTAGTGATTGAATTCGCTCTGCTGGCTCCGCACGTTTTGCAAGATGCTTTCAATTCTGACATTGATCACAACGAGTTCGGCCTGCTCCGCCTGCATACTCCGCTCGGTCCGGCGGATCCGATCTGAGTTGTCGCTCAGCAATGCCCCACCGATACCTGTCAGCCCACCGATACCTGTCAGAGTGTCGAATGCACTTCCACCGCGGCCAGCACGACCACCAACAGCAGGGCGTCTACCGACGCGATTTCCGACTTCGACTGATCGATTTAACTCAACTGACAACTCTTGGTCGAGATCCGCAAGCGTACGTTCCACGCGGAGTTTTTTGGTTCTCCACTCTCCCAATTCCTGCTCATAGTCCTGCAGGTTCCCAACCACACGCCGACATATGGATGCTCTTGCCATAAGCACACTCCGTAACTGCTAAACCGAGTTCTGAGTGTCGGTGAAATTTGCGTCCCGGAGATAAGTCTCTATGTTGCTCTCAGCCCCATGATCAGCTAGCGGAGTATAATTCACTGCGGAGCTCAACGGACGCCAGAAAAAAGTTGGCTGTCATTGCTGCCGTGATCCTGACAGGCATCTGTTTCGAAGCACGCGCCAGCAGCATTCAAGCCAAGGTCGATGGAAACTTAAAGCTTCCTTACGCATTCAAAGGCTTCCCCATTCCCACACGAGAAACGCTTTTGGCGAATGCGCCGCTATGGGATATCACTCTGCAACGCCGTCAACGTCACGGTCCCAGTCCTTTTGATTGCAGCCGCGAATTATCAGCGCTGCGAGACGGGTTCATGGCGACGTATGCCAATGCCCCGAAAGATGCGCGCGCCAGTCGTTCCTGGACTGTTCACATTGCGATGATTCATTTCCCGCACGTGTACTTATGCAGCCTCCGCCATCGGATTAACCAAAGCCTCAAGGCAATTGAAAAGGACAAACTCCAAGTCGCCCCGTTACCACAGCGCATCAATGTCGGTTCATTTGACTTCACCGCATACGACAGGTTGCCCAAGCAGGTTCAATGGCTGCAACATGATGCTGGAGATCTGATCTGGATGTCCTATCGAGGCTCACGCCCAGCCATGCTGGAATTGCTCAAGCTCGCGGATCGCAGCTCCGTTGTGCGCCTGACAACACGGTTCAAGTTTTACTTGTTGCAGTGCGTCATCGACGCCAAGTTCGAAGATCCGCTGATCGATGAACTCGAGGTCAGGCTCACCAAGATGGTGTCCGATGGAGAGATCGAAGAGCTTCGGGACCGCGCCCAATCAAGGATGTGGCCCCGCTCGGAGCGCATGGTCATCGATTAGCCTCGAAGCAGCACAAACTCTGCAGCGCACTTGCAGTCCGAACGCTGACACCCGCATGCGATACGCAACCATATTTCCCTAGCCAAACCTGTGGAGAGCCTGATCTTCCGCATTCGTCATTGTCCGGACTCAGGTAGGGTCTCGTCAGTTTCGATGGGGGAAGAAACTATGACCAGATTTTACTATGCCACAGTGGGAGTCGTGTTCGGCATGGCAGCCGGAACCTTCCTTTGGCCAGTCGCGTTTACAATCATCTTCTAGCATTTCAAATCCGGCGTTCGCCAACGCACAACGCCCGCTGCTCCGGTTCTGAAAACATCAGGTCAATGCAGAGTGCGGCCATACACAAGCTTTTGTCGCTTGCAGCCTAGCCGATGATTTGCCACTGGTTGATGTTTGATCTTGGGAGGATCAAACAATGAAACCAATCGTATTGCTCGATGGCGGCATGGGCATGGAGCTGTTGCACCGCTCTGATAACAAGACGCCGACAAATTGGTCCGCTCAGTATCTGATGGACGAGCCGGAGCTCGTGAAGGCAGTCCATCG
>JBCDBQ010000702.1:0-3936 GCA_039183375.1 Pseudomonadota bacterium
GGCTAGGATGGCTACAAAACCCATCGGCCAGACGAAGCGCGACGCGCCGATAAACCAACGCGTTTGGAACAACCGCCCGCGCCACCACAACCAAGCACCAACCGCACCAAGCAAGATCATCAGCATGCCCAGCCCGACCATAACGCGGAATGCGAAGAATACCGGCCATATCGGCGGTCGGTCTTCGGGCTTGAAGTCTTTGAGGCCCTTGAACTTGCCATCAAGCTTATGTGTGAGAAGAAGGCTCGCGATATTCGGTAACGAGATCTCGTAGTCGTTGCGTTCCTCTTTCACATTGGGCAATGCGAACAACACCAGAGCGCCCGGCTTGCTGCCATCCCAGTGAGCCTCGATCGCGGCAATTTTTGCTGGTTGATGCTTGAGCGTATTGAGGCCGTGCTGATCGCCGATCAGTAACTGCAGAGGTGCCAGAACAATGACCATGCCGAGCCCCATCCGCAGCATCGTCTTGGCCTCGTCTTCGAAACGGCCGGCCCATAGATAGCGGGCACCAACGGCGAGCACGACCAGCGACGTCGTGAGATACGCCGCAGTAAACATATGTGCGAAGCGATAGGGAAAGCTCGGATTGAAAACAATCGCCCACCAGTCGACGGGATAGGCAATGCCGTCGCGGATCTCATGCCCCGTTGGCGTGTGCATCCAGCTGTTGGCCGACAGAATCCAGAATGCTGAAAGCGATGTCCCGATCGCCACAAGAATAGCTGATGTCACGTGGAGATTGGGATGTACTCGGTTCCAGCCGAACAGCATGATCCCGAGGAATGTTGCTTCAAGGAAGAAGGCCGTAATCACCTCGTAGCCGATCAGCGGACCGACAACGTTGCCAACGACGATCGAGAATTGCGACCAGTTGGTGCCGAATTGGTATGACAACACGATGCCGGAGACCACGCCCATCGCGAACGATACGGCAAAAATCTTGGTCCAGAAGCGAGCCAGGCGATACAGGTGCTCGCGACCGGTGAGCCGCCACCGTACGAGCAGCGTCGCGATAAACGCAGCGAGCCCGATCGTAAAACTCGGAAATATGATATGGAAAGCGACAGTAAAAGCGAACTGTATCCGCGCCAGTAGGACAGCATCGAGATCCATGGAAATCCTCGCATGTCATCATCGCCAAGCCTCAGCTATATGTGCAATGCAATGAGCCGGGATGACAGGTGAAGCGCTGCCGCATGTGCGTGAAGGTCACAACACAAGCGATCCGGGAGTTATGACTTTATGAAAACGAATGAGCGATTTCTCCTGGAATTGGCAATTGCCGAAATCGAAGGCTTACATGCTTTTATATCGCAATGGTTTCGTGGTGAGCTGGAGCGGACCAGCGAGGTTTACCAGCTAGGTTTTACTGATCGTTTGGCGGATAATCTGGTTAACATCCAACCGAGCGGAAAGGTTCTGACACGTGCCGATCTACTCGATCCCATCGAGGCGGCTCACGGTACCAATCCCGATTTCCGCATCTCCATCAGCGACGTCACGCTGCGCCACGTGAATAAAGACCAAACACTCATCCAGGCAACTTACGTTGAACATCAAACTGGCGCGCGCAACACGACGCCATCAGACAACGACCGCATCTCAACTGTTCTCTTCAGCCGCGATCCCGGAACTGATCGGCTGACCTGGATGCATCTCCATGAGACGGCGGTTCTGAGCGCCTGAAGGTTATAACTTCGCGTCGCGCCAATTCTCGGCAGGTTCCTCGGGATGGCTCGCAAAGCCGGCCCCTTGGATTCCGGTTATGGCCGCGTACTCATCACAGTCTGATGTATCTCCGCTGATACCGACTGCACCGATGGCTTTACCGGCGTCATCGAGAATAAGAACGCCTCCTGGTACGGCCACAAACCGTCCGTCAGATGCTGCCGAGATTGCGGCCTGAAATGCCGGGCGCTCCTTGAGGCGATCGCGCAGTGCGCGGCTTCCCGCGCCCATGCCAAGCGCCGCTGACGCTTTGCCGATGGCGATCTCCGCGCGAACAATACCGCAACCATCCTCCCGCTTGAGGACAACGATCTGGCCGCCGGAATCAAGCACTGCAATGGTCAGGGGCAGCATATCTTCGGCGCGTGCCGCACTGAGAGCACCGTCTGCAATCTGATCGGCCACGGCTAACGACAACGATGATGCGACGTCGATCAAAAATCTCTTGGCCATTCCGTCTACCTCAATTGCAAACTATTTGCGTTCGCCGTAACTCACTGCCATACCGGCGCGCACATCCTGCTGGATGCCGTACTGTGCAAACGGATAGCGGAACCCATTTTTAGCGAGTGCCTTCATCCCGGTGATCGCCTGTTCGAGATGATCGGGTGGCAAAGCCATCAGCATTTCATCGTCAAGGACACCACCGTAGCGTCGTTCTGCAAAGCAAGGGATCGAAAGCGACGGCTCGCGCAGCTTGAGTGCCCGGCCCCAGCTGTCCGCGCACGCAGATTCGCCGACGACCGACCAGTCGAATCGCTTGTAGCCGGACCATTGCAGGCCGTTGATAAAGTACATCATCGCGCCGGGCGTGGCATAAAAGAGGACAATGTCAGGCGGATCGAGACGGCCTGAGGAAATTGGCGCCACGGCCAGGGCTTCATAGATGCCGTCCTCGACACAATGCATGGCCGCTTGGTGTTCAGCTGCGCCCTCGTCGTCGGAAAACCAGACACCGACCATATGTTTGCCCGACATCCATTCCGGTGTCTTGGCCTTTCCGAGCCCGACGACGGCACGGCATTGTGCACCGACCAGATCATCCGCTGTGATGCCGACAGTACGACCCAGTCGGGACGCCTGACCGACGATCTGGTCCAAGGTGTGAACCGAGTCAGGCCGCCGAATGCGCGGAATGGCTTCCATATCGGCGACATTCTCGAACATCTTCATTCCAAATGGGATGGACCGGAGTTTGAGAAGTCCTTCCAGTTCGTTTGTGATTGTAGCCCAATCCATCGAAATGCCTCCCGGAGCACAGCTCTCCATTGCGTTGGCAATATTATATCGCGGTCGCGAGCGAAGGCGAGCCCTGTTGAGTATTCCAGATTCGGCACTCGCATCTGACTTTGGTTGTCGAGGAAAACCGCAATGGGGAAGCCAAAAGTCACTTGCGCTACACTATCAGTTGATTTGTGTGTGTTCGGTCTCGCTACGCAAGATGTCCAGGTCGACCCAATCTGACCTCCGATCTGAACTTGGACCTGGATGTTTCGCCTAATCATTCTCATCGCCTTCGCGGCTGTTCTCTCCCTCGCATCGGGCGGTTACGCACCACTGGTTGCCAACAAGTTGCCAGGTCGACTTCTCACCTATCACAAGGTCTTCGATGTCTGGTGGGATGTCGCCTGTGATACGGCACCTGATGGGACGGATGCGCGCTGCTACGCGCAATACGTCGACGTCTACAGTCCAAGACCAAACCTTCGCGCAGCAATTGTCGACTTCCTTTACCGGCGCGGTTCCGATGGTCAGCCGGAACCGATAATCACATTCAACATCGAGCCTGGTCTGTCATATGCGCGCGATGCAGAAATGCTGGTCGTGCACAATGACGGAACCACCAAGCCGATTGACGCCAGCGCATGCCCGACAGCGAAGTGCGTCTTCACGGGCCAGGTAGGGCGCGAGATGCTGGATGAGTGGGCGGGCGCGAAGACGCTCATCCTTCTGATCAGGGAAAAGTCAGGCAAGACAGTCGAACGCCGCTGGCCACTCGGCAACATGGCTGAGATGATCAGTATCATCGCCGAGCAGCGCAAGAAGCGCGGCTTGCCTTGACTGCTGACAGAATGCTGTCAGCAGCGCTTCACTAGTCTGGTCACGCCAAACATCGAATCGGGACCAGAAACAACATGATGATTGATCAAATCGCCGAGTACCTGCCGGGAATCCTTCTCGCCTATTCTGTTTTTCTCGTCTCAA
>JBCDBQ010000703.1:0-3928 GCA_039183375.1 Pseudomonadota bacterium
TCAGTGACGACTTCGAGCATGTCCTCGGCGACCAGATCGCCACCACTGGCCGTGACACGCCTGGAGATCGCAAGCGCGATAGCAAAGAGAGTTTTGTCGTAGAGCTTTTGTCCGGTTTCCAGCGCGTCATGATATCGCCAATAGACGCCGGCCGCCGCAACCAGACAAAGAGGGACCAGTAGTATGATCACCAGCCGAGAACGTAGCGAGTGTTTTGGCAGCATTATCGACTGATCGCTTCAAGCATGTAACCAAGTCCGCGCGCATTGCGGATCTCGACATTGGCATGGCTGAGATGCTTTCGCAGTCGCGAAATATAGATCTCTACGACGCGCCCTTCCGCTTCAGAACCAATGCCATAAATATGGTCAGCAATTTCGTCCTTCGACACGAGGCGGCCAATGCGATCAAGCAAGCATTCAAGCAATGCCAACTCTTTCCGCGGCAGCTTGATTTCCGTACCGTTGACGAAGACGCGTCGCGCGCCAAGGTCAAATTCCAACGCCCCAACTTGAATACGGTGATGATCCTGATGGCCGGAGCGCCGTCTCAGAAGCGCCCTGACACGGGCCTCCAACTCTTCCATCTCAAATGGCTTGACCATGTAGTCGTCTGCGCCGGCATCGAGCCCTGTAACACGATCTCCGGTTGTATCACGCGCCGTCAGCATCAAAACCGGGGCACTATCTTCTCGGCGGCGCAAGCGGCGCAAAACGTCGAGGCCGGATAATGATGGAAGATTGATATCGATGATCGCGAGATCTGCGCTCTCTCTCGCCAAGAATTCGTCGGCCGCTGCGCCATCAAAAAAGCACTCGACCGCATGCCCGGTCTTGCTCAACGTGCTTGCAATCCCGTCTGCCAAAATCCTGTTATCTTCGATCAACACAATCCGCATTTTGCTGCACTGCAAAAGTTCGAACATGAGAGGTTGTTGAAAGTTTCGTCCGATAACGAAGCAACGTCAACCTGATCGCACCATCTATTAAAGACACAAGAAATCGGGATGACGGGAGGCTTAGACGTTGACCAATGCGTTCTCGCAAACCTCTCGGATTTTGCTGAATCACTACAGGGAGGCGAGGATGTTTCGCACCACTAAACTGATTGGCGCAACGGCGATTGCTGCATTCGCGGCGACGGCTGTATCTGCGCCAGTTCTAGCTGCTGACTTTGCTGGCAAGACCATCACATGGGTGATCCCATTTAAAGAAGGTGGTGGTTCCGACAAATGGGCCCGCTTCTATGCACCATTGCTAAGCGAAGCACTACCGGGCAAGCCTGCCGTGGTTGTGAAGAACATGCCGGGTGCAGGTTCAACTAAAGGTGCCAACTGGTTCGCCAGCCGCGCCAAGCCTGATGGATTGACTATCTTTGGTTCGTCCGGCTCAACCCAGTTCCCGTTCTTGCTCGGCGATAAGCGCGTCAAGTACAACTACGCGGATTGGAATGTTGTCCTGGCGACAGCAACTGGCGGTGTGGCTTACCTTCCAGCCGACCTCGCGAAGAAGTGGCAGGCCGACCCCAATTCCGTGATCAAGTCAACGAACTTTGTTTACGGCTCACAGGGCGCGACGCGACTCGATCTCGTTCCCCTACTGGCTTGGGAAATGCTTGGCATGAAGGTCGAGCCGGTCTTCGGCGTTAAGGGCCGCTCTGCTGGCCGACTGATGTTTGAGCGCGGTGAAGCCAACATTGATTACCAGACTTCGTCAGCGTTTCTTTCAAAAGTCACGCCACTAGTGAAAGAAGGTAAGGCCGTGCCGATCATGACTTGGGGTGCGCTGGATAGCTCAGGCAACATCGTCCGTGATCCGACCTTCCCGGACATCCCGACATTCAAGGAAGTTTACACCAAGATCAAAGGTAAGGCGCCGTCCGGCGATGCATGGAACGCCTGGAAGGCTTTCTTTGTTGCAGGCTTCCCGGCACAAAAAATGGTCTTCCTGCCGAAAGGCGCTGCGAAAGATGTCATCGACACCTATTCTAACGCGTTCAAGGCGGTCACAGAGCGCGCGGACTTCGCGTCGATCTCCAAGAAGCGCCTCGGAGTTTATCCGCAATCGACGGGAGCAGCAGCTGCTGCCAAGCTGAAGCAAGGCACTGTTGTAGCCGATTCAGCGAAGAACTGGATCAAGGACTGGCTGAAGAAGCGCTACGGCGTGAAGCTCTAAGCGAGCCAGTGAAGTCGCGGCCGGCAGCAGGTCACTGTTGCCGGCTTCAATTCTCGATATCCCATATCCTTATGTCTCAGGCTTCGACGTCTCAGGCCTTGATGATGGATTCGTCTTATGGACTTTTTCACAACCGCCCTGCCCGCGCTTGAGCAGGCATTCGCACTGATCTTCCAGCCGCAGCAGCTCATGTTTCTGTTTGCTGGTGTGCTGCTTGGTCTATCAGTTGGTGTGTTTCCAGGCCTTGGTGGTATTGCCGGGTTGAGTCTCGTCCTGCCGTTCCTTTATGGCATGGAGCCGGTTTCCGGACTTGCGCTGATGGTTGGTCTGGTCGCGGTCATCCCAACATCAGACACGTTTGCCTCTGTTCTGATGGGCATTCCCGGCTCGTCCGCATCGCAGGCGACTGTCCTCGATGGCTTCCCTCTTGCGCGCAACGGCAAAGCGGCCATGGCGCTGTCAGCCGCGTTTGCATCGTCACTGTTCGGAGGCCTATTTGGTGCAACGGTTCTCACGTTCTTTATTCTGATTGCCAGGCCATTAGTCCTGGCCTTTGGACTGCCGGAACTTTTGATGGTGACGGTTCTCGGCTTGTCGATGGTCGGCACGCTTTCCGGCCGCATCCCGCTCAAGGGCATTATCGCAGCCGGTCTTGGCTTGCTGATCGGAGCCGTTGGCGAGGCGCCGGCACTTGGCTCAGCGCGCATGAGCTCTCCTGAGCTGCCTTACATTTACGACGGCTTCAAACTGGTCATTGTCGGCCTCGGTATTTTCGCAGTGCCAGAAATCCTGGCTTTGCTACGCCAGGACAGTTCCATCTCAAAGGATGCGACGCTCGGCGCTGGGTGGTTTGATGGCATACGTGCTTGGTTTTCCAACCTCTTCCTGTCTATTCGCTGCTCGGTAATTGGCGTCGTAGTCGGCGTCATCCCAGGGCTCGGTGGTTCCGTCGTTGACTGGATCGCCTATGGGCACACGGTTCAGACATCCAAGGACAAGACACAATTCGGCAAAGGTGACATTCGCGGCGTTATCGGCCCTGAGAGCTCGAACAATGCCAAGGAAGGCGGTGGCTTGGTCCCAACACTGCTCTTCGGAATTCCAGGTTCGGGTTCCATGGCTGTCTTCATTGGCGGCATGATTTTGCTCGGTTACGAAGCCGGCCCGCAAATGATCACCAATGACTTGAACGTCACCTACACTGTTGTGTGGTCGCTTGCGCTCGCCAATGTTTTCGGTGCGGGTCTCTGCATCATACTGTCAGGCTACATCGCACGCTTGACGACCATTCGTTTCTCACTGCTTGCGCCGTTCCTGTTCATGCTCATCGCATTTGCGGCTTTCCAGTCGCGGCAATCGCTGGGCGACCTTGTGGCTTTGGTCGCATTCGGACTGTTGGGCGTCTTCATGCGCCGGTTCGACTGGTCGCGGCCCGCTTTTTTGATTGGGTTCGTGCTATCAAGTCAGGCCGAAACATACACCTATCAGGCTGCGCAAATCGCAAACATCAAACTGCGGACCGGTACAACGGAGATGCTGCAGTATATCTTCACACCGACGTCGATTACGATTCTGGTGATCACGATCTTCTCAGTGTGGATCGGTGCCCGGCAAATGAAGGTGATCAATCAGGAAGCCGAGGGCGAGTCCGCCACGAAAGGCAAGACTGGGCCATTGCTCTTTGCTCTGGTGCTAACCGGTTTCATTGCCTACGCGTTTATCGACTCGATGCTGGTTCCGGTCTTTAACGACAA
>JBCDBQ010000704.1:0-3922 GCA_039183375.1 Pseudomonadota bacterium
AGGTGGCGGTCCACCTGGGTGCGATAGAATTCCGATGCCATGCCCGGCAGCTTCAGTTCACCGTGGAGTGGGCGATCGGAAACAACAAGCAGCGTGCCGTAAGGCACCCGGAAACGGAAACCATTGGCGGCCACGGTTGCGCTTTCCATGTCGAGGGCAATGGCGCGTGATTGTGAGAAGCGGCGGATGGGTTCGGATTGATCGCGCAGTTCCCAGTTGCGGTTGTCGATCGAGGCCACCGTTCCGGTGCGCATGACTTGCTTGAGCTCTCGGTTAGAAATGTCGGCCACTTCGGCCACGGCCTGTTCGAGCGAGGTTTGGACTTCGGCCAGGGCGGGTATCGGCACCCAGAGTGGCAGGTCTGCGTCGAGCACGTGGTCATCGCGAACGTATCCATGGGCCAGAACGTAGTCGCCGAGTTGCTGTGTGCCGCGCAATCCGGCGCAGTGTCCGAGCATGATCCAAGCCGAGGGCCGCAGCACCGCGAGATGATCAGTCATGGTCTTCGCGTTTGAGGGCCCGACGCCGATATTGACCAGCGTGATCCCGTTCAGGTCTTCGCGCTGAAGATGGTAGGCCGGCATCTGTGGGCCATGACCTGATGCGGTCGGTTCGACGAATGCTGTGTATTCATTCGAGCTGTCCTCTACCAGGCGCTCTGCAATTTTGCGAAAGCCATCGATATAGAATTGGTAGTTCGTCAGGAGGACGAAGTTCTGAAAGTGATGACAGTCGGTTCCCGTGTAGTGGCGCAGGCGGTGGAGCGAATAGTCGATGCGCGGCGCGGTGAAATGTGACAAAGGTCGCGGATCGTCCGGGCCTAGCTCAATTTCGCCATTGACCCATTCGTCGTCCATGACAGCGAGATCGGGTGGATCAAATAGTGTCTGGAATTGCGCGATCTGGTTGCTGTCGAGACCGTGCTCGACATGGATGCCATCCTGGTAGGCGAAATGGATCGGAATAGGTATGTCCGATAAGCCGAGCTTGAAGCTGCAATTATGGTTGCGGCGGAGCTGCTCCAGTTGCTCTTGCAGATAGCGTTCAAAAAGAGCAGGGCGCGTTATCGTTGTCTCATACTGGCCGGGTTGATCGCAAAAACCGTAGGCGTGAGTCACGCGTGCATCCTGACGCACATCAACTTCGGTGCGGATCTTGGGATAGAACGCGCGCGCCGGTTGCTTCAGTTTTTCACCCTTGGCGAAGTTGGCGAGCTGCGTGCGTAAGAAAGCGGTCTGTTCGTCATAAATGCTGACGAGCGCTGCAACGGCTTTAGCGGGGTCTGTGAAAGTCTTGGTTTTCATGCCAGCGCTTCTTTGTGTTGATATGATCAAGGTTTGCAACCGCGCAACGACACCAGAGCGACGGCCATGGATCGTAGGAGGTTAGGTGTCGCCCATGATCGATTTTACACCATCGATGATTCGTCTGCGATCCGGGAAAACGTGATCTTCAAGATGTGGCGCGTACGGGATCGGAACCTGCAGAGCGCACACCCGTCGCACTGGTGCCTTTAATGCTGCGAAGGTCTGTGCATCCTCGGTGACGAGTGCCGCAATCTCAGCTGATGCGCCAGCCGTCGGTCCGGCTTCATCGGCCACAACAAGCCGGCCGGTTTTGCGTACCGACGCGCGGATGGTGTCGGCATCCATCGGCACCAACGAACGCGGATCAACAACTTCTGCCGAGATTCCGTCCTTTGCGAGGTCGTCTGCCGCCGCGAGGGCTTCGTGCACCAGCCATGCGAGAGCGACGATCGTGACGTCGCGGCCCTCACGCTTGATATCGGCCTGGCCAAACGGAATCGTAAGGTCATCGTCAGGGACCTCGCCTTTCAGTCCGCCGAGGCGACCGGATTCAAAGGCCACGACGGGATTATTGTCTCTGATCGCGGTTTTGATGAGGCCTTTGACGTCATAGGGTGTCGACGGCAGAACCTGCTTGAGGCCGGCTAGGTTCATGAACATGGAATAGGGGCTTTGCGAGTGTTGCGCGGCGCGGCGCGTTCCACCACCAACCGTTGTGCGAAACAGAATAGGAAACTTGGCCTGGCCGCCAAACATGTAGTGGATCTTGGCCGCCTGATTGACGATCTGGTCCATGGCGACGAATGAGAACGTGACAAGGCGCCAGTCGACGATGGGACGATAGCCGGAGCCGGCGGCGCCGATCGCCATACCGGTCAATGCACTCTCGGTTATGGGTGTCTGACGGATGCGGGTTGGTCCGAATTCTTCGAGCAGCTTTGGTGGCGCATCGGTTGAGAGATGGAAGATCTTTTCATCGCGACGCATTTCTTCTGCGATGGCTTCTGTGATGGCGTCGAGGTAGGTGATAGTGCGCATGTCAAAGCCTCCTCAACTGGCGAAGACGTCATGTTCCGCAGCGTCGAGCGTGGGGAACGAACTTGTTTCTGCAAAAGCAACAGCACCCTGAATGGCACGCGTAACATCTGCGTTCATGCTGGCCAACTCGTCATCGCTGAGTTGTCCTTGTTGGGCTTGCAGTTGATGCTCCAAGCGGTCGATCGGATCCTTGGCGAGCCAAGCATCCAATTCTTCCTTCGGACGATGATCCGGTTGGTCGGCGCGTTCGGTGTGGCGGCGGTAGCGATAGGTCTTGCATTCAATAAGCGATGGACCGTTGCCGGCGCGGGCGTGCGCTACGGCCTCCTGGGCGCAGTCATGGACCGCTAAGACGTCATTGCCATCGACGATGTGGCCGGGAATGCCGTAGCCCTTGGCGCGCTCCGCGATATCCTGAACGGCCATACTGTCGGTCGTTGGGACGTTGACGGCCCAGAGATTGTTTTCGCAAACGTAGATGACCGGCAACTTCCATTGCGCTGCAATGTTGATGGATTCGTGGAAGGGCCCTGCATTTGAAGCGCCATCGCCGAAGAAGCAAACCGCGACCCGCCCATTACCATCGAGTTGAGCTGCCAGACCAGCGCCAGTGATGATTGATATCCCACCGGCCACAATGCCGTTGGCGCCGAGCATGCCGATGTCAAAGTCGGCGATGTGCATTGAGCCGCCTTTGCCTTTGCAATAGCCGGTTTCGCGGCCATAGAGTTCGGCCATCATCCGATTGAGATCGGCACCCTTTGCGATGCAGTGACCGTGTCCGCGATGGGTTGAGATGATCTGATCGTCTTGTGTCAAGGCGCTGCACACACCCACCGCGACGGCTTCTTCACCTATATAGCAATGGACCACGCCGTAAATGTCACCTGCCAGGAAGCCTTCTGATGCGCGCTCTTCGAATGCGCGGATGGTTTTCATTTGGCGCAACATCGTTCGCTGCAGTTCAGGTGATGGGGGCATGTTTCCTCGCAGTTCTTATTATGGCTCGATTGTTCTCAGCTCTTGGTGTTCTCCCTCGGTACAAATGCCAGGCCCGAGAGAGGTGCTCGGGATTGCTACGGATAGGGATAGGGAACGGGAGCCAGTTTGACAGGTGCCGGCGTCAGTGACAGTTGCGCTGGATAGCGGACGGTATAGAGGTGACCATAGGGTGACTCGATCTCGGTCATGAGGTCTGCAATCTCGTCATTACTCGGTGTTGATGAACCGAACCCGTTATCGATGCGTCCCAGACCGCCGAGCCACTGACGGGTTCTTGCAAGTGCGACGCGGACACGCCAGCTGCCACCCTCCGTGGCGCGCTTGTACAGGCCAGCCATGGTGCCCAATGCGAGCAGGTGACCAGAGGCGTAATCCAGCGCCTGACAGGGTAGAGGTTGGGGGGCTTCGACACCTGCGGCCTCGCCTTCCGCGACGTTCACGCCGGTTGCCGTCTGGACAAGACTGTCGAAGCCGCGCCGTCTTGCCCAGGGGCCCTCGTGCCCCCAGGCAGAGACTGAGGCACAAACAATTCCAGGTCGGAGTTCGGCTAAACGTTCCGGAGTGAACCCTTTGGC
>JBCDBQ010000705.1:0-3908 GCA_039183375.1 Pseudomonadota bacterium
GAAGCCAAGATAACTCCGAACGCAAACATCGCTTCGACATCGCCGAGTTCAGCGCCGCGCCGATACCACTTCGCGGCCGTCAGCTCATTTCTCGGAACTCCCAGGCCCTCAGCATAAAGTCGACCGAGCAGTGTGTGGGCCTGCGGGTCATTCTTCTTGGCCTGTGCTTCAGCCAACTTGAGCGCGGTAATATACTGCCCTTGGTCGAATGCAATGTAGGCAGCATTGTCACCCGTTGGCGCGACAAGGGTCTTACCGAGAGGAATCTTTGGCCGTCTTGGCTCTTGGGGCGCAACTGTACTCGGCAAGCCCTTGACACTGCGCCTCTGGGTGCCGGTGATTGGTCGCGGTGCTGCGGGACGATGCGGTATCGTTCGCTGGACCCAGGAACTGGACCCTGTCTCAGCCAAGGCCTGGGCCGGTGTCATCAAGCCAAGCGCTAGGCCAACGGACAAAGCTAGAAGAGTCTTACCCATGGACCAGTGTCCGCTCATTTGTCGTCGGCAGCTCTCTTGCGAAAGCTAAGATTCGGTTCGCCAGATCAGTTTCAGCAACCGCACTGCCCAAGTCCAGTTCAATAAAATCAGCCCCGGCATCAAGTAGCGCACGAGCACGTTCGGACGTTCCAGCAGTTAAACCGACGCAAGGCACCTCGAAAACCTCCGCCCACCATGCCAGCAATTCGACCTGCTCATCACCCTCGATCACTACATCGGTAGCAATTGGTTGTGACGCATCAAAAGCAATGTAGTCAGCGCCAGCCTCCCCAAGCGTCATGGCATTGTGCCGAGAAAGACCAACGCTCACGCCAACAATGCTTTCGGCGTCTAGCGTCTCGCGGGCTTTTTCATATTCCTCGAGTAGATCCGCAGCGGGCGACAAGTGCACACCATCGGCCCCACAAGCCTGCGCCAGGTCAATGTCATCTTCTATGAGCGCAGCGGCTTCGAGCACCTGTACATCCTCGACCAGGCGGGAAAACAGATCCGCATCAGCCTTCTTATCGGACGGGGGCACTAACAAGATGGCAGGCAGAGTGAGCCGGCCCCTGAGCGCACGCAGACCGGCTAATCCGGCAGGATCAGCCTGGAGCTGCAAGTAGAGGTTCGAACAATCGTACATGCCGCCCCTATTCAGTCGGAATAAGGCAAAAGCCGGGCAAGACTGCTGAAAGCTGGTGCAAGAGTGAACGCCCGAGCCAACGATCTGCCGAAACGCGGGCTCACAACCGGATCAAGTGCATTTGATGCCAGCAAGTGTGACCGAGGTAACTGCCAGGTCCGGAAAAGGCCCATATACAAGCTAAACCAATACTTCAGCAGGCATTCATTCAATGAACGCTATGATGCAAATGTGCGACAGATTGTTAAGGGTCGAATCGCTACTATAGACCGGTCAGGAGCGGGTCATGAACAGATTGACACAGAGCGGGGCTGAGGCAGCCGAATTCTGGGCAACATCGTACCGCGGCCAGGAGATCGCAGCCCAGCGCCATTACAATGGTTGGATGGTCTATCTCAATAAGGTCATGCAGCAAGGTATGCTTTTCGAGGATCATCGAGATGCTGCCATTTGGTTGCGCCGCAAGGTCGATGAGCAGGCTATTACTGCGAGCTAAACGCTCCAAGCACGCTGGCTTAGAGTTCTCTCTTTGCTAGCGACAACCGTTTGTGAAGGTCATTCCCAAACGAAAGGCCGGTCCGAGAACACCCAAACCGGCCAAACGATTACAAATCCAAAACGACCAGCAGATTAGATCAGCTTCGCCATCGCGATAGCTGTGTCACTCATACGATTGGAGAAGCCCCACTCGTTATCGTACCACGACAGCACACGCACCAGCTTGCCATCAACGATTTGGGTCTGTGTCAGGTCAAAGTTTGAGGAATACGGTGAGTGATTGAAGTCGATTGAGACAAGCTCTTCATCGACAGCCGACAGAACGCCTTTGAGCTCTTGCGCAGCAGCTTTCGACATCGCAGCATTGATGTCTTCCGCAGACGTCTCGCGGCTTGGCACGAGCTTCAGGTCGACAACTGAAACGTTCGGAGTCGGGACGCGAATAGATGTGCCATCGAGCTTGCCATTCAGCTCTGGAAGCACCAGGCCGACCGCCTTCGCGGCACCTGTAGTCGTTGGAATCATGCTGACATTCGCTGCCCGTGCACGTCGCATGTCCTTGTGCGCCTGGTCCTGCAAACGTTGATCGCTTGTGTAGGCGTGGATCGTTGTCATAAAGCCCGACTCGATGCCGCAAAGGTCGTTGATCACCTTTGCCACCGGTGCCAGGCAGTTCGTTGTGCAGGAAGCGTTGGAGACAACTTTATGATCTGCGGTCAGCTTGTCATGGTTGACGCCATACACAACCGTCAGATCAGCACCTGAAGCTGGCGCGGAAACGAGGACGCGCTTGGCACCAGCCTCCAGGTGCATCGACGCTTTGTCTTTGTCAGTGAAGATGCCGGTGCACTCCATGACAATATCGACGTTCATTTCCTTCCAGGGCAGTTTTGTAGGATCGCGCTCAGCCAGCACGCGAACCGGTGAACCCAGACCAACGTCCATCTGGTCGCCGTCGACTTCGACCTTGCCTGGAAATGAACCGTGCACCGAATCGTACTTGAAGAGGTGTGCGTTGTCTTTTGCTGAACCAAGATCATTGACAGCAACAACCTCAATGTCGGTTCTCTTTTCCTCGGCAATTGCCCGGAGGATATTGCGCCCGATCCGGCCAAAACCGGAAATCCCAACTCTCACCGCCATAATTGCTTCTCCTCACATCGAGATTAAGATTTATTGGACTTCGCGCAGCCGACCGGTACAGGAAAGAATGCAGAGCAAAGCATTGCCGGATCGCCAACGAAATTGCGGCGCCATTCATGTTCCCGTCGCAATGCCATGTCAATGGCGACGACGTCGGGATCGTTTATAAGATTGACTAACTTTTTGCACTGGTAATTTCGAGTTACGGCGCTCTGTTGTTGACCACGGTGAACACGCCTCCTTATGGTTAACATCTTCATGCATTTTGATCAGAGGCCGCGATAACTACGAGAATGGAAAGCACATTAATGGCTGCACGCGCCAAGACGAAGCAATCCAAGGCACCCGCCAAGGCAGCGTCAAGTCGCACCAAACGGGCCGCCTCCGCTTCGGCTAAATCACCAACCTCAAAGAAACCTACGGTCGCGCAACTCCAGCGCGAGCGCGACGCTTTGGCAAAACGATTGGCGGAAGCGGAGCAACGCATCGCTGAGCTAGAGAGTGCCAATGACCAGGCAATCAACCGAATCAACTGGGTCGTCGACTCCATCCAGACCGCACTGGAAGAGAAGCATTAAGCGTATCGCGGCAAGCCCAAGCGTCTAATACTTCAGTAATTTTGTGTCACAGGGGCATGGGGCCCGGAAGGCCAATGTCATTGCAGGCCTTCCCCACTATGGGACCAAAGCTATGGGGCAGGTTACGGTCACCCTGAACGGGCGCACATATAGGATGAGCTGCGCTGACGGCGAGGAGCAGCGTCTCCACATGCTCGTCGATCATATTCGTGAGAAACTTGGTTCACTGACCGAGCAATTCGGCAAGATCGGCAACGAACGGTTGATGTTGATGGCCGCAATCCTTGTCACAGATGAGTTGTTCGAAGTGCGAGAAGGCAAGGACACTGGGGTCGACTAGACCGTTGCAGCGCTTGGCTTTGGTCACGGCAAGTATGATCCAGACAGGTTTGATTTGCGAAGTTGGACCAAATCATTATCTAATAGGAAAGCTGCGGGGCTCGTTAGGAGCCTATTTCCCCTGGGCCGATACCAACCGCTCGGGAGCTGTTCCTGGCCGGGGTCGTGGCCCCGGACACACGGCGCCCACCTACATGTGTAGGGACCTGGCGGGATACTCTGTGCTCC
>JBCDBQ010000706.1:0-3900 GCA_039183375.1 Pseudomonadota bacterium
CCCGAGCTCAATGCTGTTTGCGCCGGTTGTGAATGTACCGCTGATGGCCATAGGCGGTCTGCCAGTTGGCGTACAGCTGATCGGCCAACAGCATGAAGATGCCCGGATGACGTCATTGGCGCGCTGGATGCTGGAGAGCCTAGAGCCGGTTGTCATCAACTAATGCTCAAGCGGTCGGGATCAGTAGGGATTTCAACAAGTCTCAATAAGCGTCTCGCGGGCTATATATCTGCAATCTTCTCCCAGACGATCTCACGCTGCTGCATCTTATCGCCATAGGGCTTCATAGGCGGTCGCAAGACCATGAGCTCGCCCTCGAAGTGGACATCGCGCACCTGATCAGTGCCCATGCGGTCGGCATCGGAAGCGGCATCCACTCGTGTCACCAGCTGTTGACCATCAAAGGTATAGTTGCCGCAATAGGACGTGTACTCACGTACCTCTCCCTCAGGCAGCTGCGCTCGGCCATCGCAAAGGACCGCCATCATCCGTCCATCAGCATTAAATGTCACACGCCCCATCGCCTTATCTCCACCGTAGGGCGGAGGCAACGCGGTGCCATCGGCATCAACGGCTGATCCGCGCAACAATCGCCAAGTGCCGATGATTTCTGGCATTACTTTTCTCCGTACAGCAAAACTTTCTCTGACTTTAACGTGCAAACCGGCGGGTTGTCTCGTCGTTCGACACAATGTGTCGCCTGAACGAGAGCGCAGCCATTGGAAGCAATGAAGTTGTTGTGGTCATGCATTCACGCGCATACCAATGCGAGCTGCCGGGGCGTGGCAGCAAGCGTGGAAGCTCTGAGCGAACTGATGATGGTAGGATGCGATGGCGAATTTGGATTGGCACGGCGAACGCACCGCTCTTGATGATATCCGACTACTCGACCGCAGTCCTGCAACTGGTGAGATCGACGAAGGGGCCGTCCGAGCTTATCGGTTGGGGCGGGTCCGGGCGGAAATGGCCAGACGTGAGATATCAGCGGTCATTCTCAATGACTCAGTGAACATTCGCTACACCACCGGCACCCGCAACATGCAGATCTTTACGGGCCGCAATGCAGCGGCGCGCTATCTGCTGCTAACCGAATCCGAGGTAATCCTCTTTGAGTTCACAGGCTGCATGCATCTCGCAGATGGCATCGAGACGATCACAGAAGTCCGTCCATCTATGACGGCGAGCTATGTTGCAGCAGGGCCGGCTATCGCGGACCGCGAAAAAGAGTGGGCAACCGAGATGGCAGCTCTGTTGCGCGAGAAGGTCGGAACCGGCGCGCGCGTCGGCATGGAACGTTTCAATTCGGGCGCCGCGATCGCGTTGTCCAAAGAAGGCTTCACGTTGTGCGATGCGCAGGAACCTGTCGAGCGGGCGCGGGCAATTAAGTCGGCGGAAGAACTCAAGTGTATTCGCGCATCAATCAGCGCAACTGAGCGCGCGGTTCACAATCTGCGCAAAGCGATCCGACCCGGAATAACAGAGAATGAGCTTTGGTCCGTGCTGCACCAGGGCGTTGTTGCCCAGGGTGGCGACTACGTCGAAACACGTCTGCTAAACTCCGGTGACCGCACGAACCCATGGTTCCAGGAATCGTCTGACACCGTGATTGGGCCCAACGCATTGATCGCGCTCGATACAGACGTCGTCGGTTGTTACGGCTATTACTGTGATTTCTCGCGCACGTTTCATGCCGGGCCGGATGCGCCGAGCAGCACCCAGAAAGAACTCTACAAAACCGCGTACGAACAAGTGCAGCACAATATCGGCATCCTAATGTCGGGCATGACGCTACGCGAGTACGCCGAGCAAGCATGGGATATCCCAGAGAAGTACTTTGCCAATCGCTATTATCTCTCGGCCCACGGCACCGGCATGACCGGGGAATACCCCTACCTTTACCATCGTGCAGACTTTCCAGACGCTGGCTACGACGGTGTGATCGAACCGAACATGACCATTTGCGTCGAAAGTTTCATTGGTGAAGAAGCACAAGGAGAGGGTGTGAAACTGGAGGAGCATTGCCTCATCACGGATAGCGGTATCGAAGTTCTATCGCAGTTTCCTTTTGAAGAGTGTTTGCTCGCTTAAGTTGCGACGGCAGCTTAGGAACTCACGAAGATATCATCGCTTCCGCCGAAGACACACTTGCCTCAAGCGCGGCTTGCCCGTTTCATTGCGGCCAATGTTGCGCCACTGGCGCCGGGCACGAGATAGGGCAGTGAAGCTATGGAACTGTTTGTCAGTTGGAAGGCTGGGTTCAACCTGCTGACGGGGGGCGTGCTGGCAGCCGTCTCAGCGGCGTTGATGACATGCGCTCTTGCAACATCTGCAGCAGCACAGAGCAATTCAGGCAGTCATAGTCAGTTCCAGGCCCCTATCCCTGATGAATTGAGCAAAGCGCGCTTTAAAGAACTGCTGAAGCCTGGTGCATTGCCGGAATTGCAGGTGGGCAAGAACAACGCGCCCATTGTCATGGTCGGATACACGTCGGTGAGTTGTGGTCTATGCGGCCACTTTGAGCGTAAAATCTTACCGCAGATCACCACGAAGTATATCGACCCTGGCATCGTGCGCTTGGTCGTCCGAACCTTTCCACTAGATCGAATTGCAGCAGCCGGTGCAATGCTTATCCGCTGCGTGAAGCCAGCCGATAGTTACAAGTTTCATGCGGCGCTGTTGAAACGTCAGGCAGACTGGCTAACGCAGAAGGGTGAAAACCTGCGTGGCGGTCTCGTCAAGATATTCGGCGAGTTTGGTGGAACAGCCAAGCAGTTCGATGCTTGCTTGAGTAAACAAGAGATACTTCAGAAAGTCATGCGCGTGCGCAACCGGGCACACGGCAGCTTCGGTGTGATCGAAACGCCCACGTTCTTCATCAATGGCAAACCGTTGGTCAATCCGCGATCCGTTGATGACTTTGAGAAAATCGTGCGGACGATGTTGAAGACGCAATAGCGCCTTCAGAGCACTGCGTGCGAGTTCTAATCAACCTGTGATTGACCTCTAAATCTGGTTGTCTAACCAGCGCGCCGTCCGCAACAGCCGGCCTTCATCACCCCGCATGCCGACAAGCTGCACACCCATCGGCATATCATCGACCGTGAGTTTCGGCAGCGAGATACAGGGCACACCGAGATACGTCCACATGCCGTTGAAGATGGCGTTGCCCGTCGTCTCCAGTCCCTTGGGCGCCGGGCCGCAGGAAGAGAGGCACAGAACGGCGTCATAGCTGCTCAGTAAGTTGACGAGGCTCTGGTAGATTGTCTCCCGCGCGAGAAGTGCTTTGACATAAGCATCACCGCGAATGCCTTTGGCGATCTCCAGCCGTTCCTTGATCACGTCGCTGAGGAGTTCTGGTTGTTCATCCAGATACTGCCCATAGTAGGCGAGGTCTTCCGCACCCATGACCGTCATATGCAAATCAACGATTTGATCGAACGGCTTAGGTAAACTCTCCTCCTCACATTGTGCACCAAGCGATGCAGCAACGCCTTCGATGGCTTTTTGCGCGTTCGGTTCCGCATGTTCCCAGGCGGGCGTGCGCAGGAAGGCAAGCTTCGGCGTGCGCGGTGGCTCCTGGGCGAGCATGGCGCCGAGGCTGCCGCGGCTCCCGGCATGACTTTGCGCGTCGTCGGGGTCATAGATCGAGAGGACATCCGTAATCAGTGCCAGATCGTCGAGGGACCGTCCGTATGTGCCCAGCGTGTCCAACATGTGTGACTGCATCAGGACACCGCCGCGGGGGATCAGGCCGAGTGTCGGTTTCAAACCATAGATGCCATTGAACGAAGCTGGACGAATGACCGAGCCACCGGTCTGTGTGCCAAGTGCCAGCGGAATGTGGAAGTCGGCCACACCGGCACCGGAGCCAGACGATGAACCGCCGGGCGTGTGTTCGAG
>JBCDBQ010000707.1:0-3897 GCA_039183375.1 Pseudomonadota bacterium
CCGGATGTGTTGCGCGTCCGGGCGGCCAATTGGTTGAATTGATCCTGCGTCGCCCGCGCGACATTCAGCAAATCCTGACCGGCCTCTGTCGGTTCACACCCTCGGCTGTGACGGTGGAAAATCTTGGTGCCAAGTTCTTGTTCCAAAGTGTCAATGTGACGGACCACCGTGGCACGATGGAGCCCAAGTGCCTCGGCGGCCGCGCTGATGGTCTTGAGCTCCGCGACTTGGAAGGCAGTGCGTATTTCAGCCCAGTGTTGCATGTATCTCATGTACAAATTTTCGACACCGAGTGAATACTCCGTGTTCTTTTGTACATCAACCCGTAAGCCTATGTTGCTGCCATCACAGGATGGAGTACAGCACATGAATACGAAGATTGGCGAATGGTTCGATGCAGACATCGCGTCGCGTCCTTACACGGCCCTAATCTTTTATCGCGGCAAATGGTGCCCGTTTTGCGAAGGTCAGCTCCGCGAATTGAACGGCAGGTTCCTGAAGGACTTGCGCGCACTGGGTGGGGAGCTTTACGGCGTCACCTCTCAATCGCAGGAGGGCGTTGACCAGGCTGGCAAAGAATGGGGATTGGACTACATGGTCGTGTCCGATGTCCAAAATACTCTGGCTCAGCGCTTTGACATTGCCGTCACGCCCAAGGACATACCCGGGGAATACCCAAATGGCATGGCCCAGCCCGGCGTTGTGATTGTCGATCAGACGGGCAAGGTTCTGGTGCGATGGGCCATTGATCCACAAGAGATGAACGGATTTGGGGCACTTGGACGTCCGACACCTGAGGTTATCTGGGCGGCCTTCACGGCGTCGCGCAATGGCAGTGATGCGGTGACTTTTGATGGTCCAACTGTTGATCCCGCCTTCCTGCAGGCGAAGTACCCTGCCGCTTATGAAGCGTTTGAAGCCTGGATGAAAGCGAACGCGTAAGACTGCCAAGAAAGGAAATGTGTTATGAGCACTGTTGAACTTGAGAAGGTGCGCGCCAAGCTCGACGCATGGCTGGCTGCCTTTAATGCTAAGGATGTCGACGAGCTGATCGCGCTCTACGATCCAGAAAGCGTCTACGCAAACGCTGCCGCGCCTTTGTTGCGAGGTGTGGACCAGATCAAGCCGTGGTTTCAGAATGCCTTTCCTAACATTAATGGAACGCTGCGCTACAAAGAAGAAACCGCATTTCTTGAAGGCACAATGGCACTGCTATCTGGCATCTACTATTTTGAGCCGCCCGCTGGCGTCACCCTGACGGAAGGCGACAACCTAACAGGCCGGGTCTTGGTAGCCTTTCGTCGCAACCCAGCTGGCGAATGGAAGCTTCTCTTTGACATAGACAACACGCCGCCTGACGTGTCGCCTGCACTTTTTTCGTAATGCCGTCTCATTCCTGATCGAGATAAGAACATGAGCCATCGTAGGATAGCGGAGCATCCCCACCAGATTGCGGAATGCGTCGCCGAATTTGTCAAAAATGGTGATATGGAGGGGGTTCTTTCCATGTTTCACCCGGATTGCCGTGTGGCGATGGACCCCGATGGCGAACCAATGGAAGGGCATGATGGCGTGCGCGAAATCTTCCAGGATTTTGTGGACAACCGCGTCATCCTAAAGCCCACCGTCACCGGAGAGATGATCAATGGAGACATCGCGATCCTGCAGGGGGAATGGACCATTGAGGATCATGACGGCAACACCTTGGGTGGCGGTGTGTCCACCGAGGTCACCAAGCGGATGGAACATGGTGGATGGGCGTACTTCATCGATTGCCCAATCCGCGTGCCAAAACCAGTGCGGCCGTAGCTGACAGACAATCTGCCGTTGATTTGGCTCGGCAAAGCGCCTCTTCATGCTTGCTTGGACCGCTTCCCGCCCTTGGTGCTTTTCGCTGGGGCCGCGAAACGTACAGAGCAGCCATTCAGTTGCAGAAATTAGATGGCAGGTTTGTTCTGCATCCCTGCCGTCACGGACGAGACCGCTCGCGTCCATATCTGATGGCACGAGGTTGCCCCCAGCGTCGTGGCAGTAATATGCTTTTAACCGGACAGTTCGATCACGGATTGCCCGAAACAGCAGCTAACGAGCGCATAGCAGTCACTGCGAGGAGTGGGCTAGATGCCGGTCGTGACCCACTACGGAAGTGCAGCCGCATCGGGACAATGTCTGCTAAGCGGTCAAAGCACCAAATTCCGCATTGAGGATTGTTCAGCCTGCCACACACCTCGCTAGGGCAATTTGTGCCATCTGTGGACGGCTCGGTGTTGGCAAGGGTTTTCTGATCTTTTTTGCACTGCTGGTCGGAGCTGCCATCTTTGCGGCCTGTTGTTGCGGCACTGTCCATGGCCGCTGGCCATAATGCTCTCCGCAGATCAGGTCCCGGTCAAAAGCACGCGCTCAAGAGGCGTCGTGGCACGAAATGGGTTGTCCTGATCGTTGGGCCGACTGGCGTGGGTGCGTTATAAGATCAATTCCCTCTCCAACCTGATGACACGGTTTCCCGCGTGTTCCTAGGCTGCTTGCGCAGCTACTGGCTGTGATGCTCGATAGGGCTCTTTACGCGCCATCATGGCCCAAGCGATACGAACGACCTTGTTGGCCAAAGCAATGGCGGCGATCTTGACGGATCGACGCTCAATCAAGCTCATCAGCCAGGGATGACGGCTGTGACCGAGCAACTTGGCACGTTTGATGACGGCGAGTGCGCTGATAAATAGAAGCTTGCGCAAATAGCGATTCCCTGCCTTTGAGATCGAGCCGAGACGTTGTTTGCCGCCGGTGCCGGTCTGTTTCGGGACAATCCCGATCCAAGCGCTCATATCTCGACCTGATCGAAAAACATGGGCGTCTGGGATACTGGCGATCCGCGGGCCGACACTCGGGATCGCTTCAAGCCGCTTGCTCAGACCGTTGTTCCGATGCCAGGCAAGCACCCACCGGTCGGCTTCAAGGATCTGACGCTTGGTCAAATCAAGCTGGGCTGCCAACGCTACGAGACAATCACGAGCCGCCGGTGGAACGCGATTGTCCTCACCCTCGGCAATCAGTGTCAGCAGTTTCTCAATGCCGTTGCGCCCGACCCCAGCGACGATCCCGAACTCGGCAAGATGAGAGCGGATCGCGTTGATCAGCATGGTACGCTGTCGCATCAACAAGTCGCGGGTTCGGTGCACCATCAATACCGATTGCTGCTCCTCGGTCTTGATCGGTACGAACCGCATCGTCGGCCGCGTCACCGCTTCACAAATAGCTTCAGCGTCAGCAGCGTCATTCTTGTTGCGCTTCACATAAGGTTTCACATAGCGCGCCGGCATCAGCTTCGCCTCATGGCCAAGTTGCTGAAGCTCGCGTGCCCAATGATGAGCTGTGCCGCAAGCCTCGATGCCGACCAAACAGGGCGGAAGCTTGGCAAAGAACTTCAAGACTTGTCGACGTCTCAATTGGCGGCGGACAACAACCTGACCTGCCTCGTCAATGCCATGCACCTGAAAAACGTTCTTCGCGATATCCAGACCAATGGTGCTAACCTTGTCCACGGATGGCTCCTCTCTTGCGGTTCTTTAAGCACCGCCCTTTTTGCACATCGCGATGCCGGTGGAGGAGCCGTCCACAGCATCAAGAGCGGAACCGGCTTCAAATCGGCAAACGCTTTTGTACAAATCTAAAGGCTAGGTTTGCTATCGCGGTAAAAACAAACAGAGCAACAGCAAAAAGTATTGGCCAAATCTCATCTGTGGAGAGATCGTAAAGCCATCCCGCGATGGTCGGCGCGGGCACTTGAACAAGGAAGTAAATTGTAAAAAACAGTCCCATGCCGATCGCACGATTTTCCGGTTTCATGGCCTGGACTGTTAACGCCATGATCACCCCTGCTGGCGCAATGCCAAGCAAACC
>JBCDBQ010000708.1:0-3896 GCA_039183375.1 Pseudomonadota bacterium
CGCTTCAGTATGGCGTGCCTGGATTTCCATGTACTGCTGCATGTCCTTGGCCTTGGCCAATTCAGTGACAAAATCGAAGCCGGCTTCCATGTTCTTTTCGGCGTAACCGAGGGCTTTTGATTGGGCCTCCCGAGCGCTCTCTGCCACCGCACCAGACGATTGGCTCATGAGGTCCTGCGCCTTTCGCGCCATATCCATGAATTGGTCATAGGCGCCGCGGGCCTGTTCGACGTTTTTTTCCGCCATTTGACGGACTGCTTCCGGAACTTCGAGATTTTCTGGTTTGGTCATTTGCGATCTTGCCTCAGTTGGTGCTGCATCGGCTCGGCAATTGTGCCAAATCGTGTTTCGAAAGTATATTGTGCAGCGCGATAAGTGAACAACCGTGATGCACAAACTAGCCCTCTCGGGAAATGGATCGGACTGCCAATATGTCAAAAGATGTCCAGGCACCTTCATCTGGCAATCCTGATCCTGCAAAACGATCGCTGCGCTCAGAGGCTGTGGAGACCACCTTACGCAGAATTGCGCACGAGTTGCGCACCCCGATCGGCGCTATCGTTTCGAGTGCGGATCTCATGAAATCTGAAGCCTTTGGACCGCTTGGCGATACGCGCTACGGTGAATACGCGGCGTCCATTGCCAAGAGCGCAGAGTTTGCTTTGGATGTCGTGGCGCAGACCATTGCTGATCTGGAAAATGACCCAGAGGCAGGTACAATGAGGTTGGTCGCAGTGGATGCCAACGATGTCATTGCCAAGTCGGTTGAGCAATTGCAGCCCTGGGCTGACGATGCCGGTGTCCGCCTTGATACGCGATTGGCCGGTGATCAACTGCTCGTGCGCTCCGACGCGGTCAGGCTCCAGCAGATCATCATCAACGCCGCAATGAACGCATTGAAATTCAGCCCAAGCGGCGCTCACGTTACACTTGCCAGCCAGATGCCCGGCCGATCGCGTGCCATTATCGAAGTCCGAGACCAAGGACTCGGGATGGGCCCTGCGTTGCTCGCAAGCGTTCGCGCGAACCGATCGGACCATGGTCAAGGCTACAAGCTGATGCACAGATTGAGTGCGCTCGCAGACGCCAAACTGGCTGTAGATAGCCAACGTGGCAAAGGCACGCTTGTTAGGATTGAGCTTACTGCAATTTCTGACTGCTAACGCATGTGCTGCGCCATCAGACTTCAGTTCTGTCCGGTCGGCGGTGGCGCAGGCCTTCTGGTTGGTGCCGGTATCCGAACACCAAGCGGGAACCCCTCCTGAAGCGCGGCCAATCGATCATTTAGCCGTGCGCCATGCTCTTCCCAAAATGCCGGGTCGCGACGAACGCCCTGCGAAAGGCGCAACGTCGATGTCGGCATGAAGGGTGCGAGATCAATATCGAGAGTTGCGTGGCGCCCGACACTGGCAGCGGCCGACTTCCTCATAGGCCCGTAAGGCCACTGCTTAGCCTGTTCGGCCAGGCTGGAGGGAGACGTCGCCAATTCAACAAACTTTTTGGCGACCTCTTTGTCACCAGCCTTACTTGAAATCGCCCATGACAAGTAGTCATACACATGCCCATCCCAGATCGCCGCATAGTTCCCGGCAATCGTTTTGCGGAATGCACGACCGCTAAAGCCGGCGGCAAAGCGTGCTTCTCCGCTCTCGAGCTTCGCCAGCGCTTGTGATGGGGTATCGACCCATATGATATGCGGGAGCAGTGCCTCGAGCCGCGCAAAGGCCTTGTCGCGACTCTCTCGCTTCGCGAGCTCGTCGTAAACTGTTTGCGGACCGGCATCCTTCAGCGTGGCGAGTGCCAACATCTCAACAAGGTTCTCGGCTTTGCGAAGAAACGCACGCTTGCCTTTAAATCGTTTGATGTTGAAAACATCGGCGAGCTTATTGGGCTTTTTCTTCTTGAATTTGGAGCGGTCAAACAAGACGAGTGATGACCACGCGAAACTTGCCACGCCGCAGTCAGTTAGACCGCCTGCTAGATAATCTGCCTCTGGCGAGGCGCCATCTTGCGACGGTGCCAGTTGTATTTCCGCGCGCCGGATATAGTCACCGTTCTTGCAACCACGTAACAGCGCTGACTGGCGCAGTTCCAGCACGTCCGCTGTTTCTGATGGTAGCTCGTTATCTTTGAGTTCAAACCGTTGGATGTCGACTGACAGCTGCTTTTCGGCTGGACGGATAATCGCCTTGATCTGGGCTTGTCCGTAAGCACCGCCCCAGCTGGCAACGCGCAGCTCTCGCTTCTTCTCGACCGGCTTCTTCTCAACTGCTAGTTCAGCTGCCGCCTCAGTCGAGGTTTGCTCAGATGCTTCTGATGCTGCCTCGCTCTTTACTGGCTCAGTCTTTGATGTCTCAGCGGTTGATTCTGTTGTTGTCTCAGTCGTGGTCTCAGTTGTTGTCTGTGCGTACGCAGGGGCCAACATAGCGGCAGCAATGCTCAACAGTGCCACTCCAGTAATTCTATTCACGCAGTCAACCTCTTGCCGGTTAGAACGCCTTAGCGATGCACTCTTGCGCGAGCAGTAAGGCGGAATTCTGTGCTGTAGCAGAATACCAACCACCGTGGGAAGAAATCATGCTCGGAAGAGGGAAATTATTGGTCTTGGGGGGCCAGTTGGCCGATCAAGGGCGCAATCTACTTGCGGAGCTCATGCGGAGATTTACTCAGTCGCCGTCCGTGGACCAAGGCTCTCGTGCACCTCAAGGTTTGGATCGGTAAACGAACCAGTTAACCTGATGCTACGACCGCCCTCTTTGACCTCCTGCTTCGCAGGCCCGGATTGGCCATCAGTCGCAACACTGGCTGGTGCTCTTTCCTGCAGCGCGCCGTAGAAGTCGATCGTCTGCTTGACCAGATCGGCATGGCCGGAGAGGCGTAGCCGATGGTTTCCTGACAAGAACTCAAACTTCTTGCTGAACAATTGGCCTGACTTCAGTCCAAAGTCGACGGTGAGACCTGCCAGACGGGTTGTCCCTCTGAGCAATTCGCCGATCAGTGTATTGGAACTGACCTCGGCCTGCCCATCAGCCTGGCTGAGTGATTTGTTGGCAAGCGCCTTAAGGTCGAAGCCGACGATCCCGTCGTCGCCAAGGTCCAATCGCACATCACCGTCCAGCCCACGAATGATGGCCTGTTGATCAAGACCCTGCGAGCGCAGATCGGCGGTAATCGTGGCTCGCCCCTCAATACCGCGATGCCCGAACAGTGAACTCGTCAGGTCACCCAATGGAACGTTTACAAACTTGCCGTGGAAGCTCGTTTTTGGAATAAGCCCGCTCTGGTCAATTGTTACCTGTCCGCTACCACTACCGCCGGCAAAGGACAGTTTGGCTAGCTGGGCCGACAGTTTGCCATCCTTCAGCGCTACCGTCGCGGCTGCATTTCCAACGGACTGATCGCCGAACACGACCTCCTTTGCTGACATCCGAAGATCAGCATCAAAATGTCGAATGAGAGGCTCGGACCATGCTGCTGCGATGCGGCTCCACCAACCCTGGCTGTCTGCCGTCCTGGCATCAGATGCTGAGCTGATCAGATACTTCGTCAGGTCCAGCGTTTCGAAAGCAAGCGTACCGGTTATTTGTGCCTTATCACGCGTACCTTTGACAGCGACAATACCTGTCGCCTCGTTCTCATCGAACTTGGCACGCACTTTTTCGAATGTGAGGGCGGTTGATGTCCACGTCATAGGACTCGACATCTGGAAGTCGGAAATTCCGGCCCACTCCGGCCAAATAATTCTGAGCGACCTTGCGAACTGGCGGGTATCCTTTCCGCTGATAGTCGTGTTGCCAGTAAACTCCAGTCCGTTGGCGAACCCGACCTGTCCATCGAAGGTCAGAGCAAACAGCGGACTACTCACTGCTATCTTGGCCGGCAGCTGGTTGGCGTCC
>JBCDBQ010000709.1:0-3891 GCA_039183375.1 Pseudomonadota bacterium
AAATAAAGCAGAAGGGATCCATCAATGCCAATCGAACGTTTGATCGTCGAAGACGAAACTGCGCCCTTCAGCCATTACTGCCATGTCGTGCGAGCAGGCGACCACATTTGGCTGTCCGGCATGGTCGGAATGGCAAAAGATGGCAGTGTCCCCGAAGACACCGTTGAGCAGTTCAAACTCGCGATGGCGACGATTGACAACTGCCTCAGGCAGGCAGGTGGTCTGCCGGAACACATTGTTAAAGTGCAGGTGTTCCTAACCGATATCTCTGAGCGCGCCGCGATCAATGTCCTGCGACAAGATTATTTTGGAGATCACCGCCCAGCCTCGACACTGCTCGAAGTTTCAGCTTTAGTCGATCCACGCTTGAAGGTCGAGATCGAGGCCGTTGCTTATGTTGGGGCCTAACGAGCCGGCTGCGTTGGTTTAATGAGAAATGATATCGGTATCGCCACCGCCGAGACGGTTGCGAACAATCCAAATGTATTGAGATAGGCAATCATCGCTGACTGCCTCGTAATCTCACTTGACACCGAAGCTAGCCCGGGTTGCGTCGCAATATTCCAGGCTCCGGCAATCAGAGGTGATGTGAACTCTGGATTGAACGGGTTCACCAGTTCAATCATGCGCGAGTAGTTCGTGCTGGTGGAACGGATCACCTCGGCAATGCTGATGGATATAAACATGCTCGACGATACGTTGCGCAGAAGATGAAACACACCGATCATCTCTGGGCGATACTTCGGGTCGAGATCAGAGAATGCGACGACGTTCATCGGGACAAAGACGAGACCAATACAAAGTCCCTGGAGTATCCCATTCAACGCGAGTTCCATCGGCGTCACATTGAGGTCGAAGTGGGTCATCCAATAGCTGGCCAAGGTCAGAACGGAGAACCCTGTTGCCATACTCAGACGTGCATCCACTCGGCTCGTGAACATGGCAATAAAGAAACCGACAAGACCGCCAATCCCCCGACTCCCAACAACCAGTCCGATCAAGGCATCAGGGTAATCAAAGTGTTGGCGCAGAAGCGTCGGGACAATGACCATTGGCGTGAAATTCAACATCGCAAAAATCGATGACAGAACAAAACTCACCGAAAGGTTCCGGCTCTTCAGAAGGCTCAGATTGAGGAAGGGGTTCTGCGCCGTAAAGCTGTGGGCAAGGAAGACGTAGAACGCCAATGCCGCAACAAAGGCTGCCGTGACGATCTCATCAGACTGAAACCAATCCAGCCGTTGGCCACGTGCCAGAACATATTGCAGCGCGGTGACGGCAATGGAGAGAGAAAGGAAGCCTGTCCAATCCAATCTGATGCGTGACGTCGCCCCATCGCGCGGCAACGTGTAAATCAATCCGACAGCAGCTACTGTTGCAATTGGGACCAGCATAAAGAACGCCCAGCGCCAACCATAGCTCTCAGCAATCAACCCTGCAAAAGTCGGTCCGATAATCGGACCGAGAACCACGCCCATACCATTGATGCCAAGCACCATCTGATGACGATCACGCGGCCACGTGTCCAGCAGAATAGCCTGAGTCAGCGGCACCGTTGGTGCTCCGATTGCTCCTTGAACAATGCGCCAGAAGATAAGCGTTTCGAGGCTGTCAGCCGTGCCGCACATGAGGGTCGCGAAGGCAAAACCACCGGTACATACGCACATCACGGTCTTGCGCCCGAACCGCGCCACAAGCCAGCCGGTCGTCGGCGTGGCGATCCCAATGGCCAGGATATTGAACGTGACGATCCACGAGATTTCGTCGGCTGTCGTCGACAGCGCGCCTTGAATTTGTGGCAAGACAGTCGATACAACTAAGATCGTTGTGAAATAGAGTGTCAGTGCCAGAATGCAGAAAAACAAAACTGCACTGCGGCCCAACAAAGTAAGTTCGTCTGAGGCGACCTGGCTATTCATGATCATTAGCCGATGATTTCAGCTTATGATCGCACCATTCAGTCCAAAAGAATAGCGCCACACCTGTTTGGCGCGATCAACCGGTCGATATCACGAACAGCCCTTTCCGCGCAGCATGACAGAGGCAGACAAGCGTTACTTGGTTAACCACCACGTATTGAGATCCACGCCGAAAAGAGGCGTTCTCTTCGGAAATGACAACTTGCTGTTAGCGGCGATCCATTGCTTCGGATCGTGAAACAGCGGAACGACAAAGTCGCCCGACAAGAGAACACGATCAAACGCACGCACGGCGGCTTCAAAGTCTTCCCGAGACACAGCCTTGAGCATGTGTTCGATCATGGCATCAGCGGCTGGGCTCTTGACGCCGGGATAATTGAAACTGCGTTGGACATCGGCGTACTTGCTGCTCCAGCGATGTATCTGTTCATTGCCTGGAGACAACGACGCACGATAACGCCACTGGATAATGTCAAAATCAAATGTCCCAAGGCGGGCCCAGTATTGCGAACTCTCCATTTGACGAATGGTCGGCTTGATGCCGAGCTTCTTCAAGTCCGTGGCAAAAGCCAAAGCCAAACGTTCCTGTTCGGATGTCGTCACTAAGAACTCGACCGCAAACGGAGCTCCAGTCTTCTCGTTAACCAGATTGCGTCCGGAAAGCTTGTACCCCGCCTGCTTGAGGAGGCCGAATGCCTCGCGCAGCTGCTTACGCCGCGCCTTGCGATCGGTCGCTTCTGGTGGACGCCACGTCCCATCAAGCACCGAGGATTTGACAGCGCCGTCGAACGAAGCAAGCAATGTGCGTTCCTTAGGACTTGCAGCCTTGCCGGTAGATGCCAGCGCCGATCGTGAAAAGAAACTGGTCGAACGCGCGTACCGATCGTGGAACATCTGGGAATTCACACGCCGGGCATCGAAGGCCAGCTGAAAGGCTTGCCTCACACGTTGGTCGGCAAAGACCTTGCGCCGCGTATTGAACACAAATCCCGCCATCCCGGCAGGCAGACCCGACTTAAAGGTGTGCTTTGTAATCTGGCCGCTTTTCACTGCTGGGAAATCATAACTGTCAATCCAACGCGCGGGATCCGCCTCGACACGATAATCCAGCTTGCCGGACTTGAAGGCTTCAAACAGTGCTGTCGTGCTGCGAAAGAAGTCGTAACGGATCGTATCGAAGTTATAGAGCCCAACTCGAGACGGGAGCTCAGCTCCCCAATAGCTCGGATTGCGTTGATAGGTGACCGCTCGACCGGGGTCGACGTTCGTCATCTTGTAAGGACCGCTCCCAACAGGGAACTGCAGGCTGGTTTGGGTGAATGTCTCCGGGTCGATAGCGTGCTTCGGCAGAATTGGCATCAGACCCATAATGAGGGGAATTTCACGATCTCCCTGAAGGCCGAATGTGAACTTGATCGTTACCTCGGAAACCACATCGACCTGCGCCACCTTGCTGTAATGGCTGCGCATAAAGGGTCGCCCCTTGCTGCGAAGAAGCTCAAGTGTGAATGCAACATCAGCCGTAGTCACAGGCTTGCCATCGGAAAACCTTGCGTCTGGGTTGAGGTGAAACGTGACCGAACTCCGGTCATCAGGCATCTCAACAGTCTTGGCGATCAGACCGTAGAGTGAAAACGGTTCATCGGCAGATCGCGCCAGCAGGCTCTCGTAAACGAATCCCCGAATGCTGGCAGGCGTAACACCTCTGACTATGAATGGATTGAGATTGTCGAATGAGCCCACCTGACCAAGGACGATACGGCCGCCTTTAACGGCGTCAGGGTTAACATAGGGAAAGTGGGCGAAGTTAGCCGACAGAGCTGGCGTACCGTGCATGGCTATCCCGTGCTGTCCAGCGTCAGCCGACTTGGCTGATTGGCCCCAAGCCAACAAGACAAGAACTGCAGTCAGAGCGCGCGCAAGCATAGCAGAACCTCGGTGTTTTCTGGCATTCCTGAAGTCGAGTACCACC
>JBCDBQ010000710.1:0-3878 GCA_039183375.1 Pseudomonadota bacterium
CTATGTGGGAGTAATGCTGGTCTTGCAGCTCGTCGCAACAATTGGTTTTGCAATGACGGGTGGCTTGGTACAGACAGATGGTCCGCTTAAGGTATCCAGTTGTCGTTGGCCACCAGCACAACCGGTTTCATTTCCCTACGGCGAACCCTTTGTTTCAATCGAAGGGCGAACAATTGAGCAACGTGTTTGCACGCTCGGCCTGCCTAGCTTACCCCATGCGCGCGTCCTTGTAGTAACCGCAAGCCAAAAGAGTGGGCGTTGGACTACGAATCAAACCGACCGCATCGCTATTGATAAGCATAATCGAGCAGTTTGGATCCTATGGCTGGGTGTATTCGGTATACCTTTGCTGTGGTTTTACCGCAGCCTCACAGAGTATCGGTCTGGTCAAACCTTCGGCAAGAGATTGCTTGGCCTTCGAGTCGCTGCGGATACAGGCGGAAGCGAACTGACTTGGCAGCAGTGCAGTCAGAGAAATCTCTGGCTCGTTCTGCCATTGCTGTTTGTTGACCTGCTGTATGGTGGTCCAATGCTCGGTATACCGAACCTTGTGTTTCTTTCGCCGGCGCTGGCTTGGCCCATATTGATTGTGTCTCTGTCGTGTGCGGTTTGGTACTTACTCATAATCATTGATGTAACGCGTCGGCGCGATCCATTTCACGACAGACGATCGGGCACAAGTGTCAGGCGTATTAGCTAAGGCACCCTGACCTGGCGGCACGAAAATGGCGACAGCACAATTTTCTTCGGATGCCTGTTAGTGCTCTGGAGTTGAGTTGTTTCGGTTATCTTGCTTTCGATGTGGTGACATCATCAGCAGCAACGCAGCATCGGTCCGATCCGGTACGCCAATCGCAGTTGATAGCTCGGTGAGTGTAAATGCCAGTTTGTTCTGCGGGATGCCAGCCGCCAGCTCAGTTGAGGTTGGTTCAGGTGAATGTTGTGTCGTCGGGATGCGATTTATTTTGCACCTCGATCTGATACCAAGACACGATACAACGATGCGATAAATCCGGCGCAGGATGACGGGTTAGCCGGTGATGTTTTCGAGATTCTCGATTTGGTCGGCGGGTATCATAATACTGTTGCGGGCCTTGAAAGGTTTGAGATGGCCGCTCTGGATAAGCCTTCTAAGTGTATCGGCGCTTAAGCCGTTAGCATGCTTAGCCTCGATTAGCTTGTAGTATTGTTTTGGTATGTTTGCGAAGCGGTTATTTTGCATCAATAGTCCTTTGCCTTGCGTTCGGGGAAAGCCGGTGTCTTCTTGTATTTTTGGCTTGCGAACACATGATTGTGCAAATGCGGGTTAGCCTGAAGCAATTGAATCGCACCTAACCGTTCGATATGAGGACCAAGCCTTGAGATCACTTAATTCCCCGACCTGCAAACTCGTTGCGGTTTGGGCTCAGAGCAGCATGAAAGATGTCTCACACACTTACGATTTCAGGGTTCTCGACAGCCAGGTTTGCCACCTGGTTCTTTCTCGATGAACCACGGCTTCTGTTCGATGTTGGTGATGGTGCCGCCGCGCATCTTGGCAGCAAGTGTAACAGGGTCCGTCACGTCTTCTTGAGTCATGCAGACCGTGATCATTTAGGTGGTCTCATCCAGTTCTATCAGCTGTCGGCGGCAGGACCGAACCCACCAACATTTTATTATCCAAAAGACAGTGGCTCATTTCCTGCCGTGCGAGATTTCCTCGAACGCTTCGATCCGAATCTACCGAATTGCAATTGGGTTCCTGTTGAGGGCGGCATGCGAGTAGATGTTGGAAAGCACCTAATCGTTGAGATTGGAGAGAATGATCACATCCGAACGGCGAGTCGGGGCGCGGTTGCCGGCGTGAGGAGCCTAGATTTTTCGCTCATTGAAGAACGCCGGAAATTGCGGAGTGAATTTGCCGGTTTGCCCGGAGTAGAACTAGGGCGTCTCAGGGCTGAGCATGGTGACAGACATATATCAGAAGTGCTTGAGCGCCGGTTGTTCGGCTTTTCGGGTGACACTCCCGCGTTTGATACTGAGCGTTGGAAGGAAACAGAAGTCCTGTTGCATGAGGCAACGTTCATTGCACCCGATGAAGCCGATCGTGGGCACTCACAACTTCAATCAGTGCTAGCAGCGGCCTCCGAGCAAGAGTTAAAGGCCCTGGTCCTCACACACTTCTCAAGCCGCTACCGACACGAAGAAATCTGTCATGCCATCCGCGACGTGGCTGAAAGTTTGGATATTAGGTTCCCGGTTTATGCTGTGCTTCCCGGACAGGTTGCTTTCGATATACTAGGACAAGAACCGGTCTGGCCAGGCAGTTAGAGGCAGCCTCTGCGTGAGTGACGAGATTCAAGAGGCACATCCTCGCTAGAGCCGTCAGAGTCTTTTCTTCGGTGATTCAAGGCGGCAGATGACAGCATATCAGTGAAACACGCTTGAGATCGCTCCATAGGCTTTGCAATGGTTTACGTCGTTAACTGCGATACTCACGAACTAAGACTTGATCGGCACGGATAGTCGTTCTTAGATCCAGCAATTCAATTAACTCGTTGGGTGAAGGTTCATGAATTCCAAGCGCCGTGTTCGAGGTGTGGGAGACCCTCGGCTATGTCTTGGGTGCGGGATTTGTTCGTATATCGGTGCTGAAGGTGACGCCACCATGGTCGATATCGAGGATATTGGCACGCGACCAAAGTTTTCGAGAACAATTAGCCAGCTCAAGATCCAAGAGATGCTTGCTGTCTGTCCAACCGTATCCACGGACTTCGGAGCATTGAAACGACGGGATGATTATGAGCCTGCTGTAGACAAAGCAACCGAAAACAATTGGGGCGCGATCACTGGTATTTGGGAGGGATATGCCAGCGATGAGGAAATCCGCTTTAAAGGTAGCTCCGGTGGCGCGTTGACGGCTATTGCTCAGTACTGCCTCGAGCGACGAGGCTATTACGGTGTACTGCACACAGGAGAAGATCCTGATGATCCGATCCGAAATAAAACCCGAATGTCATTCAATCGCCGTGATCTTTTAGCGGTCGTCGGCTCTCGATACTCTCCGGCATCTGTGTGTGAGGGTTTGGGCCAAGTCGAAGCAGCAACTGCGCCGTGCGTAGTCATTGGCAAGCCGGTTGAAGTGGCTGCGACTCGAAACGCGATGAACGTCCGTCCGGCGCTAGCGGAGAAAGTTGGTGTCACGCTGTCCTTTTTCTGCGCTGAGACACCGCCGACGCTGGCAACGCGCAGCTTGATGGAACGATTCAATGTGGCGAGCGACACTCTAAAGAGTTTGCGCTATCGTGGCTATGGGTGGCCCGGCTACTTCACTACACGCAACGAAGACGAGGCAGCCAAAGAGCATCTGATTTACTATGAGGCCTGGTCTCATCTACAAAAGTTCCGCCCTTGGGCTGCCCATTTATGGCCAGACGGGGCAGGCGAGCTTGCCGATATCTCCTGCGGTGATCCTTGGTATGAAACGCCTGATGGCGAAAACCCAGGCTTCTCTCTAATCGTGGCGCGTACCAAATCTGGTAAAGATATTATCGATAGTGCGATTGCAGCGGGTTATCTGGTAGCTACTGTCGCGGAACCCTGGAAAATCGATAAATCCCAAGAGGGTCTGCTGCGTAAGAAGGGATCTGTATGGGGCCGACGGTTGGTGCATCGCATCTTGGGCATGCCAAACACAATGTTCAAAGAGCTTGACCTCTTCGGCGTCTGGCAAACATTACCGCTTAGGTTGAAGATTGGGTCAACGATTGGGACGCTGAGAAGGATTTTGAAATACGCACTATGGCGAACCCCTTAGACTAGGTTTACGATTGAGTCATTGTGGGAATCCGTCACTGAGCCAAGGGCAGCGGCGTTGAATCGAGCTGCGGTTTGACGTC
>JBCDBQ010000711.1:0-3871 GCA_039183375.1 Pseudomonadota bacterium
AGCGTTTCGATCCGACAGATCCTGCTACACATCGTTCCCGGAACAGGTCACTATGGCTCGCCCGTACTCGGTTTGCATTTCTACACTTGGGCTGGAATAGCCTTTGGCCTGGTGATCCTTGGCGCTGCGATCATGCTCGTCTTTGAAAAGCAATACGATCTGGCATCGGACGTCCGGGCAACCGAAAGGTTCGGTGGCAGCCAACTAGCAAAAACGGCGTTCTTTGTGATCTTACTTTTAGCTGTGATCAACGCCGGTTCGGCGCTTCTGGAATGTGGACCGGGTATTTGTGACGATCCGCCGACGGACTACAAGCTGCTGGATGAGCTTGATGGCACGGCTGATTCATAAGCGCTTGAATAGACTCAGGACTGGATAGCGATTTGCTTTGTAACGTAATTGATTGCCAATAAGGAGCTGAGGAAAACCCATGTCTGTTACCATTAACAGTCAGCTCTCAGATGCACTGGACGCCTTAGCTCGCACTGATGAGAAAGTACACGCATACAGGCATCTGTTGATTTCTGGCGCTCAGGCCGGTGCGGCTGACACCCATGTTGCCCCTCAAGAGCCCCAGATTGAAGGATGGCCCTTCGCGGTCAAAGAGGTGTTCGACGTGGCCGGCGTAGTTACATCCGGAGGATCAAAAGCTTATGAACACCGAGTGCCCACAAAGGACGCTGCTGTTGTTGAACGGCTTCGCGCCGCAGGAGGTATACTGGTCGGAACGCAAATCGCGCACGAGTTGACCTGCGGACTGGATCAGCCACCAACACGTAACCCATGGGATCTGTCCTGCTATCCCGGTGGATCAAGTGCAGGCGCGGGCGTCTCGGTGGCCGTTGGATCTGCCCGCTTTGCGCTTGGCACCGATGCTGCAGGTTCCGTTCGCATACCGGCAGCTATGACAGGAACAACGGGCCTGAAGCCGACCTGGGGCTTGATCAGCTCTCATGGCGTAATGCGTCAGGCGTCAGCCCCATCGATTGACCATGTTGGCATCATCGCCAGGTCCGCCGCTGAAATTACCCGGATTCTGCCCATACTTGCAGGGCCAGATCCTTGGGATAAAGCAACCTTGCAGAGCCGAGCGGCATATGGCGATAGACCTCGCCCCGCAGACAAGATCGCTGTTCTCGGGACGGCGACACTTGAGGCGGTTGCCAAAACCTGCGCCCTCGACCCGGAAATCAAAGCCGCTTTTTCGGAAGCGTGCGACGTTTTCCGACAAACAGGCACGGAAGTTATTGAAATTGAATGCCCAACGCTGCCATTGGCTGTGGAAGCAATCGTCACATTCTTTGCGGCAGAGCTGGCATGTGCCAATGCTAACGTTCTAGCGGTAAGAGGCAATGATTTCTCGCCGGCGGTCGCGGAAATGATCGATTCCGGTCTGGAAATTCCCGAGGATCAAATGCTGGGCGCTATAAAAATCCGATCGCAGTTGCGGCAGGAACTAACTCACGCGCTCAAGGAAGCTGACGCGCAGGCTTTACTGACACCGACAACACCACACCCAGCTATGCCTCTGGCGGATTTCGACCCGAAACAGGAACTGGCAAGTTTGGTACCCTTTACATGCGTGTTTAATCTTACAGGCAACCCAGCGATTAGTCTGCCCTGTGGCCAGACCCAAAAGGGTATGCCGATTGGCCTACAAATAGTGGGCCACCATTATAAGGAGACCTCGCTGCTGAAGCTTGCAGACGAATTTCAAAAGCTTACCCATTGGCACGAGTTGCGCCCACCTGTCTGACGCTTGGGTGTTTGGATCGGCCCATACCGGTCACTCGACACAGTACCGATTTTCTGCGTTTGCAGCCCGCATTCCGGTCATTCGCCGCGCCCGCAAAAATCTGTGGTCGGACGAATTCAAGGATCGCGGACAAAGTTGCCGTAGGCTCAATGGTTGTTGAGAACCGGTCTTAGCTCAAAGCATAGATTCACAATTTGGCTTTGGAGTCTCCAGCTGCGGACAGTTCTGCCTTTGAATTTGGACAGCTGCTCCGAAAGTTGCGGCCTTGTACCACACCTAGTTGCCGCAGCTGCGCCCTCGTTTCTTCAGCATTTGCACTAGCTCTTTAGCAAGATCGGGCGAACCGCACTGTTAGAGGTGGAACACAATGCACAATACGGAACGAGTTGAGGTTGCAGTCAAATCGGGTAAAGCCGATCAAGCCTGCGCTACGGTGTACTACGACGGATCGTGCCCGCTCTGCTCAGTTGAGATCAGGCACTATGCCTCCTGCGAGGGCTCTGATGGTTTGCATTTTGTCGACGTCTCAAACCCTGATGTGCGTCTTGGTGACGATCTATCGCGGCAAGATGCAATGCGTCGATTTCATGTGCGACGAGCGGACGGAAAACTTGTTTCGGGCGCGCGCGGTTTCACAGAACTTTGGGGCGCTTTACCCAAATGGCATTGGTTAGCGCGTATCGCAAGGTTACCAGGGATCTTACCTTTGCTAGAGCTTGCGTATCGGGGTTTCCTGCCGCTCAGACCGATGCTCTCGCGGATCGCGTCTTGGGTTGGAGCAAAGCCGGTCAACCAGACAGATACGCTGTCATGATCAGCCCGGGCGATAGTCATTTCAAACGGCTGATCTGGCTCGTGAAAGGGGTTTTCGAGCCCGCTCCTGGCACCGGTCGCATCATACTCGCTCTTTGTTTTGGGTTCATCACTCACACCATCTTTGCCGCCGCCGTTCTTGCGATGGTGGTGGCCATGTTTTTTGGTATGAGCAAAAGCCTTGGGGCCGTGCCTTGGCCATCCGCAGCATTCGTCAACGCCATTTTGGTTCTGCAATTTCCGGTGACGCACTCATTCCTTTTGTCGGACGATGGCAAGAAATGGCTCTCTGGCCTTGTCCCAAGTCCCCATAGCGCGACGTTGAGCACATCCACGTATGCAATCATCGCCTCGCTCCAGCTGCTTGCGCTCTTTGCGCTTTGGACCCCCACAGGGGTCATCTGGTGGCAGGCAGAGGGTTGGGCATTCTACCTAATCACCGCGCTCTATGCGGCGTCTTGGGGGCTACTGATTAAAGCCAGCTGGGATGCCGGGGCCGAGGTTCAATCAGGCGCATTGGGCTGGATGTCGTTAATGCGAAACGCCAGACCTGTTTTCCCAGACATGCCCACGACTGGGTTGTTCCGAGTAATACGCCAGCCAATCTACGTCTCCTTTGCTTTGACGCTGTGGACGGTGCCAGTGTGGACCCCGGACCAGCTTACTCTCGCTGTCGTGCTAACAAGCTACTGCCTTGCTGCACCGAAGCTAAAAGAGCGGCGATTTGAGAAGCTATTTGGTCAGCGTTTCCGAGACTATAGAGACAACGTTCCCTATGCGATCCCACGACGCGCCAGCAGCGTGAATCATTCGACCAGAGAGTCGAGGCGATTTATGAGCCGTGACTAATCAAGGAATGAATACAAATGCTTGAACTCGCTTTGCTAATTACTGCGCTTATGTTTGGTGGAACGGTACTCTATTCTTTCGGTTTCGCGGCGTTTGTATTTAACGCGCTCCCAGCGGAGGCGGCAGGACCGCTCATAAGGCGGGCCTTCCCCCACTTTTACCTGTTTGTCATAGCCACAGCAGGCGCAGCTACTATCCTGCTCATCGCCAGAGATTCAGTGTCCAGCGCAATTATGGGAATTATCGCTGTGACAACGGTGTTCGCACGGCAGGTTCTAATGCCCGCAATCAATAACGCTACGGACACAGGTGACACTCACCGTTTCAAGCTGCTGCACACGCTATCCGTCCTAATCACACTGGTTCATATCGGAGCCGCGGGTTTTGTAATTGTTCGACTTGCTGGTTTAGAGTGAATCGTGGACGTTAAGCTGACGTACTTTTCAAGAAGCG
>JBCDBQ010000712.1:0-3867 GCA_039183375.1 Pseudomonadota bacterium
AAGTCAGCGCTAAATACTGTGCAACAAAGAGAGGCCTCGAGGCACAATGCGCGCGAGGCAAACTATCGTCACGGTCAAACCATGTTGTTGACTGGTTCTACAGGTAATCGTCAGCACATTAGTACCCGGTGACTTTGCAGAGTTGGCCAATTGCCCGACGCTGACTGTGACAATTGAGGGATCGAGCCGTTATGTTGAAAGACCGTTGTATTCGCCACACCACCTGCCGTCTGCTTTTTGCTGCCTTAGTTCTTTGCGCATTCGGCGTGACCCCGTCGACCGCAGGTAATTTGAACGGCGATGCGAGCGCCGGATCATCTACTAAACTGCCAAGGCAAGTGTCGGCGGTACGGCCGGAGGTTCTTAATTTGCTAGCCGATCGAAAATCTGCGCCGGTCGAAAAGATCGGCGCGCTTCAGATCGGTAATGGCAGTTACCTTTGCACGCCGGCCGGCTTTGGACAACGGTCGTGGTGCCGCCGCAACTGAACATACCTTGGCGAACCAGGACATACCAACCTTAAGCTTTACCAGTGTTCTGCTCGTCCGGTCTGCTCGTTTAGTTGGAGTATCCTAGTTTTACGAACCTACTCGATGGTAGGCCGACGGCACGGTACACGACGCTAACAATTAGACACGCAAAAGGTTGAACCTCGCTTTTGCGTGGTGATTTGGGAGAGTCGATTAAGGAGTATGACAACATAAACCAATCGCGCTGCCTGCTGTGAAAAGGTCCGCGGAACCGCTCTCTAAGGGCTAAGAAGCCAATTCCGACTACACGATTGAAAAGCGGACTTCCAACTCCTGGAAGCAATTGCAAGCACGCGGGCCAAAGCTGACCTTCTTACTGTTTGTCGCTAAGATCCGGTTTCGGTCAATGTACACGTGTTTGGTCATCTGGAAGGAATAACGGCGGTGTTCGGCGAAATCCGATTGTGTTTTGAAGACTACAAAGTCTGAATCGATGGCCATAAGCCAAATGACGGTCGGCATGCCAAGATTCCAATTGGCAACCAGAATGCCGGCGATGGACAGCCCACACGCCTTTCGATAGTCTAAACTTATAGGCATTATATGCGCGCAGTGTTCTTGTCTTACCGGGGTCGGCGGCTTTGACGATCAGAATTTCAGGCAAAGTCGTCACAGCATCGCTGCTTTGCTGCATTGCGTTGCTCACAGCTCTCCATATCGCAGCCTATACGTGCTTTAGTTTCTCTACGTGCGCATCAGACATTCCGCTCCTGTACAACTACGGCTTCTACGTTGACTTGGGTCGTGAACAGAACATTCCGACATGGTTTTCCATTTTTCAGCTCGCTCTCGCTGCATGCCTGTTCGCCATTGGCGCAGTGAACGCTTCACTGCACGGCGAGAAGGCCCTGCCTTGGTACGGATTGTCGATTATCTTCCTCTATATCGGCCTCGATGAGATGACGGATTTTCATGGCTTCTGGGCCCCCAATCATGTTTCCGACCTTGGCTTCCAGTTTGGGCACGCGGGTTTCAATTGGGTTTACGGAGGTCTCATTGTGGTAATTGCTGTCGGTTTGCTCTATGCACGATGGCTGGTCTCAATCGAGAGCAGGCTCAGATGGCAGATCGTCCTTGCTGGTGGGGTGTACGTGACGGGGGCATTGGTTCTTGAGGCGATAGGGGGTCTGGTGGTGGACGAAGGTCATTTATCCACGACCTACATCATCATATTCACGCTGGAGGAGGTATTTGAAATGCTAGGCATAGCCATTTTGCTTAATGCTCTAATTTCTTACTTCGGCCGCCAGGCAGTCCAGGTTCACTTTAAGTGAACAGAAATTCAACTTGCATGCGAAAATTCAAGATCTTTTCTGCATGACTGACCTTGGTAGCTTATGCGGCTAAGGTCTGCGTTTTTCCCATTTGTGTGGGATACGCCGGGAGGTTCCAAAGTCGCCAATAGGCTCGAAACCGTCACCTGACTGTTTTGGTCAGATGATCGCTTCAGAGTGCCAAGCGGCCGTTGCCGGTCGCATGGAGCAGGGTGTGTGTGCTTTCCGTAAATTGCCGATGTCCACCACTCTTGAGGCATGGTCTTGTCAGAAGAACTTGTCTTGAGGCGGGCAGGGCGGTTGCGTAGTCATTGGAAATGACCAACCTGCCTTCTTCAAGTATTTCAAAACCAGTCCTGAGATCATCCGCCTGGCGGTGATGCTGTACATTCGATTTCCTCTCTCGCTGCGGAATGTTGAGGACTTGCTCCACGAGCGGGGCGTTGATTTGATGTCAGCCACGAAACGATACGCTACTAGTGGCACCGCTTCGGGCCGATGTTCGCCGCGGAGATCCGCTAGTGCCGGATCGAGGGGATGCGTTCGAGCCAGTGGACATGGCATCTCGACGAGATGTTTGTGAAGATCAACGGGGAGATACACTACCTGTGGCGGGCGGTGGACCGCGAAGGAGAGGTGCTGGAAAGCTTTGTGACAAAGACGCGAGACAAGAAGGCGGCATTGAAGTTCCTTAAGAAAGCCTTGCGGAAGCATGGTCAGCCCGAGGTCCTCGTGACGGACAAACTACGCTCCTACAGGGAGGCACTGAAGGAGATCGGTGCGATGGAGCGGCAGGAAACCGGCCGCTGGTTGAACAACAGGGCCGAGAACTCACACCTTCCTTTCCGACGACGCGAACGGGCGATGCTTCGCTTCCGGCGCATGCACGGTTTGCAAAAGTTCGCCGCCGTTCACTCCTCCGTCTACAATCACTTCAATCAGGAACGCAGTCTCTCCTCCTGAAACTTCTTCAAGCAGAACCGTTCCGCCGCTCTCCAAGAATGGCGCAGCCTAAAGGGCAGCGTCTCTGCCCCACCGGAGACTGGTACGCATTAGTCTGACAGCACCGAAGGAAGAGTGGGATGTGTCGGGCATCAACCCGGCAGATGCACCCCGCGCCGTCCGCGAGTATCTCGACACGCTGGACGAGGCTGCGTTCGGCGCTGCCAGCGAGGCACAGCCGAAGTTCACATCGCATTCCGATCCGGCGAGCCAATGGACCGCCCCACGCAAAGGTCCTGCATTCTTTAGCTATTCCGACAACTACCTGATCGATACAGATCACGGAGTCATCGTTGACGTCGAGGCCACTAGATTAATCCGGCAGGCTGCGGTCGGATCGACCAAAACCATGTTGAACCGAGTAAAGGAACGGTTCGATCTGCATCCGGAAAGACTAATCGCGGACACCGCCTATGGCACCGGCCCATTTCTGGGCTGGCTGGTTGATCGCAAGATTGCGCCGCATATCCCGGTGTTCGACAAGTCCGGTCGCAATGACGGCACCTGGACCCGCGCCGACTTCGAATGGGATGCTGAGAATGACCAATACATCTGTCCCGAAGGTCACGCCCTCAAGCAGTTCCGCCGCAACTACGCCGACCCGAACCCTGGGCTGACGGGCAAGGGCACCGCTCGCTATCGCGCTTTGAAAGAGGTCTGTCAGGTCTGCTCATCCAAAGCCAAGTGCTGTCCAAATGCCGATGCTCGCAAGATCAGCCGCGAAGAAACTGAAGACGCCCGCCAAGTCGCGCGCGACATCGCCAAAACCAGCCAGTACGACATCTCGATGAAGCTCAGGAAGAAGGTGGAAATGCTCTTCGCCCACCTCAAACGCATTCTCGGCCTCGGACGGCTGCGATTGCGCGGCCCATGTGGTGCAAACGACGAATTCCTCCTAGCCGCAACCGCTCAGAACCTCCGCAAACTGGCCAAGATCTTTCCTACACCGCAGCAACGGCAAACGGCCCGATCAAAAAGGCGCTCGCCCTCCGTTTAGTACGCCACTTTCTGCGCTAGCAACACGTTGTTTTTCAACAGAAGCAGCGGAAAGTGGACGTTCG
>JBCDBQ010000713.1:0-3860 GCA_039183375.1 Pseudomonadota bacterium
CCGCCAGCCATGGACGAGTTTGTCGAGATCGTATTGCCCGAAAAGCCTCTCAGAGAGGCAATGCTTAAGTTCGCACGCAACATCCTGATTCTTTCCATAATCATTTCTGTTATCGCGGCCAGCCTCGTTTACTTCGCTCTGATCCGGGTTCTTGTCCAACCGATGATGGACATCAGTAAGAACATGCTGGAGTTCAGCGAAAACCCGGAAGATCCGGGACGCGTGATCGTGCCATCGGGCCGCGGCGACGAACTCGGTACAGCGGAACGCGAACTGGCAAACATGCAGAATGAAATGATCGGCCTGTTGCAGCAGAAGAACCGGTTGGCACAGCTCGGTCTCGCGGTATCAAAAATCAATCATGATTTGCGCAACATGCTGGCAAGCGCACAGCTGATCTCTGACAGGTTGGCGACCCTGCAGGATCCATCTGTCCAAAGGTTCGCGCCAAAACTCATCGCGTCCCTGGATCGCGCCATCAACTTCTGCAATGACACATTGAAGTTTGGCAAGGCCCAGGAAGCGGCTCCGCGTCGCGAGATCTTTTCGATAAGGGCACTGTTCGACGAAGTAGCTGATGGTCTGGATCTGCCGCGCGATGGCGTTGACTGGCAAATCGATATTGACCCTGCGATCCAGATAGACGCCGACCGTGACCATCTCTATCGAGTCCTCAACAATATCTGTCGCAACAGCGCGCAGGCCTTGGATGCGCAAGGTGAGGGCGCGGAAGGTTGTATCAAGGTCAGCGCCACGCGCGAAGCGTTGCGAACCATCATCGAAATCAGTGACAATGGACCAGGTGTACCTCCAAAAGCGCAAGAGCACCTGTTCCGGGCCTTTCAGGGTGCCGTCCGCAAAGGCGGCACCGGCCTGGGCCTCGCCATATCCGCCGAACTTGTCCAGGCACATGGCGGCAGAATAGAACTCGTGGGCTCAGCCGCTGGCGCTGCGTTCAGAATTGAGGTTCCCGATCGGGGCACCTATTAGGGCCTGACATGTTTGGGGCGGAAATTTCAGGGGATCACATGGGGCAACAAAAATACAAAGCAGCGGTCATCGGGCTCGGTTCGATGGGCTGGGGTGCAGCGGTATCGCTGTTGAAGGCAGGTGTCGAAACAGTAGGCGTCGATGTCAGAGATGAAGTCCTCAAGCGGTTTGTGACGCAGGGTGGAGAATCCACCAAGTCGCCTGCCGAAGCCGCTAACGGATGTGATGCCGTTCTAGTTTTCGTCGTCAATGCCGAGCAAACGGAAACAGTCCTGTTCGGACCAAAGGGTGCGGTCTCGGCCGCTCCGGAGGGCTGCGTCTTCCTAACCTGTGCAACAACGCCACCGGAGTTTGCTGAGCAGATCGCAGGTCGCCTCGTCGACAATGGCATGCTTGTTGTTGACGCGCCGGTCTCCGGTGGAGCTGCCAAGGCCTTGGAGGGCGACATGACCATTATGGCGTCAGGGTCAGATGCAGCATTTGAGAAAGCAAAGCCGGCGACGGATGCCATCGCAAACAAAGTGTATCGCTTAGGCCTGGCTGCCGGAGCCGGCTCACGCGTCAAGATGATCAATCAACTCCTTGCTGGCGTTCACATCGCAGCCACGGCTGAGGCCATGACACTCGGTATCAAAGCCGGAGTTGACCCAAAGACACTCTACGACGTGATCTGCGCCAGTGCCGGACAGTCCTGGATGTTTGAGAACCGTGGACCACACATCGTGGATGGCGACTATGACCCGAAGTCGGCCGTCGATATCTTCGTCAAGGACCTTGGGATCGTCACTAGCGAAGGCAAGCGGCAGGATTTTCCATTGCCATTGGCCGAGACGGCGTTGCAGCAATTCAAGGCTGCCCAGGACGCCGGACTCGGGCGAGAAGATGATTCTGCTGTCGCCAAGATCTACGCCAAGCGCGGCAACATCAAGCTTCCCGGTCAGGACTGACCTTTCAGCGTATTCACGATAGCACACTGATAATCGGATGCTTAAACGATGAAGCTCGCCACCAGGTCATCTTCGGTGATGTCCTGGAACTGGAAACCGGCTTGATCCATCTTCTCGTTGAGCAAAACAAAGTTCGCCGGATCCGGCGTCTCAACACCAAGAAGGATTGAGCCGAAATTACGTGCTGATTTCTTCAGATACTCAAACCGCGCTATGTCGTCGTCGGGCCCAAGTAGATCGAGGAATTCTCTCAGCGCGCCCGGGCGTTGCGGTAAGCGCAGGATGTAATACTTCTTGCGACCTGAAGCGCGCAGTGCCCGCTCTTTCACCTCCGGCAATCTTTCAAAGTCAAAGTTACCACCGGACGTCAGACAGACGACCGTCTTGCCTTTGAGATCCGAAGGATCGAGATGGCGCAGAGCATCAATCTCCAGGGCCCCGGCCGGCTCCAACACGATACCCTCGATGTTGAGCATCTCGATGATCGTTTCGCAGAGACTGTCTTCTTTGACAAGAAGCACAGAGTTCGGATCGGTTTTCTTGAGCAGACTAAAATTCAGCTCGCCAATCTGCGCGACGGCGGCGCCGTCAACAAAGTTATCGACACGCTCGAGGCGCACTCGTTCCTGGTTCTCCAGACTGGACTTGAAACTCGGCGCGCCGGCTGGCTCGACATAGACGATGCGCGTTTTCGGCGACAGCGCCCGGATAACCTGGGTGACACCAGCCGCCAGACCACCGCCACCAACCGGAATAATGAGAACGTCGACCGGGCGTCCCGCCTGCTCCAGCAGCTCAAGCGCAACCGTCGCCTGCCCCTCAACAATGTCAGCATGGTCAAACGGCGGTACGAACCGTGCACCGGACTGCTCGGCGTAATCCATCGCAGCTGCGTAGCATTGGTCGAAGATATCGCCTTCCAGCTTGATTTCGACATTCTCGCCGCCGAAGACCCTCGTCTTCTGGATCTTTTGCTGCGGGGTCGTCACCGGCATAAACACCGTGCCCGAAACGCCAAAGTGCCGGCAGGCATAGGCAAAGCCTTGAGCATGATTGCCGGCGGAGGCGCAGGCAAAAGTCGCGTCCGGCCCGGCCTGAGAGACAGCTTTGCGAAAGAAATTGAACGCGCCGCGTAGCTTGTAACTGCGCACCGGGGTCAGATCTTCCCGCTTCAGATAAATGTTGGCGTCATGACGATCACTCAGGAACGCATTGAACTGCAGCGGCGTTGGCTGCAGCACGGTGCGCACCGCAGCGTGGGCCGCAGTGACACTGGCAACGAAATCGGATGACGCTTGGTTTGACATCGGCGGGTTATGCACCTGCATCCGGGTCAACGCAACTGGTTGCAGCTCTATCGCGTGGAATTGCCGATGGGAAATTGGTCGCACAGCTGGAGATGCCCCGAGAGCTCGAGGATCGCATTGTTTCGGCCCGGTCAAAGTTGCTGCGACAAGCACTTGGGAATTCTGGCTTGGTAGTGCCAGTCGGGCGCGCAACTTAACCAATTGGAAATCATGACAACGGTGGTTTGTTAGAACTTGCACGCTAGGGTTTATGCTTGGCTAGTGCTGCTGGACGAGCTTGCGAGCCTCGAAATACAGGCACTTCATCGCGAGCTATGTGGGAATCCGTCTCTATGTTTTTTCGTTTGTCGGCATATCTGCTGTTTGCCGTCGCAGCGATCGGAGTTGGTTACGATGCCATGTTCAATGGCAGCGGGCATACCGGAGTCTCGGCAACAACTATCGGCAACCTCTTCGGCGGCTTTGGCGCGACCTTATCGTCGTCTCAGCCCGCAAGCTGGATCCAGGTTCAGGATGAGCCAATCTGGCAACGTCTTCTGTCCGTCTCATCCTTGATACCGCTGTGGTTTGCACTGTGTATCGCCGGTGCGCTATTCGCTGGGTCCCCCTCTGCTTC
>JBCDBQ010000714.1:0-3852 GCA_039183375.1 Pseudomonadota bacterium
GACGGCTCGAATGCGCCTGCTGAGCATGTTTGGACGGCCGGACTTCCGTGACCTCCAGTTTCGAGGGGAATATCTCGCGTTGCGAGCTATCGTGGCGGTCGTTCGTGCTTTTGGCTTACGGCGCAGTGTTTGGCTTTCAGCATGGGCATGGCGTTATCTGGCACCGCTTGTAGCGAGGAAGCGCCACAACAGGGCTCTCGAGAACATCGCTGTTGCCTTTCCAAACATGAATGCTGCTGAGCGAGAACGAATTGCCTTTGCCCACTGGGAGAATCTCGGCCGGGTGATGGCAGAGACGATGCAGCTTGATCGAATTCTCGCGGAACCGGAACGGGTCCAGGTCGAAGATGCTTACGTGTTCGAGCGCTACATCAACAAGTCTGGACCGATCGTCGGCGTGTCGCTTCATATGGGGAACTGGGAACTTGCGATTTGGCCGATGACAATGGGCGGGAAAAAACCCGGTGCCGTCTATCGATCGGTGAATAACCCTTATGTAGATCAATATCTTCGCGATCAGCGGGCCGAGATCTATCCCGGTGGTCTGTTTGGCCGGGGGAAGGTTGAAGGCGATCACGGTGACAATCAGAGGACGGCGCGCCTGATAACTGACTTTGTAAGGCGTGGCGGTCAGCTGGGGATGGTTTGCGATCTTTACGATCGCAGCGGGATTCCGGTGCCCTTCTTCGGCCGAGATGCGAAGACGCAAGCCATAGGTGCAATGATTGCTCGTCGTGTCGGCGCGCGCGTGTGGATGGCGAGATGCCTGCGGATTGATGGAGAGAGCCGTTTCTCGATCCAATTAAAGGAACTCAGGGTGCCTCGGTCATCCAACCAATCCGCAGATGTCCGGGAGATGATGACGCAAATGCAAGTTCAGTTCGAAGAGTGGATCAAAGAGAATCCAGAGCAATGGATGTGGTCAAACCGCCGCTGGAGTTAATCAGCGGAGCGGGCGGGCATTGTGTGCAGTGCATTAAGTTGGGATAGTGCGCTGCAGCAATTGAGGTGGATCACCAGTCGGAGCATTTGAATGCCACATCAGCGAACAGCAGCAAACTTTTTTAAGGCGCTTGCGATTGGTGCACCGGCGCCAATGATGGAATTGCCCACGCGGCTTGAGAGAATGATCCACTTCATCCCGCCGCATTCTGAGAAAATCACCTCTAAGCTCGGCTCAATCATACCGAAGGTGGATGTGGTTCTGGGCAATCTAGAAGATGCCATTCCTGCCGGCAGTAAGCAGGACGCGCGACGCGGGTTTATCGAGATGGCAATGGCCAACGAATTTGGCGAAACGGGTCTTTGGACGCGGGTCAATTGTCTAAACTCACCCTGGGGCTTGGACGATATTCTGGAAGTCGTAACCCACGCTGGACACAAGCTGGACGTCATAATGCTGCCGAAGGTCGACGGTCCGTGGGATATTCACTATTTGGATCAATTGCTTGCCCAATTGGAAGCCCGTCAGCAAATTGACCGTCCAATCATGATTCATGCGATCCTCGAGACGGCCGAGGGCGTTTCTAATGTCGAGGAGATCGCGGCTGCTAGCCCGCGTATGCATGGCATGAGTCTTGGTCCGGCCGATCTTGCGGCATCACGTGGCATGAAGACGACGCGGGTCGGTGGTGGTCATCCGGCTTATGGAGTGCTGGAGGACCCAACTCGCGCCGACAATTCCGAGTCCAGCAGCAGAGCATTTCACCAACAAGACTTGTGGCATTACACGGTGGCCAAGATGGTGGATGCCTGTCAACGCAATGGGATCAAAGCCTTCTATGGGCCATTTGGCGACTTTTCCGACCCTAGCGCATGTGAAGCGCAGTTCAGAAATGCGTTTTTGATGGGTTGCGCTGGGGCCTGGTCACTTCATCCTAGCCAGATCGACATTGCGAAGCGCGTTTTTTCCCCGGAGCCGGAAGAAGTCAAGTTTGCTAAACGCATACTAGAGGCAATGCCGGATGGGACAGGCGCTGTTATGCTGGACGGTAAGATGCAGGATGATGCGACCTGGAAGCAGGCGCGCGTCATCGTCGAACTTGCTGACTTGGTGATTGGTAAGGATCCAGAGTTGGCAAAGATTTATGGTACATGATGTGTTCTGAATACCGCCATTCTCGTGAAGCTATGAGGCTCATCGCCCGACTTTGTCACGTAGCTCTTGACGGAACTTCATCAGCGGTCACATCATAAGGTGAGATGAGCGCGAGTTCGGTTTAACAAGATGATGAAGCAAGCGAAGTTTTCTGTGGGCCAGATTGTGCAGCACAGAATATACCCCTTCCGTGGTGTGGTCTTCGATATTGACCCGGAGTTCGCGAATACGGAAGAGTGGTGGCTGTCGATTCCAGAAGATGTCCGCCCACGTAAGGATCAGCCTTATTATCATCTTCTCGCGGAAAATGCTGAAACAGAGTATATTGCCTATGTTTCCGAGCAAAACCTGTTACCCGATACGAGTGGTGATCCATTGCGTCATCCCCAGGTGACGGAAATGTTCATGGAAGGTGATGATGGCGAACTGCGGGCCATTTATCTTCAGGAGCACTAGATTAATCGGTTGATTTGGTAGTTGGTCGACCTTTCTGGCACTGATATCCAGGCGTCTTAGCGATAGGAATAGAAAAAGCCGCCCAGACAACGTCCGGGCGGCTTTGAATTACGCATTGCAGATGAAATCTGTTGGGTGCTTAAAACGCCCTAGTTTTTCTTTGGCTGAGGTAGCTTGCCGCCAGTTGCGCGCTGCGCGATCCGTGCCCGCATCCGTTCCCGGATCTGCGACATCAAGTTGGCACGAGCACTACTATAAACCTTGTTGTCAACGGGCTTGCCATCGTGAGCTTTGGTGAAGCCTGTTAGGGGGATGGGAAACGCCACTGGTTTGCCGGTAGCGTTAAGGGCCAGTACCATAAGGCCGCCGCCGGTTTTCATGGATTTTACAACGTTCTCAGTAATCTTAATCTCCGCTGTACAGCCGGCTGGATGGCAGAGGCTGTACTTCAGAGAGATTGGCTTGAGCTCTTTGTCGGCTACTTTTTCTTTCTTTTGAGCCCGTGCCCACTGGTCCTTATTGTAGACTGCGGCTTTCATGCCTGGTGGGATGGCCATGCCGAGAGGCACCATGACCATGAGGCTTGGGTCTTTCTGACCTTCAACCCGCCGGATGGCAGCCGAAACGATCACCATGCCCGTGTTACCGTCGAGGCGCTCATGATGGGTCAGACAGATATTCTTCTTCTCTTTAGTCTGTCCGCCACCTTTCTTGGCTTTGGTTAAAGTTGGTGCTTCGCAAAGCTTCACCCATGCACTTTGTTGTCCAGCAGCAGCCTTCTTCTTTTGCGCTTGTGCTGCCCCAACACTCAGTAAGCTTCCGCCGACCAGCGCCGCCAGAGCTACCGTCAGGTGATATCCGTATCCGCTGACTTCGCTAAGTCTCATCATGTAACGCTCCGAATTGTTGCATCAGCGACTGACGTCGCCTGTCCCCACGCTCTCTAGCTAAATTCGATAGCAGCCGGTGTTGTCCGTTCGCTGCCGACAGAGGCGGAGTAACGGCTCGAATGAGGCAATCCAATGGCTAACTTCCGATCAAAGTTGCCACACGTCTTAAACGTGTGGATTTCGTGGCCCAGCGGCCACGAGTCCGGGACGGTGTTGATCTTGCTATCTTACCTTGTCCGTATTGTGGTGGCATGTCTCGCGGCGATAGGTGGTACTCGACTTCAGGAATGCCAGAAAACACCGAGGTTCTGCTATGCTTGCGCGCGCTCTGACTGCAGTTCTTGTCTTGTTGGCTTGGGGCCAATCAGCCAAGTCGGCTGACGCTGGACAGCACGGGATAGCCATGCA
>JBCDBQ010000715.1:0-3850 GCA_039183375.1 Pseudomonadota bacterium
GACTGCAAGGATCGCCGTCGTGCGATGACCCTGAACGAAGGTCATCAAAGTTGTGAGCATGGACTGATAGGTCACTATGCGCGTTCGAAATGGCATGCTGAAGCGGTGGCGAGACGTTTTGCCGACAAACTGCCTGTTGTTGTCGTTATGCCCACCTTACCGCTTGGCCCGGGTGATCACCACTTCACGCCGCCGAGCCGCATGCTCTTGGACTTCGTCAACGGCAAGAACTTTGCCTATGCTGATTGCATCTTGAATATCATGGATGTGCGAGATGTGGCGGCCGGACATCGGCTTGCCTGCGAGCGAGGTCGTCCAGGACAACGTTACATCTTAAACCGGCATAGCATTCACATGGCGTCGTTCTTGCAGTGTCTACAACAGGTCACCGAGCGGGATATGCCGACATGGCGGGTCCCAGGCGGCATGGCTCTCGTGGTCAGCGCAATGCTAGAGCTCTGGTCCAGCGCTTTTAGTGGTCGTGCACCGATTGCGCCGCTGGACGGCGTGCGGACGGGTCTGAGGCCGATCGTTTTCGATGGGCGGCTGGCCCAATCCGAACTCGGGCTACCGACAAGACCTCTGAGCGATACGTTGAGGGATGCGGTTGCATGGCTGGCAAGTGCGGGTCATCTCAAAGATGGTCTGCTCAGCACAAGACTTGCATTCAGCGATCAATAGGAGGACGCTCGCACGCCTATCACGTCATCGTGTCAATCTGCGAATTGCTTTCCAGGCGATGTAATGAGATGCAAGACTCCGCAACCGTATTGGAGGAGGACACACTTTGCGAAACGTTTTCCTGTTGACAGCTGCATCCGTCATGATGGCGGGAGCTGCACACGCCGGCCCGCAATATGTGGATGAGACGAAATTCGCGGTCAGTGGCTATGACGTCGTGGCGTATCAAAGCCTCGAGCAGGCGCCCGTTGGCCAATCGCAGCCGGAAGCGGTGCCGGGTAATGCTAGTATTACCGCAGAGTACAATGGCGCAACCTGGGCCTTCTCGTCTGAAGAGAATAGGGACAAGTTTGTCGCCAATCCTGAAGCCTACGCCCCGCAATTCGACGGCCATTGCGCCTATGGTGTCGCCCAGGGCGGCAAGGTGCCGGCGAACCCGAATCTCTGGCGGATCGTTGACGGCAAGCTCTATTTGAACATCACGCCCAACGTTGTTGGTTTCTGGGAAGAGAACATTCCTGGTCAAATTGCAACTGCTGACGGGAACTGGAGTGGCGGCCTGGAAGTCAAGGATGCTTCCCCCAAGAGCTGGAAGTCGATTAACGCGAATGATGGCACCTACAGCAGTGAGGCGCCAATTGACGGTTGACCTGCTCGTCCGTCATCACCAAACAACAACGAGTGCGGTATTGTATTTTGGCAACCCCACACCGCATTGCTTAGGAGAAAAGATGTGACCACAAAAACCACTGTCTTAACCTCTGCCATGATTGCCGGCGCTGTCGCAGCGGCCGTTGCTACTGGCGCAACAGCGCCTGCAAATGCGCAAGCTAAAGAGAAATGCTTCGGTATCTCTCTCGCCGGTCAAAATGATTGCGCAGCTGGCCCTGGCACAACCTGTGCTGGAACGTCTACCGTTGACTACCAAGGCAATGCTTGGACGTTGGTACCTGCTGGGGACTGCGAGAAGTACGGTGCCGAGGGGCAGACGGCTCAGTTTGAGCTCCCCGAAGGACGGCAGGGCTCCCTTGAAGAACTTGAGCGCGATCTGCCGACGGGCTGACGAGCACGCTCGGATTTGGGGATTGGAGGGCCAAGCGTAATGCGCTGCCCGGACGAGGTTCCATCGCGGGCGGGTGTCGGCCTCAAGGCCGAGCACTACGAGGAGATCCTCCAATCCCAGCCGAACGTCGCTTGGTTCGAGATCCATGCTGAAAACTACATGGGTCATGGCGGCCCGCCCCACCATTTTCTCGAACGCATTCGTACATTTTATCCGCTGTCGCTCCACGGGGTCGGCCTATCAATCGGTGGGCATGATCCACTGGATAAGGACCATCTTTTGCGGCTGAAGTCGTTAAATGAACGGTACCAACCCGGTCTGTTCAGCGAGCATCTTGCTTGGTCAACGCATGACGGCGTCTATTACAACGATTTACTTCCTTTGCCGTACACACAAGAGACAGCGGATCGAGTGAGCGACCATATCAAGGAAGTTCAGGATGTGGTCGGGCGGCGTTTGCTTTTGGAAAATCCATCGACCTATCTCGACTTTACCGATAGTACGATGAGCGAACTCAGCTTTCTCGAACGTGTCACGGATCAGGCTGGTTGCGGGTTGTTGCTCGACGTGAATAACGTTTTTGTTTCAGCAGCCAACCAGGGCTATTCGCCTGAGGATTATATTGATAATTTCCCGTTGGAGCTGGTCGGTGAGATTCATCTCGCCGGGCATGCAGAGGATCGAGATGACGAAGGCCAGAGCCTGCTGATCGATAGTCACGATCGGCCCGTTATCGGTTCCGTCTGGTCTCTGTATGCGCGGACGATCGCGAAAGCGGGAAAACGGCCAACGCTCATTGAATGGGATACCAATGTGCCGGCATGGCCAGCATTGTTCGATGAAGCGCTACGTGCTGAGAAGATCTTGGAGCGCGAAGGTAGTGTGAGCTGTGACGCGCAAACTGCCTGATGTCCAAGCCGGCTTCGTCGAAGCACTGACCCAACCCGATCTTGCGGTGCCGGAATCAATTGCATGGCGCCGCGGGCGGCCCGTACCCCGCCGCTTCAATGTCTATCGCAACAACGTTGTTGCCGGCATGACCGAGGCGCTGCGAGCGACGTTCCCCGCAGTTGAGAAGCTTGTCGGCGAGGATTTTTTTGCCGCCTCCGCACGCATTTATATCGATCAGAACCCGCCACAGTCACCTTTGCTCTTCCGGTATGGTGAAGCATTCGGCGAATTTCTCGATGGTTTTCCGCCGGCGGCAAGCACCCCCTATCTTGGTGACGTTGCCCGTCTCGAATGGGCAAGGTTGAACGCCTATCACGCAGAAGATTGCGCACCGCTTTCTATCCAAGATCTTGGCAATTGCCTTGACGAGCACAACGACGAGAGTGTTGCCCCCGGTGACCTCCGATTTGCTCTTCATCCATCCCTGGCCCTTGTCCGCTCGCGCTGGCCCGTCGTTTCACTTTGGGCGGCTTCGACCAACCGCGGGACATCCGACGACGTCAACATGAAGGTCTCGGAAGCAGCTTTGATCGTGCGTCCTGCTTTGTCGGTCGAGACGCGGCAGTTGCCGGAACCGAGCTTTGCGTTCATATCGGCATTGATGCATGGTCAAACGCTCGAAATGGCAGCCGGCTCCGCCATGGATACGGGCGCTGACTTTGACTTGACCATCCAGCTCCAGGCGCTTTTTGCCCTGGGCGCCGTCGTGGCTATCAATGACAACTCATCGTAAGAAGAGGAATCACCATCGATGTTTTCTGCTATCGCCAATTTGCATAGGGCTGTTTTTGGAAGTCTCCAGGATGCGCTGGAAGATTGGCTGCTCGGGCTCGTTGCGCGCCTAGTCTTCGCAGCGGTTCTATTCCTTTACTTCTTCAATTCCGCCATGACCAAAATCGGTGATGGTGCCCTGGGTTTTCTGACGATCACCGATGGCGCCTATGTGCAGATGTTTCCAAAGGTTATGGAGGCAGTCACCTACGATACCAGTCAGATCGCCTTCTTTCCCTATACGTTGATTGCATATGCCGGAACGTATGCAGAGATCGTCCTGCCTGTTCTCATCATTGTCGGTCTTTTCACAAGGCTTGCAGCGCTGGGCATGATTGGCTTCGTTTTTGTTCAGAGTTATGTCGATATCACCGGGCACGGCGC